>CAYFQU010000033.1:0-15763 GCA_964345335.1 uncultured Mageeibacillus sp. | reverse complement strand
AAGGTGGGAACAAGGATTGGAGATAAGGCAACTATCATCGGTGGTATCATTCTCCATCAAGGACGTATTGCCGAGATGAAGACAGGTGAAGGTAAAACTTTGGTAGCTACCTTGCCGGTTTATTTGAATGCTCTGGCGGGTAAGGGTGTTCATGTTGTGACGGTCAATGATTACTTGGCGGAGCGTGACAGCGAGTGGATGGGTAAAATTTACCGCTATCTGGGTTTATCCGTAGGGCTTGTGATTCATGGTAAAACGAAAGAGGAAAAACAAAAGGCCTATCAGGCGGATATTACCTATGGTACAAATAATGAATTCGGTTTTGATTATCTAAGAGATAATATGGTTACCTCTCTGGAAAATTTGGTGCAGAGAGAGTTACATTTTGCCATCGTCGATGAGGTCGACAGTATTTTGATTGATGAAGCCAGAACACCTCTGATTATTTCAGGTTCAAGCGGGGAATCTTCTGATTTATATCGTCAGGCAAATCAATTAGTTGCCGGTTTGAAAGGCAAAGTTTTCAAAGAAACTGATGATAAAATGTCCGCTGATGAAAGAGCTGTTTTCGAGGGTGATGCCGATTACATTGTTGATGAAAAAGCAAAAACTTCTGTTTTGACCGATCAAGGTGTGCGTAAAGCAGAACGCTTTTTTGGTCTGGAAAATTTGACGGATTCGGAAAACTATTTGATCAATCATCATATCAATAATGCTCTGAAAGCACATGGTACGATGTTCCGTGATCAGGACTATATCGTAAAAGATAATGAAGTGGTCATTGTAGATGAAAACACAGGTCGTTTGATGCCAGGCAGAAGATACAGCAACGGCTTGCATCAGGCAATTGAAGCAAAAGAAGGCGTGAAAGTTGAAAAGGAAAGTAAAACTTTGGCGACGATCACTTTCCAAAATTATTTCAGAATGTATAAAAAATTATCGGGTATGACCGGTACCGCAATGACCGAAGAAGATGAATTCAGAGAGATTTATAAACTTGATGTGATCAGCATACCGACTAATAAACCGATGATTCGTCAGGATCTATCTGATTCTGTCTATAAAACGGAAAAAGGTAAATATAAGGCAATTATTGAATCGGTAAAGCAAATTCATGCCACAGGACAGCCGATTTTAATCGGTACGGTATCTGTTGAAAAATCAGAAATTCTTTCCTCTTTATTTACGAAGGCGGGTATTAAACACAATGTTTTGAATGCTAAACAGCATCAAAGAGAAGCCGAAATTGTATCACAAGCAGGTCGTTTCGGAGCGGTGACGATTTCAACCAATATGGCGGGTCGTGGTACCGATATTATGCTCGGTGGCAACAGTGAATTTATGGCTAAGCAGGAGATGAGAAAGCTTGGCTATGATGAGGAATTAATAGAACAAGCTGATTCTTTTAATATCACAGATGATGAAACTATTTTAAAGGCAAGAGCTTTATTCCAGGAATTGGAACAAAGATTCGAACATGAAATTGCCGATGAAAAACAAAAGGTGATTGCAAGTGGCGGGCTTTATATTATCGGTACAGAGCGGCATGAATCAAGACGTATTGATAATCAGCTGCGCGGTCGTGCCGGTCGTCAAGGGGATCCGGGTACCAGCAAATTCTATCTGGCTTTTGAAGATGATCTATTACGTTTATTCGGTGGCGAAAGGATGGAACGTGTTTTCGAATCTCTAAAAATCGATGAAGACATGGAAGTTGAGCATGCCATGCTGACCCGTATGATTGAATCTGCACAAAAGAATATGGAAGGTCGCAACTTTGCCATCAGAAAGAGTGTTTTGGAATATGATGATGTGATGAATCAGCAAAGGAATTTGATCTATGAACAAAGACGCCAGGTATTGGAAGGTGAAAATGTGCATGATTATTTCCTGCGTAATATCAGCAATTATATTTCCAATGCCTTTAACATGTTCACTCATGGTTCCAATCAAGTGGAAAATTGGGATTTATTGGGTTTGACGAATCAATTAAAAGATGTGCTCGGATCTTTTCCTGCTGTTATGAAACTTGAATCTCTGGAAGGTTCCGGTGATATTGAGCAATTAGGTCAGGAGATCTATGAAGAAGCTCTGACTGTTTTACAGGAAAAAGCCGAGTATCTCGGTTCCATGGATATTTTATATGAAGCCGAAAGATATATTTTATTAAAAACGGTTGATAATTACTGGATGGATCATATTGATGCCATGGATAATCTCAGAGATTCCGTTTCCATCAGAGGTTATGCACAACAAGACCCGGTCATGGAATATAAACGTGAAGGTTTTGAGATGTTTGAGGCCATGACTTCAGGGATACAGGAGGATGGTGTTCGTCTGTTGATGCGTGCCAAAATTGATGTAGAGAGAAATCGTAACAGTATGGCGCAAAATAATATGCAACAAGATATGCAGGCAACGAAAAAGGCGGCTAATTTTGCGAAGATGATGAATACCGGAAGCGGGCAGGCTGCTCCGGCAAACGATAAAGCACAACCGGTGAAAAAGAAAATAATGCCAGGCAGAAATGATCCTTGTTGGTGCGGCAGTGGTAAAAAGTATAAGAATTGCCATTTGAGATCCGATCAGGAAAACTAAATTATTTATATCGGTAATATTCAGCAGAATAAATCCCTCCTGTTTTCAACAAATCAGGAGGGATTTGCTTATGAATATTAAATTGTACGGAAAGGGAGTATTTTTGTTAAACAAAAATTACTGCATGAACTATTCAAGGTTTACCCTTTAATATAACTTGGCGATAAAGGCTTCATAGGGTCTTAAATCTATATTCTTACGAATTTCCTGTTGATTTCGATCCGGATAATTTGATAATAAAATGGTATTGTCAATGCGTCTGGGAAATTCATAATCTAAATTTTCCGCTTCATGGATTTTTTCCAGCTGTTTTGTACTGATGCCCTCAACATTCAGATTTTCATCTGTTAAATTTATTTCAATATAAAAAGCATGTTGTTGATCAAAACGCAAAGTACGCATTATATTTTTATTTTTTTTACTCAAAGCATATGATTTGCCTTTAATAAAAGTTGAAAAATGTAAACGCAAAGAAATTAAAGCCCGATAATAATTGAGCACGGAGTGAGAATCATTTGTTTGTTCATTGATAGTCATTCCAGAGTCGGAAAAACAATCAATCCAGGTTGTTTCACTTTGAGAAAAACCGTTATTGATCGTTTCATCGAAGGCAATTGGTACTCTGGCATGATCTTTGCTACTATTCAAAATTCGCTCAACCTTGCTCGAATTATCGAAGACGATCGGACTTTCATTTATTTTCTCATAGCGACTTAATGTTGCCCGATCTCTGATCTGCTCAATATGATGAAATGGAGCGTTGATTTGTCCGAGTTCCTGCCCTTGATAGAGCAATACGGTACCCTTTGCTGTCAATAGCATCGTGGCGATCAATTTAGCAATTGTCGCACGATAGGATGCATCATTGCTCACAAGACTGACGATTCTCGGATGATTGGGATCTTCACAAAATAATACAGGCCAATAGGAGTGATTGGCAGCATTCTGCATCTTCACCCAGGTTTCATTTAAATGCTGTAAAGAAATTTTATGAGCGAGCATGTCCTCCATCTGCGGATGATCATATTGCGCATAAGACAATCCCAAATCACTTCTTTGTGTAGCATCTCCGCTTAAAAATTGCAAAAGAAAATGATTGACTTTTTGATTATCTGAAATCAAGAGAAAATCAGGATCGTCAGTTTTTAATTCCCTGTAAATCTCATTGAGCCAAAGCAATAATTCCGGTTGAAATGTATATTGTTCCAGACCGCTGATACCGGTTAAATTCCCGATAATTTTATTACCGTCCCGGAAAGATTTATTTTTGGCGATGAAGCTGGAAGATTCCATAAAAATGCCGTCAATCCCAAAAGTTTTCCAGTATTTCATGCCCTCAATCATCTTTGCTCTTAATTTCGGATTATGCCAATTCAATTCAATTTGTTTTTGACTCTTTAAATGTAAATAATATTTTTTCGTATTGCGTTCATAAAGCCAGGCGGAATCGCCGTATAAAGACTGCCAATTATTAGGAATATTTCGAGCAATATAATAATTTTGAGAAGCTTTATTACTTTGAAATTCAGAATTTCCATTGCTCCGGAAAGATGGTTTTGTTTCCTCTAAAAACCACTGATGTTCATCTGAAGTCTGATTCATCGGGAACGTTAAAATGACTTTGATTTTATGGTGATGACAGAGAGTGATCAATTCTGCCAAATCTTTTTTATCACCAAATTTTTCATAGATCTCTTGGTAATTTTTTACATCATAGCCGGTATCATAAAACGGCGTGTCAAAAATAGGACTTAATAAAAGCGCATTTACATTTAAGCTTAATAAATATTCAAAATTATTGATAATGCCACGCAGATCACCGATACCGTCCTGATCGGAATCAGAAAAGCTGGGAACAAAAATATGATAAATAACGGCATCTTTCCACCATCTTTTTTCAAAATGCTTATTTACCGGCAGAGGATTTTGAAAAAATTTTTCCTGATTCAGCTTTTCAATCAACCAGGCAATCAGACGGTTATCAAATTCCACACCGGATAAACGGCTGATAATCGGATATGATCTTAAAGGTAATGAACGAATATAAAACTTATCTAAATCTTTCACGGATTTTTTGGAAAAATAAGTAATGAATTTAAGCAGTTCATATCCAAAATCAGATTCTAAAATATCTGCGATGCGATGATCAATAGTCCATCTTTGGGGTTGCCGGTTCATGTTTTCTCCAATCTGTTCTGCTGAATTATTTATATTATATCTCATTATACTCGCCTTTTGACATGGTCGGGCAATATTGTTAATCTAATCTAAAAGTTTAAGCATATTCATTGATTTCTTAACATAATGAAGAGGCAGTTCAGGTAAATGATTTCTATTTTACATATGGCAGATTTACATCTGGAAACGACTTTTGCATACTTGCCTTTAGCCCGAAAGCACAGCATGCAAAATGAACAATTAGCTGTCCTGCATCAGATCATGCAAATTGCCAAAAGTGAGAATGTTGATTTTATTACAATTTCCGGTGACCTTTTCGATTCTATTCATATTAAGGAACAGACAATTCAACTTCTTATTCAAGAGTTTTCAGCCTTAAAAGATATTCCAATCATCATCAGTCCCGGTAATCACGATTATTGGTTTCCGGGGAGCTATTGGGATCAGTTCGATGCTTTGGACAATGTGCATATTTTTCAACCTAAGAGAGAAAAATTCTATTTTGAGCAAAAACAAATTGCTTTTTGGGGTAAACCTTTTTATAGTCAATCCTCCACTGTTCCTTTATGGAGCAGGGAAGATATTCTGTCATATGAAAATGACAAGGCTGCTCTAAATATTTTAGTTCAACATGGAGATTTATTTGATGCAAGATCGAACTATAATCCGATCGATCCTGAGGTCATCGATCACTTGCATTTTCAAGCAGCCTTATTGGGTCATATTCATAATCCGCCGGAAGTTCAATATACGAAAAAAGGAATTCCTTGTATTTACAGCGGCGGTGTACAAGGCAGAGGATTTGATGAATTAGGTGAAAAAGGTATCTATTTATTACAAATTGACGAGCGAAGTCAGACCGTGAATTGGTCTTTTAAAATTTTAAATAGTCCGCGTTTTTATCAAATTCCTTTGGCCATGGAACATTTTGAAAATGTTGCTTACAGTTCTTTAACGGATACTCTGATCGAATCTCTTCTGCAAAAAATAGGGAGGGAAATTGGAGAATTCGATTGTTGTAAATTATTTTTACAAGGTTTTTATTCCAAAAATATCAATATTCATCTATTATCAGAAAGAATGCAGCAATTATTTTTTTATGCAGAAATACAAGATTTGAGTAAAATGAAAATTGATCAAATCGCCTTGTTGACAGAGCATTCTCTGCGAGGTGATGTTGCCAGATATGCCAAACTATTAGCGACCAGACCCGATTTGCTGCATCAGGTATTGCGTTCTCTGAACTTACAGGATGTAAATATGCAGACGGCAACAAAATTAATTGAACAGGGCTATTATTATACAATGCAGGCGGCAGAGCGAGAATTGGATATTTATGAGAATTAATCGGCTTTATATTAAAAATTTCGGTGGCTTATCAAACTTTTCTATGAATTTCGAGCCGGATTTCCAGGTGATTTACGGTGCCAATGAATCAGGCAAAACGACGATTCAACAATTTATCAAAGTCATGTTTTATGGTTTTGGTAGAAATGGCCGCTCAATTGAAACGAATCAAAGGAAAAAATATATGCCTTGGTCAGGTGAACAAATGGGCGGAACTGTTGTCTTTACCCATCAGGGTATACGCTATCGTTTGGAGAAAACGTTTGCCGAGCAAAAAGCACAGGACCAGAGCACTTTGCTCAATGATGCGGACGGGCAGACCATTATTTTAAAAAATCCCGAGCAGCCCGGATTTGAATTATTCGGGATCTCTGAAACGGAATTCGTCAATACCGCATTTATTGAATCACCTGGGGTGGATAATATTCAGTTAAAAGATTTTGAGGATAAAATCAACCGTAAAGTCGGCTTGGCCGAATATGATTGGTCTTTTGATGAAATAAAAAACAGATTAGAACAATCAAAAAAATATTTGTTAAACAAACAAGGTAATAGAGGATACATTTATGATCTGCGACGACAAAGAGATGAATTGCAGATTCAAATACAACAAATGCTCGAAAGAGATGCTTTAATTTCTGAAATCAATCAGAGTATTGAGAAAATTGAGGATGAGCTGATAGAGCTTGAGGCTAAAGAACACTCTTTAGATTTACAAACTATCCAGCATCAAAAATTGAAAATAGCGGAAAATTATCAGGAATATTTAAAACTTGCCAGGGAACTGAAATATCGTGAAGAGCAATTAAATCAGGAAAATCAGTTAGCAGATAATGTTCTGAAAAATAAATCGGTTACCGTAAAAGATCTGACTGAAATTGCTGAACAAAGGCAGAGATTAGCCTATGCTTCAAGTGAATATGAAATCAAAAGTAATTTACTGAAAAAAAGAATGATCGAACAGGAGAGTTTTGCCAAACAAATTGAACAGAAAAAGGCGACTATTCTTGACGAAACAAGCCGTTTGCAATATTTACAAAAAAACACTTTGCAAAGACAACCTGTCAGAGTGAAATCAGCAAAAAAGATATCCCTGATTTCATTCGTTCCCTTAATTATATTAGAAGCATTCTTCCTGCTGGGCGGTATTTTACTGCGTAGTAAAGCTGCAGGTTTTTCGGCATTCCTAATTGTTTTGGCGGTTCTTTTACCTTTTATCATGGTCGGAATTTATTTTTTCTTGGAGAAAAAGCAGGAAACTCAAGTTAAAAAAAATCAACAGATGACACGCGAATATGAAATGCGAAAAATTAAAATCGAAAATGAATTAGAGGAATTACATTGGAATTTAGCACATCTTGAGGAACGCAAAAAAAGATATGCTGAAGACCTGGCATATATTCAGTCTGAAGTAGATCAGGCCTATGATATTTCTGAACGAGAGAAGAAAAAATTAAAATATCTGATTCAACCATATTTTACTGCTTTACCCAATGATGATCAGCTTGATATAGCTATTCAAACGCTGCGGGAAAAAACAGTGGATTCCGTACAATTAGAAGAAAAGAATGCTGCCTTGAAAGCAAGAATGGAAGATTTGCAGGGCGATTTTACAACTGCGGACTTTCAGGCAGAATATCACAGAGCACAAGATTGGCTAATTCAGCATGAACATCAATTGCGGGCGATTCCAGAATATTCAGAACATTATATCGCTGCGCAAAAAAACGGCGTCATTGAGCGTCGCTTATCTTTACGCGAGGATTTGGCAACCTATAAAGTTCGTTTGGAACATTTACAAGCCGATGATATCAATACCTCTGATCTGCAAAGGTCTTTGCAGTTATTAAACGAAAATCTGGAAAAAGCTGAATTCAATTATTATTCACTTTTACTTTCTCTACATATGTTGGAACATAGCAAAATGTCTTTTGAACAAAATATTAGACCTAAGTTGAATGAAAAAGCGGCGAAATATTTATCCGAAATGACAGCTGCAGAATATGCGGATTTGAGGATCGATCAAGATTATCATATTAAATTATCAGAGAGCGACGAAACACTCAAAGAACAAGCTTATTATAGTGCTGGTTTGAATGATCAAATCAATCTGGCTTTACGCTTGGCCTTAACTGAGTTATTACAGGATGAAACAGGTAAAATTCCTTTGATTTTGGATGATCCGCTCATACAAATTGACAAAGAACGTTCGCTCTTGACCCTGAAATTACTGAAAAAAATCGGGATTGAGCAAAAACGACAAATATTATTATTCACAAGTCAAAGCTCTATCTCTAAATTATTAGAAGATCAAGGAATTAAACTGTATAGTTTGTAATCTCATTTAAGTTTTGTTATATTTTTTAATATTATTTATCCAGTAAGAAGAATAAAACTGTTGAAACAGTTCATTTGCCTTTTCGTTGAAAAAAGGCAATCCATATAAGGAGGAGGATCAGTCCAAGTGGACGCAGGTCATTGTTGTGTGTTGGCACAATATATATTTTTAAGCAGTAACAGTACCATTAATTCTCAATCAACTAAAACTATTATCATCAATGTGATTGTCATTTTATTATTGATCTTTATCAATGCCTTTTTTGCGGCTGCCGAAATGGCAATTGTCACTCTCAATTCAACAAAGATCAGAAGCCTGGCAGCAGACGGTGATGCCGATGCAAAAAAAATACTCCCTTTTATTGATAATCAAGGGGGATTTTTGGCGACAGTTCAGGTCGGCGTAACTTTCGCCGGGTTTTTATCCGCAGCTTTCGGAGCCAATCAAATTGCGCCGATTATTGCCCGGCATTTTGATGCTGCCGGACAAAACGGATATTTAGAACCGCTCATCACGGTTTTACTCACTTTGCTCATTTCCTATTTTTCCTTGGTCTTGGGAGAGTTGGTTCCAAAGCAAATCGGTATGCGTGATCCGGAAAAATATGCCCGCAGATTTGTCGGAGTCTTACGCTTTTGGCATACATTGATCAAACCGTTTGCCACTTTCTTAAATGCTTCAGCCAGACTTGTCTGGAGAATGATCGGCATCGATCCGGATCAGGTCAACAATCAGGTTACCGAAGAAGAAATTATCATGATGACCAAAGCGAGCGGTGAAACGGGTGGCATTCAAAGCGATGAAGCGAAGATGATCTATAATGTTTTTGAATTAAACGATACGGAAGTTTCTGAAATCATGACACCTAGAACAGCAATGGTTTCCCTTGAATCAACGGCCAGTTTTGCAGAGGTGATCCATGCAGCTGCACATGAACGTTATAGCCGTATTCCGGTTTATGAAGAATCAGTCGATAATATCATTGGCATTTTACATATTAAAGATTTACTGCGTATTGATTTAGATGAAAGAGCTGATTTTGATCTGAAAAAACATCTGAGAAGTCCGTACTTTGTACCAGAAGGAAAATCGATCAGCGTTTTGTTCCGTGAGATGCAGCAACAAAATATTTCAATGGCCATCGTCATTGATGAATACGGCGGTACGGACGGTTTGATTACGATCGAAGATATTCTGGAAGAAATTGTCGGTGATATTACGGATGAATATGACAGCGCCGATCAGTCCGTGATTAGCAATGCGGATGGCAGCTTTACCGTTGACGGTTTACTCAGTCCGGAAGAAGTCATTGCGGCAATTCCAAAGGCGACATCGATTGATCCGGACGATGATAATGACTATGATACCATTGCAGGGTTTGTATTGAGTAAATTGGAAAGAATTCCGGAAGCGGATGAACATCCTGAAATTATCGTGAATGACCTGAAATTTACTGTTTTGGAAATGGATGAAAAGCGTATTTCCAAAATCAAACTCGAATTTATAAAAGATACGGAAAAAAATGATGAAGCAGGAGAAAAGGATGACTGACAATCAAACAATCAATAAAAGTAAAGAACCTCTGCAGCAACTCGGAGCAAAAGAAATTTATCAAGCTGACAAGCAAGAAATTGTAAAAAAATTAAATTCAAATATTGAAAAAGGGCTGACCGAGCAAGAGATATTAAAGCGTCAGAACCTTTACGGAAAGAATGAGCTTGAATCCGAAAAAGCCGTTCCGTTGTGGAAGAAATTTTTGGAACAGTTTAAGGATGTTATGGTGATCACCCTGATCATCGCTGCCATCATTTCCGGAGCTTTAGGCGAAGTTGTTGATTCGATTTTGATCATTGCTATTGTCATCATCAATGCCGTGTTAGGTGTTTATCAGGAAGGCAGAGCGGAAAAAGCGATTGAAGCATTACAAAAAATGGCGGCTCCGAAAGCCAGAGTTTTACGTGATGCACAGGAACAGATGGTCAAGGCGGCCGAACTGGTTCCCGGTGATATTGTTATTTTAGATGCCGGCGATATTGTTCCTGCTGATATTCGATTATTGGAGAGCAGCAATTTGCAGGCTGAAGAGGCTTCTTTAACCGGCGAATCGGTGCCTGTGGATAAGGATGCCACATTTACTACAGATGAAGAATTAGGCATCGGTGATCGCACGAATATGATCTATTCCAGTACCGCTTTAACCTATGGCCGCGGTAAAGGAATTGTCGTTTTAACCGGCAATCAGACTGAAGTCGGTAAAATTGCCAAACGTCTGTTGGGCATTGAGCGAGAGGCGACACCATTACAAAAAAGTTTGAATGAAATGGGTAAAATCCTTGCTGCGATATGCTTGGCGGTTTGTTTTGTCGTATTTGCAGTCGGTTTACTACAGGGTGGCGAAATTTTACATTTGTTTATGACCTCGGTCAGTTTGGCAGTTGCCGCTATTCCTGAAGGTTTACCTGCTATTGTAACCATCGTTTTGGCTCTTGGCATGAATCGTATGGCCAAGAAAAATGCAATCGTTAAACGCTTACTGGCTGTCGAAACATTGGGCTCTGTCGATACGATCTGCTCTGATAAAACTGGTACTTTAACCCAAAATGAAATGACTGTCACCAGAATTTATACAGATCATCAATTGTATGAAGTAGAGGGAGCAGGCTATGAACCGATCGGCAAAATCAGCTTGTTCTCAGAACAGGAAGAAGAGAAAGAATCTGCCGCTTTAGAACGATTATTACAGATTTCAGCATTATGCAATGAAGCGAGCTTGGTACAAAAAGAAGATCAGACCTGGACAATTCTGGGCGATCCGACCGAAGGAGCTTTGTTGACTTTAGGGGCAAAAAAAGGTTTTACGAAAGAAAAATTGAGCAAAGAATATCCGAGATTGGGAGATTTGCCTTTTGATTCTAAGCGTAAAATGATGTCTTCTTATCATCAGATTAACGGAGAATTCTTATCCGTGACCAAAGGAGCTCCGGATATCGTCTTGGATCGCTGCCAGCAAATCTTTGAAAACGGCATTGTCAGACAGCTTACAGATGCCGATCGTGAAAAAATCATGGAAGCTAATTCCGCTTTTGCAACTTCCGCTTTAAGAGTTTTGGCATTTGCTTTTAAAGTGCATGCGGATGATTCCTTCGTTTCCGCTGAAGACGATATGATTTTTGTTGGCTTGACAGGCATGATTGACCCGGCGAGACCAGAAGCGAAAGATGCGATTACGGTTTGTCATAAGGCCGGCATTCGTGCGGTAATGATTACGGGTGATTACAAAGATACGGCCGTAGCCATCGCTAAAAATCTGAATTTGATGCAGGAAGGCGATAAAGTTTTAACTGGTACCGAATTGGAGGAGATGTCCGATGAGGAACTGCAACAGGCTTGTGAAGAGGTTTCGGTTTATGCCAGAGTTTCACCGGAGCATAAAGTCAGAATCGTTTCAGCTTTGAAGGCAAAACAGCATATTTCATCGATGACCGGTGATGGCGTAAACGATGCCCCGGCTTTAAAACAGGCTGAAATCGGCGTAGCTATGGGTATTACTGGTACCGAAGTAGCCAAAAACTCTTCGGATATGATTTTGACAGATGATAATTTCGCAACAATTGTTGCAGCAGTTGAAGAAGGCAGAATAATTTACAGCAATATTCGAAAATTTGTCGGCTTTCTCTTATCCTGTAATGTAGGTGAAATTTTGGTTGTCTTTCTCACTAATCTTCTGTTAGGACCGCAATATACTCCCTTATTGGCCATTCAACTATTATTCCTGAATTTAGTGACGGATAGTTTTCCAGCTTTGGCTTTGGGACAGGAAAAAGGCGAAAAAGATATTATGCTGCATCCGCCCAGAAAAGGTGATGAGAAAATTATCAATAAAGAGATGATCTCTTCGATTATTACGCAATCCGTTGCTATTTTTATAGCTGTATTCTCGGCTTTTCAAATCGGACGCTATCTCTATCCAGATATTTCTGTAGCTGATCCCAGCATCGTTTCCGCAACTTATAATTTTTTCGCCCATGAAGGTTATGTCCCTTCGCATGGAGCCGGTACCTTTGCTTTTGTCACTTTGATCTTTGCCGAATTGCTCAGAGCCTATTCCAGCAGATCTGAACATTATTCCATTTTCCAAATCGGATTTTTCAGTAATAAAAGTATGAATAAAGCTGTTTTATTATCCAGTGTGATGATGCTTTTGGTAGTTTATGTTCCGGTTTTACAAACATATTTCAAGACGATTACCCTGACAGGCAGGGATTGGCTGATTATTATCTTATTAGCTTTGATTCCGTTCTGTATCGGTGAACTATTTAAACTGATCTATCATAAAGAAACTAGAAAGTCTGCTTCGATAGATAAAAATTAGAAGGTGGTAAAAATGAAAAATGATCATGTCCCGTATAAAGTGTTTTTAAAAGAAAATGAAATTCCGGAGTATTGGTATAATGTGCGGGCGGATATGAAGACGGATCATCGTCCGCTGCTTAACCCGGAAACAATGAAGCCTCTGAAGGTAGAAGATTTATCCGTTATCTTCTGTGAGGAATTGGCGAAACAGGAATTGAATGATCATGATCGTTTTATTCCTATCCCTGAGGAAGTTCGTAATTTTTATAAAATGTTCAGACCGTCGCCTTTGATCCGTGCTTATTTTTTGGAAAAAGCACTCGATACGCCGGCGGAGATTTATTATAAATATGAGGGCGGTAATACATCAGGCAGCCATAAATTAAATTCTGCCATCGCGCAAGCTTATTATGCCAAACAACAAGGCTTAAAAGGCGTGACGACCGAAACCGGTGCAGGACAATGGGGTACCGCATTATCGATGGCCTGTGGATATTTTGGGCTGGATTGTAATGTCTTTATGGTGCGTGTATCTTCAGAACAAAAACCGGATCGGCTTTCTATCATGCAAACTTACGGTGCGAATGTCACACCATCGCCTTCGAATACAACTGTCATTGGCCGCAAAATGTTGGAGAATCCGGCAAATCGAAATGGCAGCTTAGGCACGGCAATTTCCGAGGCGGTTGAATATGCGACAGGACATGAAGGCTATCGTTATGTTTTAGGATCCGTTTTAAATCAGGTTGTTTTACATCAAAGCATTATCGGATTGGAAAGCAAATTAGCCTTTGAAAAAATTGATCGTTATCCGGATATAGTGATCGGCTGTGCCGGCGGCGGATCCAATTTAGGCGGTTTGATGAGCGCTTTTATGGCGGATCGTTTAGCGGGCAAAAAAGCTCCCTATTTTATCGCCGTAGAACCGGCATCCTGTCCCAGTATGACTCGAGGTAAATTTGCATATGATTATTGTGATACAGGGAAGGTAACACCTTTAGCTAAAATGTATACTCTGGGGCATGATTTTATTCCGCCTGACAGTCATGCGGGAGGTCTGCGTTTCCACGGGATGAGTCCTATTCTGTCGCAACTCTATCATGACGGTTTGCTGGATGAAGCCAGAGCCGTCAACCAAAGTGAAATTTTTGCAGCTGCGACTTTATTTGCCAGAGTGGAGGGAACTTTACCGGCTCCGGAATCATCTCATGCTATTAAGGCGGCCATTGATGAAGCTTTAAAATGTAAAGAGACCGGCGAGAAGAAAATTATTTTATTCGGCTTAACCGGTACCGGCTATTTTGATATGTCTGCCTATCGCCGTTATCTCGCAGGAGAAATCAAAGATGTTTTGCCAAGTGATACAGATATTGCACAGGGCTTGGCAAATTTACCGAAACAGCCGTAAATTTATTTTAGCTGAGATAGGGGGAGTTGAGCTCCTTATCTCGCCGCTTACATGATGAACTCTTCTGATCATAAAAATTATATTGAATCGACTAAAAGTCTGTTCCTGTTTTGGTACAGACTTTTTCACATCAGATATGCTGTTTGGTTATATAATAGGAAGTCGAGCGAATATCAATAAAATGCTTTGAATAATATGGGGGAAAATGTATATGGAGCATACAGAAGCACTTGGAACGAAAAAAATTTCAAAACTGTTCTGGCATATGACCCTGCCGGCGGTCACAGCACAGTTGGTTTTACTATTGTATAACATCGTCGATCGTATTTATATCGGGCATATGAAAGAGGTCGGTGCAGCCGCATTGACAGGTGCGGGACTTTTCGTGCCTATCCTTATGTTGATCACAGCTTGTTCCATGTTGATCGCAGCAGGGGGTTCACCGCTTGCTTCAATTGCCTTAGGAAAAGGGCAGAAGGAAGAAGCGGAAAAAATTATGGGAAACTGTGCTGCTGCCATTTTCTATCTCTCTGTTTTCCTGACTATTATTCTTTATTTTGCGGCTCCCTGGATGCTGCGTTTCTTTGGTGCTTCAGATATTTCCTATCCATATGCTTTGTCTTATGCCAGAATCTATATACTTGGTTCCGTTTTTGTCATGATGACCCTGGGTATGAATTTATTTATCAGCGGACAGGGTTTTGCCAAAGTATCAATGCTAACAACCGTGATCGGTGCAGCGATCAATATCATTTTGGATCCGATTCTTATATACAGTCTTGAGATGGGGGTAGTTGGTGCGGCAGTAGCAACGGTATTCTCCCAAGCCATCAGCATGTTTTTTGTCCTTCATTTTCTTTTCGGCAAGAAAACAACTCTCCGTCTGCAAAGAAAAAACCTGAAAGTAGACAGAAAAATTTTACTTTCCTGTATCAGCCTGGGGATCTCATCGTTTATTATGATCTTTACGGAAGGTATTCTTTCCATCGTCTTTACCAGATCACTTGCTCTTCATGGCGGGGATATGGCTGTCGCTTCCATGACCATTATCAATTCTGTCGTGACCATTATTGTTTTCCCGCTCACAGGTTTTTCCCACGGGGCTTCTCCTATCCTCAGTTATAATTTCGGAGCAGGTAAACATGATCGGGTTAAGTCCGCTTTTCGTATCCTGCTGATAACCTGCGTAATATATGTCAGCATAATCTGGCTGTTCTTACTTCTTTTTCCACAGATCGTTGCCGGAATTTTTTCACCTGATCAAGCATTGATAGACTATGCTTCTTGGGCGATGCGTATTTATTTTGCCGTTGCAATTACTCATGCCTTTCAGAATTGCTGTCAACAGGGTTTTGTCGCGCTTGGACAGGCTAAGACAGCTTTATTTATGGCCATACTGCGAAAAATCGTTTTGCTGATTCCATTGATCTTGATCTTACCGCAAGTTTTTCCTGCAGATCCCATCTTCATGATCTTTTTGGTGGAATCGATCAGTGATTTCATCGCTGCAAGTGCTACTGCAGGTACATTTTTCTATCGTT
>CAYFQU010000032.1:0-15814 GCA_964345335.1 uncultured Mageeibacillus sp. | reverse complement strand
CTGTCATTAACCTGTCTCACTCCCCTCGCAGTGGTTTTGAATGTAGTTAGTATGATAGCAATATTCATTAAAATTTACAAGAGTTCATGATAAATATTGTATCGGTAGTCTTACAATGTGCTCAAGGCAATCTGTCAAATAATTCTGTATACATCTTAATTTTAGCGGCAAGCTCATCTGTCAATTGAGAATCCGACACTCGCCATTCCCAGTTATTTGCTAAAATGACCGGTGTATTCATTCTGGTTCCTTCCGGCAATGAATAGATCGGAAACAGAACCCATTCCCGCGCGAATAAAACCCCAATTGAAACCTTCTTGCTCATTCAATCCAAGATATTTGACAGCTCGCTCAACATCTTCGCTGCGGGCATTTTCTCGCCAGAGCATAATCGGTAAATTATCATGCGTACCGATATAACAGACACTATGTGGTTTAAAAGCATGGGGTAAAGGATTCCCCTGATCGCGGAAATCAAAAGCTAATTGCAAAACATTCATCCCCGGAAAGCCGGAATCTTCGAGCAACTGTTGTACAGCTGTCGTCTGATACCCCAAATCTTCTGCGACAAACATAAAATCAGGAAAATTTTCTTTGAGCACGGAGATTAAATTCATACCGGGACCTTTAACCCAATGTCCATTTTTTGCCGTTTTTTCGCCATAGGGTACAGCCCAATAGCTTTCCAGTCCACGGAAATGATCAATTCGCAAAGCATCATAAATCTGATTGGAAAAGTGAATGCGATGAATCCACCAACGATAATGATCTTTTTCTAAAAAAGTCCAGTCATAAAGCGGATTCGACCATAATTGTCCGTCTGCCGTAAAGTAATCGGGCGGTACACCGGATACTTCCAAAGGCACATGATTTTGATCCAGCTGAAAATATGCAGGGTTTGACCAGACATCTGCGGAATCCAAAGAAACATATAAGGGAATATCTCCTAAAATTGCAATCCCATTTTCTGCCGCATAAGCTCTGACTTTTTTCCATTGTTCAAAAAACAAAAATTGTATATAGCAGATTAAATTAATTTCCTGATGATTTTCCTGCATGATCCGGTCAACACTTTCCGCATCATGGTTTCTTAATGCTTCATTCGGCCAATTCAGCCAGCTGTTCATATTATATTTTTGCTTCAAAACCATAAAGGCGGCAAAATCATCAAGCCAATATGAATTTTCTGCTTTAAATTCAATAAAAGTGATTTCATTTCTCTTCAGACCACGCTCCGCAGCTTTTAACAAAACAGAATTTCTCTCCTGATAGATGCGGCCGTAATCAACCCGTGTCGGATCATCTCCGAAATCGACGGAACTTATTTCTTCTGTATGCAATAAATTTTCTTCAATCAATAAATCCAGGTCAATGAAATAAGGATTTCCCGCGAAAGCAGAAAAGCTTTGATAGGGAGAATTACCGAATCCCGTCGTCGTCAACGGCAAGATTTGCCAATAACTTTGACCTGCCTTTTTTAAAAAATCAATAAATTCATATGCCTTTTTGCCGAAAGTTCCTATGCCGTATGACGACGGCAAAGATGATACCGGTAATAATATTCCACTGCTCCTCTGCATATGATTATCCCTTAACTGCACCGGACATCACGCCCTTGATTATATGTTTCTGTCCGATCAAGTAGATGATAATAACCGGTAAAATAGTCAAAACGATACTGGCCATCATGGGTCCCATTTCAACACGGCCATAGCTGCCGCGGAAATATTGAATCAACATTGGGATCGTGCGGTACTTTTTAATATCCAAAACCAAGGTCGGCAATAAATAGTCATTCCAGACCCACATCGTCTCCAAGATACCAACCGAGATCATGGTCGGGCGCAAAATCGGGAAAATAATCCGAAAATAAACCTGAATCGGATTGCAGCCGTCAATCAAAGCAGCTTCTTCAATTTCGATCGGTACGGATCGGATGAACCCGGCAAACAGGAACACCGCAAGTCCGGCTCCGAATCCTAAATAGATGAAGCAAATCGTCCAAGGCGTATTGAAGCGCAAGCCAAAAACAGAAAGCCGATCGGCCGTCTGAGATAAAGTAAACATGACCATCTGGAACGGTACAACCATCGAAAAAGCACATAATAAATACATTAACTTGGAAAAGATGCTTTTTCTTCTGACAATATACCAGGCGAACATAGAGCAGCATAATAAAATTAAAAAGACGGAAGACACTGTAATAAAGACGCTGAAACCGAAGCTTTTCAGGAAGCCCTGTGCTTTGATCGCACTGCGGAAATTATCCAAACCGGCAAAGGTTTCCTGCGCGGGAAATTCAAATGCTCTTGACGTTTGAATAGCCGATTCCTGTTTCAAAGAATTCAGAAAAACCATAATGATCGGATACATATAAAGCGCGCAAATAACGGTAAATAAAACTGAGAGCAATCCTGCGCCTATTCTTTTTGCTGTAGAGGATTTCATTATTGATCTACCTCCTTTGATCTGGTGGCATAAAGCTGCGTTAAAGCGATAATAACAACAATCATGAAGAAGATCACCGCCTTGGCTTGTCCGATTCCTTTCCAAGCCGGTCCGGAACGCGCATAGAAAGTGTGGTAAATATTCAAGGCCAGCATCTCTGTCGCTTTATTCGGCTCACCGCCTGTTAAAGATAAGTTTTGGTCAAATAATTTAAATGAATTGGTAATTGTTAAAAACAAACAAATTGTGATGGACGGCATGACCATCGGAATTTTAATTTTCCAAAGCACCTGCCAAGGGGAACCGCCGTCGATTCTGGAGGCTTCAATTAAATCTCCGGGAATATTTTGTAAACCGGCGATATAAATGATCATCATATAGCCGATCTGCTGCCAGCACATCAGCATGATCAGACCCCAATAACCTGCCGATGAATTGAGTTTCAATAAAGGTTCGCCCAAATAAGATAAGGCTGCATTGAGTAAGACCTGCCAAATATAGCCCAAAACAATACCGCCGATCAGATTCGGCATAAAGAAAACAGTTCTAAATATATTTTTACCCTTGATTTCACCGGTAAAAATCAAAGCGACAGCAAAAGCAAAGACATTAATTAAAATGCTGGAAACAACTGCAAATTTTGCAGTGAATAAAAAGGCATTTAGAAATGTCGGATCCTGTAAGGCTTTTTGGTAATTTGTAATTCCGTTAAAAACTGCATTGCTCACTGTGGTAAATTGTGAGAAAGATAGATAAACTCCTTGAATAAAAGGCCAAATGAATCCGATAATAAAAGCAGCCAAGGTTGGAATAACAAAAACGGGAAACCATCTTTTTAAGATTTTATGCATTGTCATATGTATACATCTCCCTGTTTGTGCAGATAATAAATTCCGGAAAAGCTCCGGAATTTATTATTGTTAAAAAGTTTTGTCAGTTTGCCAATTGATATTCGGTAGCCCAACCGTCAACGAAAGCGCTGACAACAGCTTCCCAATTCGCATCTGTCTGATCAGCAGCATAAGCGGTCAGAGCAGAACCAACACCATTTTTCCATTCTTCTGAAGGCATGGTGGAGAAAGTCCAAGCAATCGGTGTTTTTCCTTCAGCTGTCAGCTCAGCATCGGTTTTGACAAAGATATTTTCAGATTCCAAAGCGTTTTTGAAAGGAATGGCGAAGCCCATACCGCTCTTGCCGGAAGGCATGGCATTTTCGCCGCCGCACATGGCTTTAACACCGGTTTCGGAAGTGACACACCATTTCATGAAATTTAAAGTGGCATCAATATTTGCCTGATCCGTATCTTTGTTGACGCACCAGAAGTTTTCTGTACCTGTATTTAAACCTTGATTCGCTTCATCGCCTACACCGAAGTAAATCGGAATCATAGTCAATTCATCAGCTGAGAATTTATCGTCACCGACTAAGTTAGCATATTCCCAAGAACCATTCTGGAAAAATACCGCTTCACCGGCTAAAAATTCATTTCTGGAATCATCACCTGTTTTAGCGGATAATTCAGCAGGATCTACCGTGGAATTATTGATATATAAATCCCAGATATTGCGATAATTATCTAAATAGCTGCCTTTAATAGCAGGGGTTTCCTGGATACCTTCTTCTTGATATTCAAAGTAAATCGGCATATTGGCTAAATGTGTTTTGAAACGCCAATCAGAGGAGCCGTCCATACCTGCTGAAGTAAATGCGGCAAAACCTAATTCATCTTTTCTGGCGGTAATATCTTCCGCAACTTTTTTCAAATCAGCAAAAGATTTAATATCGTCTGTTGTATAACCGGCTTTTTCCAATAAAGTTTCATTGGTAATAATTCCATAGCTCTCAACAACATATGCAATGCCGGAAACTTCGCCGTTTTCATTTTTCAAAGCAAAAGATTCACTCGTCAATTCATCCATAATTTCGGTGCCGGTCAAGTCATAGCACATATCCGCCCAGTTTTTTAAACCGACAGGACCATTGACCTGAAATAAGGTAGGAGCATCGGATTTGCCCATTTCCGCCATTAAAGTTGTTTCATATTCGCCGGAGGCAGCTGTGACAACCGTCACCGGAACACCTGTTTCCTCTGTATACACAGCAGCTAATTCCTGCCATTGTTCATCTTGTTCCGGTTTGAAGTTTAAATAATAAACTGTCCCTTCAGCTTCAGATTTCTCCGCATCCGCAGCGGATTTTTCTGTTTCTGCATTCTGCTCATCTTGCGCTGCTTCCGTTTTGTTGTCTTCTTTAGGCATTTCTTCTTTGCTGTCTGTGCCTTTGTTTCCACAGGCAACAACACTGAAAACCATCATAACTGTTAATAATACTGCAATTATTTTTTTCATATTTCCTCCTATTTTTTATAGAATAAAATTTATCCTACTTTATTTACACATCTTTGAGATGTTTTAAACAATGAATCTATAATCTCTTCGTACTCTGTCCTGCTTGAAGCGTTGTATCCAATAAAATCTGAGTGTTTTCCGCCTGTTCGTCGATCATTTTCAGCAAAACCTCAATCGTTTTCTGAGCAATTTGTTCTTTGGGTTGACGCATCGTCGATAATGTTGGGATACAAAATTCCGAAATATTTAAACCGTCAATACCGATTATCGAAATATCTTCCGGTACTCTGAGCTGATGATCTGCTAGCGCCTTCATAGCTGCGATCGCCAATAAATCTGAAATAGCGAAAATTGCGCTGAATTTTATCTTTTTATTCAATAATATTTGCGTAGCTTGATAGGCTTCCTGCAAAGAAAAATTCCGTACCGTCTGGATCAAATCAGGCTCAAGTGCAATGCCGTTTTCCTGTAAAGCTCTGCAATAGCCGCGATAGCGCAATTCACTGATCGATTGATCGGCTGTATCCGCTAAGAGAATGGCAATTTTTTGATGTCCTAATTGAATCAGATGAGAAACCGCATGATAAGCAGCTTGTTCATCATCAATGGAAACGGAAGAAAACTCTGATTTTTTTAAATGGCCGAAAGTATTCGTATAAGTACAGAAGACAAATGGAACATCCAATAAGTCGATGTCTTCCCTGCGACAGGCAAAATTACCACCCATAAAAATTAAACCGCAAAGGCGTTTCGCTCTGGCTAATTCGGCACCTGCCTGAATTTCATTGGCTGTCGAACTGATTTGATGGATGACCAGAGAATATTTCGATTGATGGATGATCTGCTCCATGATACCGAATATTTCAGAGAAAAAAGGATTGTCAATACCACGCAAAATCAAACCGATGGCATCCGATCTCAAGCCTGCTAAATCTCTGGCACTTTCATTGGGAATATAATTTAATTCTTTGGCAACCGCCAGCACTTTTATTCTGGCTGATTCGGATACATCAGGTCTGTTATTGATGACACGGGAAACTGTACTGACAGAAACTCCAGCTTTCTTGGCAATATCTTTAATAGTAACCATAACAGCCTCCATACTTCTCCCGGTAGCGTTACCGGTAACGTTACTACAAGATAGTAAAATATTTTTCCAGATTTGTTGAATTTAATGAAAAATACTGCTGTATTAAACAATTAAAGAGAAATTTATTGATCGATTTACACAAAAACGAAATCGATCAGGTCGCAGCAGGAAGCAGATCAGATGATGAGATGTATTCCAGTATTTGATTGGCTATTAAAATCTGTCCTTTTTCATTTGGATGAATTCCATCAAGGCAAATAAAACGTTCCGGATTTAATTCTGTCAGGAATGCTGCACGGATATCGATTATTTCGGTATTAGTATTTTGGGCAATTTGATAAAGCATACTATTATAACTTTCATGCCATTGATAAATTCTTCCGGTTGAGCCGCCTAAGAATTCCAAAAGATTTTCTTTATTCAAATCTTTACTGAAAATATTAAAATAACGATTTTCATCAAGTGGCGGTAAATTTAAAATAATTGGTCTGATATTCTTTGCTTGAAGCAGATGAATTAATTCTTCATATTTATTTTGAAATTCAGTATGAGGCGTATGGCATAAATGTTCTTTTTTCGGATCCTGCGCTACTTCAGACCAGGTAAAATCACTATCATTACCGCCGAACTCCAAAAGGGCAATGCTATCTGCCTTCAGTTTTTTTTCACTGCGCAGAAACATTTTAATTCCTTTATTGACAGTCGCTCCGAAAATCGAGAAATTTTTAATCGTCACATGATACGTTTCACTGATCACATGTACAAAGTTTTGTTCAGCAATATTATATTTTTCCAGTTCTTCGTTGAAAATAATCCCTTTCGCAATTGAATCTCCGAATACATACCATGTATTCGCTTCGCCTGCTAAATTTGTCATACTCTACCTCTTATCAGCCAGTCTTCCATATGCATGGACCGCTATATATTTTTTTGTTATTTGGAAATCAGAGCACAGAAATCGGTAATTCTTGCCCGCCTAAAAGATGGAAGTGTAAATGGAAAACACTTTGACCGGCTTTCCTGCCGTTATTGATCACCACCCTGAAACCATCTTCCGTGGCATATTGCTCGGATACCTTCGCAATCGCTTCTGTCACCGCCGCCATAATCTCAGCTCGTTTCGGATGAGAAGCCAATTGATAAATATTATCCACATGAATTTTAGGAACAATTAAGATATGTACTTTAGCTGCCGGATTTAAATCGGGAAAAGCAATGACATAATCATTCTCAAAAACAATCTCAGAGGGAATTTCCTTATTTACTATTTTACAAAAAATGCAATCTTCCATTTTTATTCCTTTCAGAAAAAGCATGATGCTTGATCATGCTTTTCACTATTACACAACTTGCAATTTATCTTTCAAGAGTGCGAAAGCCTCTTTGATTTTAGCGGCATCTTTACCGCCAGCCTGCGCCATATCCGGTCTGCCTCCGCCTCCGCCTCCGGTCACTTTGGCAGCTTCTCTGACTAAATTTCCAGCATGAACACCTAAGGCGACAGCCGGTTGATTTGCCATAATCAACCAGATGACTTTATCATTCAGTTCGGAAGCCAGAATAACAACGCCTGGTTCGGTCTGGAAATGATCTCTGATTTGATCGCCGGTTTGCCGTAATTGATTGGCATCGGCATTTTTCATCTGATAAAAAACAGCTTTGAGCTGCCCAATTGTTTCTGCCTTTTGCACAATCTCATCAGCAATACCTGCAGCCGCTTTCGTTTTGATTATCGACAATTCACGTTGCAGATCTTTTTGCTGTTCCTGCAATTGTTCTACTCTTTTCAACAGAGCATCCGGTCTGGACTTCAATTGTTCAGATAAATGATGAATAATGTCTGCATCTGCCAGTGCATGCTGATACGCATATAAACCGGTAACCGCTTCAATTCTGCGTACGCCAGAAGCCGTACCTGTTTCTGATAGAATTCGCAAAGAGCCGATTTGCGAGCTATGTTTCAGATGTGTTCCGCCGCATAATTCTTGGCTGAAATCACCTACACTGACCACTCGCACGCGATCTGCATATTTTTCCCCAAATAATGATCTGGCACCGCCTTCTTTAGCTTGCTCAAGATCCATAACCTGAGTTGTAACCGGCATATCTGCCAAGATCACCCGATTGCAAATGCTCTCAATTTCTCGTAGCTCCTGATCGCTGATCGGCTGATGATGTTTAAAGTCAAAGCGTAAACGCTCCGGTTCGACTAAAGATCCGGCCTGTTCAACATGATCGCCTAATACCTGATACAGGGCCTGATGTAGAATATGTGTACCGGTATGATTTCTGGCCGTTGCCATTCTCAAATCCCGATCAACCGCAAATTTTATATTATCACCGCTATGAATTTCACCTGAAACAACAGTACCCTGGTGCAAGAAGATCTGAGCACCGTTTTTGCTGACCGTATGGATTTCAACCTTTGCCTGATCATTATAGATCAAACCCTGATCTCCGACCTGTCCGCCGGACTCTGCATAAAAAGGTGTTCTGTTGCTGATAATAATAACCGGCTCACCCTCTTCAACTGTTTCAACCGTCTCTAAACCATGCTCTGTATTTTGCACTAAATACAATATACGACCTTCCTCTTCCAAGGAATCATAACCAAGAAATTCAGTGGGAATATCCTGATCAATTGAGCTCGGCAAAGCATTCGCATCCCAGGCGGAGTCTGTATTTTCCAAGGTGGCTTTTCTGGCTCTCTCTTTCTGCTCCTGCATCAAGGCGGTAAAACCTTCCAAATCAATTTCCAGTCCCTGTTCAGCAGCGATTTCTCGCGTTAAATCGACCGGAAAACCGAATGTATCATGTAATTTAAAAACCTGATCGCCAGATAAATGTTCTTCATCTGCAGATTTGATTTCAGCAATATAATCCGCTAGAATTTGCGAACCCTGTTTAATGGTTTTGGCAAACGCTTTTTCTTCACGTTCAATCACACGCAAAATATAATCATGCCTTGCCTCTAATTCAGGATAAGCATCCTTTGACTGCTCAATCACTACTTCCGCCAAGCCTTTTAAGAATACATTTTCTATGCCTAGCTTTCTGCCATAGCGGGCAGCACGGCGAATCAGGCGGCGCAAAACATAACCGCGACGTTCATTGGAAGGCTCAACGCCATCACTGATCATGAAAACAGTGCTGCGTATATGATCGGTGATCACGCGAATCGCTATATCAATTTCTTTGCTCTGACCGTAAGTAACCCCTGCCAAATTGCAGACAGCATCTAATACAGCATGTACCGTATCCACTTCAAAGATTGAACCAACATCCTGCATGATGCTCGCCAATCTTTCCAAACCGCAGCCCGTATCAATATTCTTTTGTTGTAAAGGCTGATAATTCCCCGCTTCATCTTTCTCAAATTGAGTGAAAACTAAATTCCAGAATTCAATAAACCGGTCGCATTCACAACCTACTGTACAGTTAGGATCGCCGCAACCATATTTTTCTCCGCGATCAAAATATAATTCTGAACAAGGACCGCAAGGACCGGTACCATGCTCCCAAAAATTATCCTCTTTCCCAAAACGGAAAATTTTCTCTTCAGGCAAACCTATTTTTTTATGCCAGATATCATATGCTTCATCATCATCTTCATAAACAGTGACATATAATTTTTCTTCAGGCATGTTCAAAACATCGCAGCAGAATTCCCAGGCCCAAGTGATAGCATCTTCTTTAAAATAATCGCCAAAAGAAAAATTCCCCAGCATCTCAAAGAACGTGCCATGCCTGGCGGTAAAGCCGACATTTTCAATATCCTGTGTTCTGACACATTTTTGACAAGTTGTCACTCTCAAAGCCGGCGGCTTTTCCGCTCCGGTAAAATATGGTTTTAACGGGGTCATCCCTGCATTGATTAATAATATAGACGGATCATTTTTTGGAATAAGTGAAAAACTCGGCATTCTATAGTGCTTTTTGGAAGCAAAAAACTCCAAATATTTTTCACGAATTTCATTTAAACCCATTGCTCTCATTCTATACTGATCTCCTTGTTTTTATTTAAATCTTTGTTTATTTATCAATTCTCAAAAAAGAAAGCTGAAGTTATTATATACTATAAAAACCTCAGCTTAAACATTATCTGTAAAATATTCAGAGATTAATCTCTAAGATAATCACCTAAGACATAACCTTCATAGCCTTCGGTCGTTCTGACATAATACCAGCCGTCACCCGCAGATTCAATGATTTCTAAGATTTCTCCTTCTGCCAATTGGGTTACAATATCGCTCTCTGTCGTCGCAGCAGCTCGAAGGTTCAAGGTTTCTGTATTGACATACATCGTTCCGCTGAATAATCCTTGTTGCTGACCAGGCTCTTCGTCATTCGGCTGTTCTTCATCCGGATTTTCATTACTCTTGCTCTCGCTCGGCTCGGTCATCTTTTCACTCGGTTCACTTTTCTTAATCGGTGTTTTGACATCAGATTCATTGGTCGTATGAACTTCCTGTGCTGACACGGATGCCGTTTCCGATTTTGTCGTGTCGGTACCCGGTTTTTTGTCATTAAAAAACAACATCTTGGCTAAAGCAAATAAGCAGGCAAGACAGATTAAAATCAGAACAACATATATAATGTTTCTTTTGACATTGGAAGCAGGCTGTTTTTCTTCATAATAGTCATACTCATCATCATAATCCTGATCTGCAAAATCATTATTTTCTCTGCTTGCAGCAATCTTGCGATCATCCTGCCAAGCATCATCGTCATCGTGATACGCAGCATCATCTTCCGGCAGATAAGCATGATCTACAAATTCATCGTCCTCTGCATATTTGCTTGAAGCTCGCTTGGACTTAGGTGTGACAATCGGTTCGAAGACCGGCACATCATCAAGATCATTTTGTTCTACGGATGTCACTTCCTGTTCTTCCAAATCGGAAAAATCAAAACCGTTATCTTGTTGTTCATCTTGCTGATCATGTAAAGATGCAAAATCTTCTGCATGCGGCTTAAACGGATCGTCTGCATCATCTTCATCTGTCCAGGATGCATAGTCCGGGGTTGTTTGTGACTCCTCATGCACTTTTTCCGTTTCTTCCGTAAAATCTTTGTTTTTTGCCTCAGACTCTTCCGTTTTTTGCGGAGCTTTTTGGGTAATCGGATATTCAGGCTTAAAGGCATCATCCGTTTCATCTGCAGGTTTCACACCTTCTGAACGCAAGGGTTCATAGCGTGTCGTTTCCTGTGATGCTAAATTATTATCTTGATTTTGGAATAATCCTAAATTGATGCGACCGGTACGATCGGCTGGAATAACCTCTTCTACAGCTGCGAGTATAATTTGCAAGGAGTCATCCTGATTTTCTTCCCGGGCATGATCAACGATTTCAGCAGCGGCATCTCCACAATCTTCCGTATGATAAAGAATATCAAGTAATTTTCTCTGACCGACTGCTTCCAATAATTCTTTATTACATAAAATTAAGACATCATTATTCTGTACTTGAGCGATATTGGAATACCGAATTGTTCCTGCCACCCCTGCGGAAAAATCCATCATATGCTCAATTCTATTGCCGTGATAATCGGCATTGATCAATTCAATATCACAGCTTGTCAAAGGGTATAAAGCATTATTTCTGAACAATAGAGCACAGGCACCGCCTCGAGCAACAGCGGCAATTTCGCCTTCTTTGACAATAATACCTGCAAAATAGGATTGTCTGACGCCGGGTCTGGTAATAGTGGATTTGCCTCCTACCTCGACGGCACAATCCGCCAAATCATTGATTTCATTGTCAATGGCATCATTACTTCGCTTAACCGCTTCTGTCATTTGATCCAATGAGGAAATTGAACTATTCTCATCCATAACGGCAGCCAGGTCATGGCTGGCAAAAATCGAATAGAAGAAACCACGGTCTTCCCCGGTACTGCTGATATCAGCACCGTTTTTTTCGCGTTTTCTGGTCAATCTGCCATCTAAATAAAAGCAGTCTTTCACATTTTCATTCTGCGTATAATCTGCATTCAGAGCAGCAGAAATTCGAGTTGTTGTAAAACGTGAAATTTTTGCCATAATTATCCTCCTGGGTATTCCACGAATACCATCTAATATTTTTCGTTAATTACTACATATTATAACATATTATCTATTTTGTATATTAAGGTTATTTAACAATTTTTCTGCAATGTGTATATCTTGTGGATTCGTAATTTTTATATTGGTATTGTCCCCCGGACAAATTTGTACAGGGATGCCGGCATATTGCAGCACTGAAATATCATCCGTTGCTTTAAAATGATTTTTCCGAGCCCGTTCATAAGCTGCCAGTAAAGTTTTGAACATGGCTCCTTGCGGTGTTTGAATAGCAACCAAGGACGATCGATTCGGTGTATTAACAACATATTGTTCCTGATTGATCATATGAATTGTATCCGTCACCGGTATTCCGACCCCTACGCCTATTTCCTTTCCTGATTGAGCCGCCTGAGCGATTAATCGGGCACAGGAAATAATCTCTTTGCTTTGTATCAAGCATCTGGCTCCGTCATGGACTAAACAAATCAGGTCGGGCGATTCCCTGTATAAAACTGAATTTTCTATCTCCAGGAGACCGTTATAAACAGATTCCTGTCTGCTCTTGCCACCTATACAGATATGTATAGCTTGTTCAGCTTTGGGGGCTAAGTCCTGCAGATGCTCCTGCATCATTTCAATTTCTCTGCTATGTACCACGATATATAGAGATGAAATGATATTCGTTTTTAAAAACTGTTGCACCGTACGGCGAATGACCGTTTCACCGTTAATTTTCAAAAAAGGTTTATTGATCTGACTTTTCATACGTTTCGACAAGCCTGCAGCCACAATGATCGCAACAACTTTTTCCATTTTATCCTCAACCTGTCCTTCTGAATTTGAATCGGCTTTGTAAGATTTATCCGATAGAAATTTTTCCTCTTTTATGTTTAAAAAAACAAAATATCTAAAACTTCTTTCAAATAGCTGACATAAAAAATCTCACAATCTCCCGGCAGAGCAAGTTTTTTTAACTTCGCTTTACTGAGAGCTGGTACGATAAACTTCCGCCAACCTAATTTACAAGCTTCCAAAATTCTTTTTTCAATTCCGGATACAATACGGATTTCTCCGGCGAGACCTAATTCTCCGAGTAAGATCGTTTCGGAGTCAATGCTTTTGTCCTGAATGCTGGAAACGATAGCCGCCACAATCGCCAGGTCTGCCGAAGTTTCATTGATCTTCATGCCACCTGTCACATTGACATAGGCATCATAGGAACCAGTTTGAATCTGACAGGATTTTTGTAAAATCGCCAGGAGCATCATCAGCCGGAGACGATCAATTCCTTGTGTATTGCGAATCGGTTGACTGAAATCGGAAGCCGTGAGTAAAGCTTGTACTTCAATTAGAATGGATCTGCTGCCTTCCAAACAGCTGGTAATTGCCGTGCCCGGAACATTGATCGGCCTGCCGGAAAGCAAAGCCATACCGGGATTTTGTACAGATTCCAAACCATTTTGAGTCATTTCAAAAAGACCGATTTCATTGGTGGTACCGAAGCGGTTTTTGACGGCTCGCAGCATACGATATTGGCCGGCTCTGTCACCTTCAAAATATAATACGGCATCCACCATATGCTCTAAAACTCTCGGCCCTGCAATCCGACCTTCTTTCGTGACATGCCCAATCAAAACAATAGCAATATTATGTTGTTTTGCCAGGCGTAATAATCCGGCCGTACATTCCCTGATCTGCGTAACGGATCCGGGAGCTGCCGGTAAATCATCCAGATAAATCGTCTGAATGGAATCGATCGCGACAAAATCAGGTTTTTGTTCTTGTAATAATCGAGAAATTTCAGCAAAAGAGGTCCCCGTAAATACCTTGATGGACTGTTTGCCATAACCCAAGCGATTTGCTCGCATCTTGATCTGCGCAGGCGACTCTTCACCGGCTACATAAATACTCCTGACATCTTTATGTAAGGAGCCGAAAGCCTGCAAAAGCAAAGTAGATTTTCCGATTCCCGGATCGCCGCCCAGCAAAACCAAAGAACCTTTGACCAGACCGCCGCCTAAAATTAAATCCAGCTCCGGAATATGAGTTTGTAAACGATCCTTATCTGATTGCTCGACTTCCGCCAAATTAATGATTTCGGCCTGTCCTTCCTGCTCATCCGTTTCCAGCCAAGAGGTATGCTGCTTCGCTTTTGACTCGGGCTGAACCAATACTTCAGAAAAACTGTTCCAGCTATTGCATTTAGGACATTTGCCGAGCCAGCCGGACGATTCATAACCACAATGTTCGCATAGATAAACGACTCTTTTTTTCGCCATACGCATCTACCTGAAATCTCGTTTCAGATAAGGCAATAAATCCAAGGGATCTTGCAACAAGATTTCACAGCCATTATCCATCAATTCCTGTGCCGGACGAAAACCCCAGGCAGCTCCTACGGCAACCATTCCGGCATTTCTTGCCGTCTGCATATCGGCATCACTGTCGCCCATGAAGATTACCTCGCGCAAATCCTCAGCTCCCATTTTTTTTGCTACATAAAGTGCTGCGGCAGGATCCGGTTTAACAGGAAAGGCGTCACTTTGTCCCTGAATAGTAACAAATGTATCCTGAGGAAAACAATTTGCCATGACTTCTTCCGCCATTTGATGAGGTTTGTTCGTTAAGACAGCCAGTTTGATGCCATACTCTTGCATTTTCTGAAGTAATTTCTCTATATTTTCATATGGTTTTATTTGATAGGTACAATATTCAGCAAAAAGTTCCATATATATAGGATATGCTCTCTCCAGCAAAGCCGCTTCGTGATCTCCGGAATCAATCAATAAAGATTTAACCAGATTTTTCGCACCATAACCGACAAATTTCTTATATTTTTCCAAGCCGATAGCCGGAAAGCCAAATTGATTTAGAGTAAGATTCCCTGTCTTCATCAGTGAGTCCATCGTTTGGATCAAAGTTCCGTCTAAATCAAAAATTGCATATTTAATCATTTCATTCCCTTTCAATATCATCAAATTTCATCAATGTTTCCTGCCTGATGATTTCAGCTTCAACAAAGCTTGCTTCCAATACATAATACATGAAGAGCATATCATTTTTTGCTTTTTGCCAGTTTTGCTCCAAAACTTCTCTGTTTGCCCGGGCATAATCCTCATTCGTATTAAATAAATCAATGATACCCACTTTCGCCTTTTTAAATTGACTGATTTGTTTGAAAAAACCTTCTAAATGGTTATAAGCGATCGCATATGGCAGTAAGAGAGGAGCTATATCCCGTATTTTTAACCAAACGCCGAACTTTTTAAATAATGCAGCCACTGTGTGCATTTCTATTTTTAGCAATTGTAATTGTCTCCATTTGCACTTGCCGCGCAAGGTGAAGTATCTCCCCTTTTTCAGACGATATGCCGTAAATAAAATCGGTAACAGAAAAAATAAATTGAAAGACGATCGATTCGCAATAAATAATGCAACGGGTAAAACAAAGCTGAGGATCAATAAACTTTTATAAATCATTCTTCCTAAGTTTTTACGCTCTTTGCTCAAATAATTTTCTGCGAACAAATCTTCTCTCAATAAATGAAGATAGCGATTGAAGTTCTCAGAATATTCCTGTGCCCATGTCCGATTATGCACCTGCATTTTAAGTTTCTCGACCGAAAAGGAAGCCGTTCTTTCTCCTTTATGATTCTCTTTAATAGGAAACAGCCACTGCAAGAGAAAAATCTCAGAAGAGGATAAATTCCCAAAATCTTCACGTTCCGGATGAAGCCATTGAAAAACTGTTCTGTCCAAAGCCAACTCATTTTTTTGCACCAATTGCAATAGTCCGGCAAGCAATAAACTGCTATGCCTGTTCACTGCATAGAGCATGCCCGCATGAGCTGCATCCAATTCAAAAATACTGAGATCAAGTG
>CAYFQU010000031.1:0-15962 GCA_964345335.1 uncultured Mageeibacillus sp. | reverse complement strand
AGGTTCCAGTGCCGAAAGCATGCAGGTTCGAGTCCTGTCATCCGCACCAATTAAAAGTCTCAGTGTCATTCCGGAGGAGATAATGAAAAAACTTTGTGACTTCTTAGCTATGACGGATTTGTTTGATGGACTTAATCATGCTGTATACAGCGACTATTGTGAACAAACAAATGTGCATATTTTTTGGAAAGGTGAATTTATAGCGAGAGAAGGAGATAAATCTTCCGGTGTAGGCATCGTTCTGGAGGGCCAGGTAGCAAAGCAAAAATATTCATCCGACGGAGACTCGGCAACCTTGGATTTGTTGGAAGCCGGAGATACTTTCGGTGAAGATTTGATTTTTGCGAAGGATAATACTTTTAAATTCAGTTTAGAAGCGGTTTCTTCCGTTAAAATCGTCTATGTCAGGCAAGAAGATTTATATGAGATGATCAACCGTTCACCACATATGCTATCTAATTTATTGGCTCTCTTATCCAATCATATCAATTCTCAAAATAAACGAATTTATACTTTATCACAAAGAACTTTGCGACAAAAAATATCAGCTTATCTCTTAGATCTGTTAGATCAACAATTGACGGAAGAGAACACGACGCTTGCTGAAGCTTCGAAGATTGTTTCCACACAAGCAGTTGAATTGCCGTCCTCTAAAGAAGTTGTAGCAAGACTTTTAGCTATGCCGCGACCATCTTTTTCCAGGGAGTTGATTGCGATGGAAAAAGACGGTTTGATCCGTGTGAGCGGCAGAGTAATTTGGTTAACTGATTTGAAAAGTCTCGAAAGCGGAGTAACCGGAGATTTTTCATCTTTTGAATAGTCCGGGAGGTTTTATGTCTCATTTATCCGATATTGAAATTGCTCAAAATGCAACCCTGCAGCCGATCACAGAAATAGCCGAGAAATCGGGTATTTCAGAAGAACATTTGGAGCTATACGGCAAATATAAAGCTAAGATTGCTTTAAATGCTCTGCGTGAAGATTATCATAAAAATAAATTGATTTTAGTGACTGCCATTTCACCGACATCTGCCGGTGAAGGGAAGACGACGACAACGGTCGGTTTGGCGGATGCTTTGCGCCGACGTGGCAAAAAAGCTGCCATCGCTTTACGTGAACCTTCTTTAGGTCCTGTTTTCGGCATCAAAGGCGGCGCGGCTGGTGGAGGTTATGCACAGGCTTTGCCGATGGAAGATTTGAATTTGCATTTTACGGGCGACTTTCATGCGATTGGAGCTGCCAATAATTTATTAGCAGCTCTATTAGATAATCATATTCATCAAGGCAATGCCCTAAATATTGATTCCCGCAGTATTGTTTGGAAACGCTGTATGGATATGAACGATCGTCAGTTGAGAAATATTGTTGACGGTTTAGGAAAAAGATCGGACGGAGTTCCCCGAGAAGACGGATTCGATATTACTGTTGCTTCGGAAGTGATGGCAGTACTCTGTTTATCCGCCGATTTGCTCGACTTAAAAGAACGTCTGAAACGTATGATTGTAGCTTATAATTTCAATAAAGAACCGATCACGGCTGGAGACTTGAAAGCGGAAGGCGCGATGACAATTCTCTTAAAAGATGCGATCAAGCCCAATTTAATTCAAACAATTGAAGGTACCCCGACCTTTGTACACGGTGGTCCCTTTGCCAATATTGCGCATGGCTGCAATAGTATCCTGGCGACCAAAATGGCGATGAGCTATCATGATTACACGGTAACTGAAGCAGGTTTCGGATCGGATCTGGGAGCTGAAAAGTTTTTTGATATCAAATGTCGTACAGCAGATTTATCACCGGATGCGGTTGTTCTCGTCGCGACGATCAGAGCCTTGAAAAAACATGGAGGCGTTGCGGACAAAGATTTAAATAATCCGGACGTTCAGTCTGTTGCCGCAGGTTTACCGAATTTATTACGACATATTGATGTACTGGAACATACTTTTGGACAAAAAGTTGTCGTGGCAATCAACCGTTTTCCTTCGGATACGGAAGAAGAAATCGATTTTGTCAGCCGGAAATGCCGGGAAAATCAAGTCAATGTTTGTTTATCCGAAGTTTGGGCCAAAGGCGGTTCCGGTGCCTTGAGTTTGGCGGATGAGGTAGTCCGTCTTTGTGAAATGGAAAAAGAACAGCGATTTGCTTATGAGCAGACAGATGATTTGAAGAGTAAAATAGAAAAAATTGCTACAAAAGTATATAAAGCAAAAGATGTTCAATTTACGAAATTAGCGGAACAGAAGTTGAAACAAGCAGCAGAGTTGGGCTTCTCAGATTTTTTCATCTGCATGGCAAAAACACAATACTCTTTTTCGGATGATCCAACATTAATTTGTGCACCGGACAATTTTAGCATCACGGTTCGGGATATCAGAATCAGCGCCGGTGCGAAATTTATTGTTGCTTTAACCGGGGCGATTATGACTATGCCTGGATTGCCCAAGAAGCCTGCTGCAGAACTGATGGATATTGATGAAAGCGGTCATATTGAAGGCTTAATGTAGACAATTAGTGAACATTTTCAAATGAATTTGTGCATGTTTTACAAATGTAATATAATTGCTATAGATTTGTTAGTACAGAGCAACATTTCTTCACTTGTGGCTGTGACGAATAAGGTAAAATAAAAAACATCAGGAAGGTAGATCATGGAAGAAATAAAAAAATGTATAGAGCAGGTTTCCCATTTTTTAGATGCTACAATGGGGGCTATCAATAAAGAAGGTTTGATATTTGCGGCAACTGACAATAGCCTTGTCGGTCAGCAAGATAACTCGGTGAAAGCTTTTGTTTTATCTTCCGATGACAAAACGGTCGCCGGTGGTCAGACTTATATTAAATTGACTCATGATCAAAAATTAGTAGCCGTAGCTTTTATTAAAGGCACGGATGTGGTTTCGGCCAATTATTTGGAATTCCTTGCTGGATGGGTCGGTTCCGCTCTGAAAGAGAAAAATTCAGAAGAAGAAAGCGAAGGCTTTTTGAAAAATGTTTTATTGGAAAATGAATTGCCGGGTGATATTCCTTTAAAAGCCAGAGAATACAGAATCCCTTATTCTAAAACCAGACAGGCATTGCTTTTGAATTTTAAAGATAATTATGATGTGCAGGTCAAAGTTGCATTGAATAATATCTTAGGGCAGGATCATGATCATCATATTTTACCAATGGATGAAAAAAATTTAGTGATTATTTTAGACTTGGGAAAATATGAAGAGGAAGAAATGAAAAATGAGGATGAAAAACAGATGAAGGATAAAATTTCCTTGGCTGATATTCCTCAAAAAATCTATGACGGATTGAATGAAAGTATTGATAAGCTTGATCTGCATATCGGTGTAGGAATGATTGTCAAAACTCTGAAAGATATCTCTCGTTCCTATAGAGAAGCTTCCTTAGCTTTAACAGTAGGCAAAATATTCGAAAATGAACAGAGAATTATGCACTATAATAAGCTGGGTTTAGGCCGTTTAATTTATCAATTGCCTCCTACCTTATGTCAGATGTTCTTAACGGAAGTTTTTGAGTCTGATACATATGAACAATTGGATGCAGAAACCTTATTGACGATTGATAAATTCTTTGAAAACAGCCTCAATGGTTCTGAAACTTCCAGACAGTTATTTGTTCATCGAAATACCCTGGTCTATCGTTTGGATAAGGTAGAGAAAATAACAGGATTGGACTTAAGATCATTTGATGATGCTGTCTTGTTTAAACTTGCTACTATGGTTCGAAAATATCTTGAGTCTTTACAATTAGAAGGAACATTTAATCCTGTCAATAATAAATGGTAAAGGATTGGGGTAACTTGTTTGATAGAGTTTAGAAATGTTTCAAAAATCTATCCTAACGGCGCGAAGGCCTTAGAGGATGTTAGTTTTGAAATAGAACCAGGGGAGTTTGTTTTTTGTATCGGAGAAAGTGGTGCCGGCAAATCAACATTAATTCGTTTGTTGACCTGCGAAGAAAAACCTACTTCCGGTACTGTTATATTAGGCGATTATGAATTAAGCCGTTTGCAAAAGAGATTAGTTCCTCGCATCAGAAGAAAAATCGGTATGATTTTTCAGGATTTCCGTTTGATAGAAACAAAAACAGTATTTGAAAATGTTGCTTTCGCAATGGAAATTGCGGGGGCCTCTAAGCGTGAAATTAAGCGCAGAGTTTCAATGGTTTTGAGCGTTGTAGGACTGAAGGATAAGGCAGATAGTTATCCGGCCGAGTTATCAGGTGGCGAAGCACAGCGCGTCGGTATTGCCAGAGCAATGATCAATAATCCGCGTTTGATTTTAGCGGATGAACCGACCGGTAATTTGGATCCGGCAAATGGTGAAGCCATCTTAGCTTTGTTAGAAGAAATTAATCGTGCCGGTACAACGGTCATCTGTTGCACACATGATGTGGATTTAGTCAATTTGATGAAAAAGCGAGTGCTTGAACTCAAAAAAGGTCATTTGATCAGAGATGAAATTGGGGCGGGTTATGAAAAATGCTCTTTGACTGAAACCGAGCTGCATGTTTCCAGAACGGATGAGCAGGAAGAAGATTTGAATCAAGAGCTTTTGAAAAATATTTATTTTGAAAATCAAGAACGCTTGGAAAAACGTAAAAAGGAAACGGAAGCAATTAAGGAAAGAATTGACCGTGACAGAAGACGCAGAAGAAATCGTTTATCTTTAGCAGAGCGCATTGCTAATATGCGCATGCTTGCGGATGCAGAAAAAGAATCCCCTGCCTTACAAAAAATAAGCGAAATGCGAATTGAAGAGCATAAGCAGGATTTCGCGGAAGGTGAGCAGTCAGATGAAAAATAACAGATTTCATTATGCCGTCAGGGATGGATTTGTCAGCCTGAAAAGGCATCCTTTGGTCTTAATAGCCTCTATCACAACGATGATGTTGCTTCTATTGATCGGCAGCGTGTTTTTTGCCTTTTCTTTGAATTTACGTCACTTAATTGCTGTGGCAGGACAAAAGCCGCCGATTGAGATTATGTTCAAAACTAACATTAATCCGAGTGAAGCACAGATTGTTGACCAATTATTAGAAGAAGATCCCAATGTTGTTTTTCATAATTTAAATACACCTGAGGAAAATTACCAGACATTTGTCGAGGCTATGGGGAAAGATAAATTATTTGAAGATTTCCAATATGAAGACCGTATACCCTATACGCTCAATGTTCGTTTAAGCGATCCTTCTCTGGGAGAAGAATTCAAAAAACAGATGTTGGAAAATCCGAATATCAAAGATGTTTACATGGAAGATGAATTGATGCATGTGCTGAACAGTCTTTCCAATACAATTACCAAAGCCAGCATTGTCATCATGATTTTTTTAGGCGTGATTACGATCTTTATTATTTCCAATATGGTACGTATCGCGGCACTTGCCAGATCACATGAAATTAATATTATGAAATATATAGGGGCGACCAATGCCTACATTCGTATACCTTTTATCGTACAGGGAATGTTTGTCGGCTTCGCAGGTTCCACAATTTCTTCTGTGATATTTGGTATATTATATAACACAATTTACCAACATTTTGGTCAAGATATATTAAACCGGGCTGAATTTGCTTTAATATCCACTATAGAGATCGTGCCTATGGTTGTTTTAGGCAGCTTATTATCAGGTCTTGTTGTAGGCGGATTATTCAGCGGTTTGGCTGTGAGAAAGCATGTTAATGTTTAAGGAGTAGTAGATGAAATCGATCAATAAATATATTGCTATTATCATCACTGTTTTTTTATTGTTTGGGATCGTTACGATCAATCCCGATCAAAAGGCAAAAGCAGATGAATTGGAAGATTTGCAGAGTACGATTGATTCTTTAGTTGCACAACAAGCTTCTATAGCGGAGCAAAAGAGTCAAGCGGAAGCCGATATTTTGGCTTTGGAAGAAGGAAAAGCGACTTCTGAAAGTAATTTGGCTTGGCTTAATGAGCGCAGTCAAGAGCAACAGGAAGCATATTTATCCCTAAAAGAGCGGCAGGATGTCGTTTTGGATATGCTAAACACGGCTTTGAATAATCTTGAAGTTGCCCAAAATAATTTTGAAAATAAAAAAGAGCAATACGGAGAACGTATTGCGACGATGTTCGGCATGCAGCATAAGTCTGTTATCGAATTGCTCCTTGAAGCGGACAGCTTGGAAGGATTTTTTACCTCTGTCAAATTCATGCGTATTATCACTGATGAAGATGAAGCTGCTTTGGAAGGCTTGAAAAAAGATCAGCATGATCTGGAAGTCTTAACAGAGCAAACACAAAGCAATGTGAATGCCAATCAAGAAGAATTAGCAGAGATAGAGTCTATTTTAACTGAATTACAAGAAAATATAGATTTTGAAGTCAGTGAGATCACTTATTATAATGACTCTATTGCAGATAAGTCCGGAGAACTTGACACGTATGCAGCTCTGGAATCGGAAGTGCAGAGTGCTTTAAGTGCAGCAAATGCTAATTATGCAGCGATTGAAGCTGAACGTGAAGCTGCGAGGATTGCAGCTGAAGAGGAGCAAAGACGTCAGGCGGAAGCCGCAGAGCAAGAAAGAATAGCTGAAGAGCAACGCCAGGAGCAAGAGGCCGCAGGTGAGATCACTAATCCGGCTCCGATAGAACCGGATACTGGGGACAGCGGATATAACGAACCTTCTTATTCCGGTGGTGCTTTAGTCTGGCCGGTTCCAAGTTCTCATTATGTTAGCTCACTTTATGGTTATCGCTCTTTTATGCTGAACGGTGCTCCTTATTCTGATTTTCATACGGGTATGGATATCAGTGCGCCTTCGGGTTCAGCCTTTGTCGCACCGGCTGCGGGTGTAATAACATATGCCGGTTGGGTCAATGTAGGCGGCAATGCTGTGATCATTGATCACGGGAACGGATTCCAGACATTCGGTTGTCATTTAAGCGGTTTCAATGTCGGTGTGGGTCAACAGGTGGCTGCAGGTGAAACGGTTGCTTTCGTTGGCAGTACCGGTTTTTCAACAGGACCTCATCTGCATTTTGAAGTACGTATCAACGGTAGTTCCGTTGACCCTGCAGGATATTTATATTAGTCTACATTATTTACGCCGATTTGATATGACTTTAGGAGAATTTTATGCAAAATTATCAGCATGATCTTAATTCAGGGAGTCCTGTAAATCAAAATTCAGGATATGATCCGAATTCAATTGCACCAAATAGATACACACAAGACAAGATTGGCAAAAAAACGCATACTTGGGGATATGTTTTAACGGCTCTGATTTCAGTTGTTTTAACAGTTGTTTTGATGCTGACTTTGTTTTTAAATATTAACCTGAAAAAGATTATGGCTGCGAATCCGATTGATGCGGCAATAGAAAACGGTGCAGAATTGCCGAGTATCTTCTTTGAAGACAATGTCGATAATCAGGAAGCTCTAGAAAAATTGAACATTATGTTTAAGCTTCTCAAGGATAATTATTATGAAGAATTATCGGATTCAGAAATTATCAATGCTATGATGGTCGGGATGTTGGAAAATATAGGCAGTCCATATACATTCTACATGTCTCCTGAATATGTTATCGAAATGGAAGATTCGATGTCCGGATCTTACAGCGGTATCGGAGCGACGGTTGAAAAAATTTCTAATTATTATCAGATCAGCGATATTGTTGAAGATTCTCCTGCTGATCAAGCCGGCTTGATGATTAATGATATGTTCGTTAAGGTAGATGGACATGATGCTACTGAATATGAAGATGTCAGCAGTTTAGCAAGCGATATCAGAGGAGAAGAAGGTACTTCTGTTGAGGTAATTGTTTTTCGTCCTTCTGAAAATAAAGAAATGACCTTTGATATTGTCAGAAAAAATATTACCAATTCCAATATTCATTCGCGTATGCTCAATTCGGATATCGGTTATGTGCGCATTGTTTCTTTCAATAAAGATGTTGCTGAAAATTTTATCGATGCAGTCGATCAATTACAAGAGCAGGGAGCCAAGCATATTGTCTTTGATTTGCGCAACAACGGCGGCGGCTATGTTGATGAAGTACTGGCGATGCTCGATTATCTATTGCCTGAAGGCACAATGATCACTGAAGTGGGTCGCCGTAACGGGGAGCCTTATGAATTGGAAGAACGTTCCGACGAGGATATGGGTGTACCGGAAAATATGCGATATATATGCCTGATGAATAATAACTCTGCTTCAGCCAGCGAATTATTTGCAGGTTGCCTGCGTGATTGGGGAAAAGCTGAACTCGTAGGGAAAACATCATTCGGAAAGGGTGTCGGAACGATTACCAAGTATTTATCCGATGGTTCGGCCGTGCAGATCACCAATTTTTATTATAATTTACCGAACGGTGAAAATATCAATGATATCGGCTTAGATCCGGATTATGAAGTAGAATTGCCGGATGAATATGAAAATGTTATCGTTTCACGCATCCCGGAAAATGAAGATGCACAGTTGGAAAAGGCAATCAAAGTTTTATCGGAAAAATAGGTTTTAGAGATGACGAAAAGTATAGATTTTACTCAAGATGATTACCTTGTTCACGCTGTTGCCAAACAGGGATTGGTTCGTTGTGTGGCTGTTCGCTCTACGGAGATTGTGAAGCATGCACAGAAAATTCATGATTTGTCACCGGCATCCTCCGTTGCTTTAGGACGCTTTATGACAGGTTCTCTGTTAATTGCTTCCGACTTTAAAAATGAAGACAATCAATTAACCGCCATGATTAAATCAGACGGTGAGATCGGAAATATGACCGTCATAGCAGACATGCGGGGCAATGTGCGAGGGGATATTAATAATCCACATGCTGTTTCCTATTATCACTATGAAGGCAAATTGGATATTGGGAAAAGTGTCGGTCAAGGAAGTCTGACGATTATTAAAGATTTGGGTTTAAAAGAACCTTATGTAGGCACTGTAGAATTATTGAGCGGAGAAATAGCGGAAGATATCGCTTCCTATTATTTCTTTTCGGAACAAATTCCGAGCATTGTTTTCTTGGGTGTGAAACTTGCTCCTACGGGTGTAGTCGCAGCAGGCGGAATGTTGATTCAGGTTATGCCCGGTGCCGATGACATTTTACTTGATTGGTTGGAAATGCGAGCTAAAGGTTACCCGGATATTTCCGAGCTGATCGAAAATAAAATCAGTCCGCATCAACTATTGGATATGTTTTTCGGAGAAGGTGATTTGGAATATTTAAGCACCAAACCGGTTCAATATTTTTGTCCTTGCTCCAAAGATAGAATGAAGAAAAATCTGCTTTCTTTAGGCAAGGAAGATTTGCAAAACCTGACTGAGGAAGAAGGCATTACTTTGCATTGCCATTTCTGTGAAACAGATTATTATTTCAGCAGAGATGAAATTAAAAAATTAATAGAATAAGAAAGAAATTGAATTTAGGAGATTGTATGAAAAACAAAAAGGAAATTGTCTTAACAGGGGATAGACCCACCGGTCGTTTACATATAGGTCATTATGTCGGATCCGTTAAACAGCGTTTGAAAATGCAAGATGAATACGATACCTGTTATTTGATGATTGCCGATATGCAGGCTTTGACGGATAATGCACATGATGTTCATAAGGTTAAAAAAAGTGTATTAGAAGTAACTTATGATTATTTGGGTTGTGGTATTGATCCTGAAAAAACAACGATTTTTATTCAATCTCTGATTCCTGAATTAACAGAATTTACCGTTTTATATATGAATTTTGTAACGTTGTCCCGGCTCATGAGAAACCCCACTGTTAAGCATGAGTTGGAATTGAGACAATTCGGCAATTCCGTGCCGAGCGGTTTCTTAAATTATCCGATCAGCCAGGCAGCGGATATTACAGCTTTTGGTGCCACCTTAATTCCAGTCGGTGGTGATCAATTGCCGATGATTGAACAAACCAATGAAATTGTACGTCATGTTAATCATTATTTTCATACAGATATTTTGCGTGAATGCAAGCCCATTCTCTCTCAGGTAGCTAGGTTGCCGGGGATTGACGGCAATGCCAAAATGAGCAAATCATTGAATAATTGCATTTACCTTTCCGATGATGAAAAAACTGTTTCCAAAAAAATTATGAGCATGTTTACCGATCCGAATCATTTAAGAGTTGAAGATCCGGGGACGGTTGAAGGAAATCCTGTCTTTACGTATTTGGATGCTTTTGATCCCGATCAGGCGGAACTGGCAGAATGGAAAGCACATTATCGCCGTGGCGGTCTGGGTGATGTTAAAGTCAAACGCAGATTGGAAGCGATCATGCAGGCGGAATTAGAGCCCATCAGAGAACGCCGTGCTCAGTATCAGGATAAACCTGAAGAAATTATGGAAATGCTGATCGAATCTTCAGCTAAAGCCAGAAAAGTAGCAGCAGAAAATTTGCATAAATTAAAAGAAGTATTAGGAATTAAATACGTTTAAAAACAACAAGGAATTTTCGATAAATTATATATCTTTTTACTCTGCAGATAAAGCATATTGATCTACGGTGAAAAAGAAAGTCCTGAAAATTTTAAATAAATAAAAATATCCTTGCATTAGATTTTTAGATGTTATATACTCTAAGGCGTTCGGCTCAAAGATTATTTTGAGCTGAGCAGAAAAGGCTTAGATGTCTGAGATTGCCGCAAGTACCGCTGCGGTGTTTACGGGTAACTTAGACTGAGCAAGTTTGAACAAGATTCAAGCGTCGTATCTAATTCGCAGCATAACCGGGAGGTTTCACCCAGTAAATGCGTTATAACGGAGTTACTGGGTTTTATATTGAAAAGATAAGAAACACCCGGAGAGGTTGTGAAAAAGACGAAGCAGCATAGGAGGTTAAAAATGGCTGTAAATCAAAAAATCAGAATACGCTTAAAAGCATTCGATCATCAAATTTTAGATGAAAGTGCATCCAGAATCGTTGAAACAGCGAATAGAACTGGAGCGAGTGTTTCTGGCCCGATCCCTTTACCGACAGAAAAGGAAATCATCACTATCTTACGTTCTCCGCATAAAGATAAAGACGCAAGAGAGCAGTTTGAAGCAAGAACACATAAGCGCTTAATCGATATTGTGGCACCAAACAATAAGACCATGGAGTCCTTGATGAAGTTGGAAATGCCGGCCGGAGTTAATATTGAAATTAAGTTATAGACTTTAACCAAGGTCAATGTTCGCAGAGGCGAACCAATAACCAGGAGGAAATAAAAAATGAACAGATTTATGTTAGGTAAGAAAGCCGGTATGACACAACTGTTTGATGAGGACGGAATCTTAATTCCTGTTACAGTGATTGACTGCGGTCCTTTAACCGTAGTACAGAACAAAACAGAAGAGATTGACGGCTATCAGGCAGTTAAAGTCGGTTACGGCGCAAACAAAAAGAGCAATAAACCTGCGAAAGGCGAATTTGACAAAATAAATGTTGAACCTTTACGCGTACTTCGTGAATTCAAAAACACGGATGAATTTGAAACAGGTCAGGTCATCAAGGTTGACGAAATGTTCCAGCCGGGTGATTTTGTCGATATTTCAGGAACTTCAAAAGGTAAAGGCTATCAGGGTGGAATCAAAAGACACGGTTTCAGCAGAGGACCGATGTCTCACGGTTCTAAGTATCATCGCAGTTCCGGTTCGATGAGTTCTTCAGCAACTCCGTCAAAAGTAAAAAAAGGTAAAAAAATGTCCGGTCAAATGGGTAATAAACGTTCTACGGTACAGAACTTAGAAGTTATCCAAGTCGACGGTGAACGTAACATTTTAGTCGTTAAAGGTGCAGTTCCCGGACCGAAACGCGGATTGTTGGAAATCAAATTATCCGTTAAGACACGCTAGAGTGGAGGAACAAAATGGCTAAAACAAGTTTGTATAATATGAAAGGCGAAGTTGTCGGAGAGATTGAATTAAATGATGCAATCTTTGCGATTGAACCACATGTTGATGTTGTACATCGTATTGTGAAAAATCAATTGGCAAATCGTCGTCAAGGTACAGCGAAAGTAAAAACACGTAGTGAAGTACGTGGTGGTGGTAGAAAACCTTATCGTCAAAAAGGTACAGGTAGAGCACGTCAAGGTTCTATCAGAGCTGCTAACCATGTTGGTGGTGGTATCATTTTTGGACCAGTTCCACGTGACTATCGTTATACTACAAATAAAAAAATGCGCAGATTAGCAATGAAATCAGTTTTATCGCAAGCATTAACAGATGAAAGAATCAAGGTGTTAGAAACTTTCGAATTAGATGCAATTAAAACAAAAGAAGTTGTCAATGTAATCAATAACTTAAAAGTAGAAGGAACAACATTGTTCATTCTTTCTGAACCAAATAAAGTTGTTGAAAAATCTGCTGCAAACATTAAAGATGTAAAAACAGCTTTAGTAAATACAATGAATGTTTTTGATTTGTTGAAATACAAAAACGTCATCTTTACGAATTCTGCTGTCGAAAAAGTTCAGGAGGTTTACGTATAATGAGAAGCGCATATGACATTATCATTAAGCCGATAATTACAGAACGTAGTTCAGAGGATGTTGCTAACGGAAAATATACGTTTGAAGTTGACAAAAAAGCAACAAAAACAGAAGTTCGTCAAGCTGTCGAAAAATTATTCAATGTTCGTGTTGTAAAAGTTAATACACAAAACGTTACAGGTAAAACCAAAAGAGTGAATCGTCACATTGGTAAAAGACCTGACTGGAAAAAGGCAGTGGTTACAATTGATCTTGATCCACAAGAAACAGTTTATTTAACTGAAGGTGGTAAAGAAAAGAAGACAACAAAAAAATACAAAACTTCAATTGAAGAATTTGGGTTCGGGCTATAGGGCCGGATCGAAGAAGGAGTGAATTAATATGGCAGTAAAAACTTTTCGCCCTACTTCTCCTGCATTAAGACATATGACAGTGGCAGATTATTCTGAACTGACAGATAAAAAGCCCGAGAAAAGTCTTTTAGCAAAGAAAGTAAAAAATAGTGGTAGAAATAACTATGGACGTATTACTGTAAGACACAGAGGTGGTGGTAATCGTCAAAAAATCAGAATCATTGACTGGAAACGTCAAAGAGATGGTATTCCTGCTACAGTAAAAGCAATCGAATACGATCCAAATCGTACAGCATACTTAGCATTAATCCAATATGTTGATGGGGTAAAAGCTTATATTTTAGCACCTCATGGTTTAAAAGTAGGAATGCAAGTTGTTTCTGGTAAGGATGCTGATATTGCAGTTGGTAATACATTACCAATCTTAAATATTCCAGTTGGTACTGTAATTCATAATATTGAAATGCATCCGGGTCGTGGTGCTCAATTAGTTCGTTCAGCTGGCGCTTCAGCAAGCTTGATGGCTAAAGAAGGTAACTATGCACAAATTCGTATGCCATCTGGTGAATACAGATTAATCCCGATTAATTGTCGTGCGACAATCGGAACAGTTGGCAATATCGAGCATGAGAATATCAAAATCGGTAAAGCTGGTCGTCAACGTCATCTTGGTATTAGACCTACAGTTCGTGGTCTTGTAATGAACCCTGTTGACCATCCTCACGGTGGTGGTGAAGGTTCAACATCAATCGGTCTTCCTAGTCCGAAATCACCTTGGGGCAAGCCGACAGTTGGTAAGAAAACTCGTAAGAAAAATAAAAAGTCTAATAAAATGATTATTAGAAGACGTAAAAAATAGGAGGTAGTGATATGAGTCGTTCAATGAAAAAAGGTTTTTATGTTGAAGAACGTTTAATGAAACGCATTGAAGATATGAATGCAAAAAACGAACATAAAGTAATTAGAACATGGTCTCGCGATTCTACTATCTTCCCTGAAATGGTTGGTCATACAATCGCAGTTCATGATGGTAAAAAACACGTACCTGTGTATGTTACAGAAGAAATGGTTGGTCATAAATTAGGAGAATTTGCTCCTACAAGAACATATCGTGGCCATGCTGCTTCAGAAAAATCATCAAAACTTCGTTAATTAGCTGAAGGGAAGGGAGGAAATAATGTCAAAAACATATACAAAAAATGAATTGCTTGAAAACAGAGAGCAATTAGTTAAAGATTTTTATGCTCAAACTCCGCGTTCAGCTAAAAAACGTACTTTAACAAAAAAAGAACGCAAAATTTTGGGTATTGGTAAAGATAGAGGCGTTGCAAAGACAAAACATGTTCGCATCAGCCCATCAAAAGTGAGCATTGTAGTTCGCACAGTTTTACATAAACAAGTAGACGAAGCTATTGCAATTCTCAAATATACACCAAAAGCAGCAGCTCCAATTTTAATTAAATTATTAGAATCAGCTGCAGCAAACGCCGTTAATAACAATAATTTAAATCGCGAAGACTTATTCTTCGTTGATTGTCAAGTCGGTCCTGGAATCACAATGAAAAGATATATGCCTCGTGGTAAAGGATCTGCGAGTCAAATTCTTAAAAGATCCAGTAATATCACTGTAACAGTAAAAGAAAAAACTGAGGAGGCTAACTAATGGGTCAAAAAGTAAATCCACATGGTTTTCGTGTTGGCGTAATTAAAGATTGGGATACTCGTTGGTATGCTGATAAGAAAAATTTCGCTCGTTATTTGGTTGAAGATACCCAAATTCGCGAATTTGTAAAAAAAGAAACAGGCAGAGCCGGCGTTTCACGAATTGAAATCGAACGCGAAGGTGATGAAAGAACAATCATTACCATATCGACTGCAAAACCGGGTATCATCATCGGACGTCAAGGCGCTGAAATTGAGGTTTTGAAGAAAAAATTATTTAAGAAATTTCAGAAAAATTTCTTTATCAATGTCAAAGAAGTTAAAAATGCCGATTTGGATGCCCAATTAGTGGCAGAAAATGTAGCAAAGCAATTGGAAGAACGTGTTTCTTTCAGAAGAGCGATGAAACAAGTTATCGGCAGAACGATGAAACAGGGTGCTAAAGGTATCAAAGCAACATGTTCCGGTCGTTTAGGCGGTGCAGAGATCGCTCGTAGCGAAAGCTATCATGAAGGAACGATTCCTTTACATACCTTAAGAGCCGATATTGATTACGGTTTCGCTGAAGCCAATACAACATACGGCAAAATAGGTGTTAAAATTTGGATCTATAAAGGTGAAATTATTCCTTTACCTAAAGAAATAAAAGAAGAAAATGAGACTGAAGGAGGCGAGCAATAATGTTAATGCCAAAGCGTGTTAAATACAGAAAACAACATCGTGGACGCATGAAGGGTAAAGCCTTACGCGGCAACAAAGTTGCTTATGGTCAATATGGTTTGCAAGCATTAGAACCACATTGGATAACCAGTAGTCAAATCGAAGCAGCTCGTGTTGCAATCAATCGTTATTTGCGTCGTGGCGGTAAAGTCTGGATTAAAATTTTCCCGGATAAATCAGTGACAAAGAAGCCTGCCGAGACCAGAATGGGTTCCGGTAAAGGTTCACCAGAGTACTGGGTAGCAGTCGTTAAACCGGGCAGAATTTTGTTCGAAATTGCCGGTGTTAGCGAAAAAGTGGCCCGCGAAGCTTTCCGTCTTGCTTCTTATAAATTACCGATCAAAACTCGTTTTGTTATCTCTGACGTTGAATTAACGGAAGAAGAATTGGAAAAATTCTCTGAAGTACAAAATGATGTGATCGAACAACTTGAAGAAGCTGAAATGGCTGCTGAAGCCTCAGAAGAAGCTGCTGAAGCTTCTGGACACACAGAAGAAGCTTAGGAGGTAGCGAATGAAAACAACTGAATTGCGTAAAATGACTGTTGCTGAATTGGAAAAAGAATTAGTCGAATTAAAAGAACAGTTATTTAAATTAAGATTTCAACATGCCACTAATCAACTTGAAAATCCGATGGAACTTAAAACAGTGCGTCGCGAAATCGCACGCGTCAAAACGATTTTAAGGGAAATGGAATTAGCGGAAGAAAAAGGAACAAGAGGATAGAGTATGATCGAAAGAAATAATCGAAAACAAAGAGTCGG
>CAYFQU010000030.1:10260-18262 GCA_964345335.1 uncultured Mageeibacillus sp. | reverse complement strand
ATAAAAGAGGCGTACTGTCCATGGCCAGGGCAATGGATCCTGATTCTGCCGGTTCACAATTCTTTATTATGCATCAGGACGCGCCGCATTTAGACGGCCAATATGCAGCTTTCGGCAGGGTGATTGAGGGCATGGACATTGTCGATCAAATTGCTGAATGCAGAACAAATTTCCAAGATCGTCCTTTGGAAGATCAAAGAATTAAGACGATTGAATTGATTTAGGCATATTGTTTTTAAGCAAAAAATGCTCTCTCTTTAAATCGCAGATTGTAAGTTAAATAAAGAGAGATAGATTTCCGCGTAAAATTCTTTAAATATAAAGGAGGCTGCCATGAGTAAGAGAACAGCTGTTTTTTTAGCAGAAGGTTTTGAAGAAATAGAAGCATTGACCGTGGTCGATTATTTACGCAGAGCTGAGCTTGAAGTAGATATGGTTTCCATTACAGATCGTTTGCTCGTAAAAGGTGCACATGATATTCAGGTCAAAGCGGATCTTTTATTGGAAGATCTGGATCCCGCAGCATATGAACTGTTGCTTTTGCCGGGTGGTATGCCGGGAGCAAAACATTTAAGAGATCGCCAAGAACTGATCGAATTATTAAAGAAACATCATCAAAAGAATAAATTGATTGCGGCAATTTGTGCAGCCCCTATCGTTTTGGAAAAAGCCGGTCTGACTAAAACACATGTCGGTACCAGTTATCCGGGGTTTGAAAAGGAATTGTCTTATCGTGAATATCTTGAAGAAATAGTTGTTGTTGACGGCAATCTGATTACCTCGAGAGGGCCTGCGGCAGCTGTTTATTTTGCTTTGAAGCTGATTGAATTGTTAAGTGATAAAAGCAGAGCGGATGACATTGCAGAAGGTTTATTAATCCCTTTTATTGAATCAAAAATAGGAAAATCATAAGATGGCGGAAGTGTCTCAACAAAGAAAAGATTTAGGTGTTCAAACGAGTAAAATAGGCTTAGTCGTCAACTTTGCTCTGTTTGTTCTGAAATATACGGCCGGCTACCTGGCCGACAGTGTTTCCATGAAAGCGGACGCGATCAACAATTTATCTGATTTCGGATCTGTGTTGATTTTATTGATCAGTTTTTACATGATTGCCAGACCGGCAGACAAAGAACATCCTTTCGGGCATGCTCGTTTCGAATACCTCGGATCGGCTTTTGTTGCGATCATTATCGTGCTGATCGGCTTTGAACTTGGTAAAGCTTCGGTAGAAAAAATTATGAATCCACAGTCGATAAAAACCTCTTGGCTTCTCTATTGTACTTTGACGATTTCCATTTTAACGAAGCTGTGTCTTTACTTTTTTTATATGAAAAAAGCAGAAAAAATCAACTCTCCGCTCTTATACGCGACAGCTAAAGACAGTATTTCCGATGTGATTGCGACAAGCGGTTTATTATTGGCAATTTTGTTCGAAAGATATATGCAGATCGAAATAGACGGCTATGCCGGCTTATTAATTTCGGTGTTTATTATTTATTCAGGTGTTTCGATTCTACTAAAGACAAGCAATCGTCTGCTCGGAGAACAACCTGATAAGAAGTTCAAAAATTCAATTAAAAACTATATTAAAGAACAAACAGGAATTTTAGGCGTACATGATCTGATTATTCATGATTACGGTGTGGATAATTATTTTGCCACGGCTCATGTAGAAGTAGACGCGGCGGAAGATATTAAAAAGAGCCATGAGTTAATCGATCGCATTGAGCGTGAGATCGCTCTGCAGTTCAATGTAAATATGCTTTTGCACATGGATCCGATTGATTTAAATAATCCGGAATTGAATATGATCAAAGAAAAATTGATTGCTCATTTGAAGAGCATTGATTCATTGATTTCGGCTCATGATTTTAGAATCATCAAAACAGAGCGCAACAAAAAAATTATTTTTGACGTGAAAGTACCGGATTCCTGCCCTAAATCCAATTATGAATTGAGAACGGATATTCAAGCATATTTGAAATCTTTAAATTCTCTATATCAGTCTTATATTACGATTGACCGTAATTATGCCATCGATACGGTGATGATTCCTGATGAATAAGTGAGCGGTTCTGACGGCAAGTATAAAATCTTATCGTTCTTATTCTCTGATCTGGCCATTGCCGTGTACGATATAGCGCTCGGATACCAGTTGGCTGATACCCATCGGACCGCGCGCATGTAATTTTTGGGTGGAGATACCGATTTCACCGCCAAAACCGAATTCACCGCCGTCTGAAAAACGGGTACTGGCATTGATATATACAACAGCGGAATCGACTTGATTCATAAAATTTTCCGCAGAATTTAAATTATTCGTCAAAATGGCATCTGAATGATGCGTTCCATATTGATTGATAAAGTGAATTGCTTCTTCGTCGGAATTGACGACATGGAGCAAAATTTCCTTGGCTAAGAATTCTTCACCAAAATAGGTATCTGCAAAATCTGCGAAATAAGTTTTATCATTGTCAGATAATAAAGTTTCTAATTTTTGGCTGCCGTGCAAAATTACATTCTGCTCGGCTAAAGCTTTGATCAGCTCAGGAGCAAATGAAATTTTATCCTGATGCAGCAAAACGCATTCGACGGAGTTGCAGGTGCCGGGCCTTTGAGTTTTGGCATTGAGAATAATCGGAATGGCTTTTGCCTGATCGGCAGAGGCATCCACAAAAATATGACAAGTACCGGCTCCGGTCATAATAATCGGAATTTTGGCATTCTCACGCATGGCTTTTTTCAATCTGTTGCCGCCGCGGGGAATCAAAACATCAATTGCGTCATCTTGCTGAATCAATTCATATAATGCTTCATGCGAAATATCTTCCACTAACTGCACACTGTATTCCGGCAGACCGTGTGCCATGCCAACCCGATTAAACAAGTCAGCTAAATATTTATTGGAATGCAGCGCAGAAGAAGAACCTCTTAAAACAGATACATTCGAAGATTTCAGACAGAGCGCCGCCGCGTCGATTGTAACATTGGGTCTGGATTCATAAATGATAGCAATAACGCCTAAAGGAGCACGGACTTTTTCAATTTTTAAACCGTTTGCCAAAACAAAACCTTCCGTGACTTCACCGATCGGATCTTTAAATTCAGCAATGGTCAATAAGGATTCAGCCATACCTTGTATGCGCTTTTCATTCAAGGTCAAACGATCCAGCAAGGCTTCACTTAAACCGTCTTTACGGCCGGCGGCTATATCTAATTGATTAGCGGCGATAATTGAATTTGTTTCCGCAATTAAGGCATCGGAAATTGCCAGAAGGATTTCATTTTTTACAGCTGTATTCAAGGTTTGTAATTTTTCTTTGGCTTGTAAGGCATTTTGGCAAATTTGTTGGATCATATTAGCTCCTTTTTTATCGTATAAATCTGTTCATAAAACGTTACTGTGATTTTTATCTTGATTCTACGCTCTGTTCGATACGTACAATATTATCACTATGTACGATGACATCTGAATATTGATAACCCAGAATATCTTCGATTTGACTGGTATGCTTACCCATAATTTTTTTTATATCGGCACTGTTATAATTCACGATGCCGACAGCGATCTTTTGCTCTCGATAAGACAATTGAATGACCGACCCGCGCTCAAAGCGGCCTTCAACCTTGACAATGCCTGCCGGCAATAAGGATTTACCTCTGGCAATTGCCTGAAAGGCACCTTCATCCAAATGAATATTGCCGGAAAGAACGGAGGCATAACGCAGCCAATATTTTCTGGCATTGAGATTCGGCTTTTCGGCGATAAAATGCGTTCCGATAGCTTCTCCATGAATTGCTCTTGTGATATTATGCGGATCATTTCCGGCTGTGATAATTAAATCGGTACCGTTCGATAAAGCCATATCTGCCGCATGTAATTTTGTGAGCATGCCGCCTGTTCCAAATTTGGAATCGGAAGAACCTGCTTTCGCTAATAATTGATCATCTATTTGATGTACTGTATGAATTAGTCTGGCATCGGGATTAAGCCTCGGATTAGCATCGTATAAACCGTCGATGTCGGTCAGCAGAATAATCAGATCGGCATCGATTAGCGCACCGACAAAAGCGGATAAAGAATCATTGTCGCCAACTTTGATTTCATTGATCACGACAGAGTCATTTTCATTGATAATCGGGATGATTTTTTTGTGCAAAAGTCTGGTACATGTGTTTCTGGCGTTCAGATAACGTCTGCGATTGGAAAAATCATCTCTGGTCAGCAGTAATTGTGCGACATGATAATCAAAGGCGTAAAACAAAGATGAATAGAGATGAATCAGCTCAACCTGACCGATGGCGGCAAGAGCTTGGCGCTCATCAAGTTCATTTGGTTTTACTGCAAGATTCAATTGTCCCATACCGGCGGCGACGGCTCCGGAAGTGACCAGGACAACCTCATGTCCTTCATCCATCAATAAAGCAATCTCTTTGACCAGCTTCTTGATAATTGTTTTATTTAACTTACCATCGGCATGGGTCAAAGTCGTACTGCCTACTTTCACTACAATGCGCTTATATTTTTTCATAAATGATCCTTCTATATACGATATAATCTATTGTAACAAAAATAAGCAGGTTGTTAATCAATTTGAATTAGTTTAGGATGAAGATAGATTTTTCCTTAGAGAAATGGAATAGAAAATGCGAAAGAAAATTTTAATCTTGGCAACCGGTGGTACAATTGCCAGTACCTCAACGGATAAAGGCTTTGTACCGGGCATTACCGGACGGGAATTGATCGCTATGGTTCCCGGTTTACGAGAAATTTGCGAAGTTGATGTGATCCAATTGATGAATATTGACAGTTCGGATATGCAGGTCGAGGATTGGTATAAAATTGCTGATGCTTGCCGGGAAGCGGATCCGAATCTTTATCAGGGAATTGTCATCACACATGGTACGGATACGATGTGCTATACTTCGGCAGCGCTTTCTTTTTTGCTGACAGATCTTACCATGCCAATTGTTTTAACCGGAGCACAAAGGCCGGTGACTGTCAATGATAGTGACGGTCCGCGAAATGTATTAGATGCCTGTCTTGTTGCAATGTCGGATATAAGTGGTGTTTATGTCGTGTTCAAAGGAAAAATCATCAATGGTTCGAGAGCTTTCAAAATGTATTCCAAAGATTTTGATGCCTATGTCAGCCGCAACTTTCCTTATGTCGGACAGGTTCATAAGCAGAAGGTCGAAATCTATGAACGTGTAAAGAGTTTATCGTCAACAGATATTTTACAATTTAACCCGCACAAGGCACCGCTTTCTTTATGTGAAGATGTGGAATTGATTAAGGTAACACCTGCGACTAAACCGGAAATTTTTGATCATATCGTGCAGGAAAATTATCGTGGAGTCGTGATTGAAGGATATGGTACAGGCGGAATTTCAAAATTAAATCGCGGGATGTTGGAAAAAATAAAATATGTCGTTTCCCAATTAAAAATTCCGATCGTCATGATTTCGCAATGTCCCTATGACGGTGTCAATCTGGCGGTCTATGGGGTCGGAGACAGTGCCAAAAGAGCCGGGGTGATTTCGGGTAATGATATGACCACTGAAGTTGCCGTCGTAAAATTGATGTGGATCTTGGCTCAAACCAGAGATTTGGCGACGATTGAACGGATGATCCAATATAATTTCTGTGATGAAATTTCTTCTGATGAAGATAGAAGCAGCTCTTGATGCCTTATTATTCCGTTAATCAATATCTGAAAGATCGTTTTGGGCAGAAGGTTTATAAAATAGCTGTTGATGCCGGCTGTACTTGTCCCAATCGGGACGGGACTCTGGATACCAGGGGCTGTATTTTTTGTTCTGCTTATGGTTCCGGTGATTATGCTCAAAATAGAAATTTATCGATCACCGAACAGATCAATCAGGGGAAAAAATTGGTCAGCAAAAAAGCCGATGCTCAAACAAAATACATCGCCTACTTTCAAGCTTTCAGCAATACATATGGTCCGTTTGAAAAATTGCAGGCACAATTTCTAGAGGCCTTGGTACATCCTGACATTGTTGCTTTGTCCATTGCGACCAGACCGGACTGCTTATCTCCTGAGATGCTTTTTTTATTAGAAAAATTGAATCGAATGAAACCAATTTGGGTAGAATTAGGTTTACAGACAATCCATGTACAAAGCGCCGCCTATATCAGGCGCGGTTATCCTCTATCCGTTTATGATCAGGCTGTTCAGGATTTAGCTGCAATCGGCATTGAACAGATTATTACGCATGTGATTATCGGTTTGCCCCATGAAAGCAAAACGCAGATATTGGAAACGATTCAATATGTTACTCGCTCAAAATCCAATGGTATCAAATTGCAATTGCTCCATGTCCTGCAACATACAGATCTGGCAAAAGATTATGCGGCAGGGCTTTTTGAAGTTCTGAGCATGGAGGAATATACTGATATCATTGCCGATGCTGTTTCTTTGCTTCCTGAACATATGGTGATCCATCGCCTTACAGGGGATGGAAATCGCAAAGATTTGATCGCGCCGCTTTGGAGTTTGCGGAAGTGGACAGTTTTAAATATGATAAACAAGAAAATTGCAGAAAGAGAAAATAAAGATGTCAAACAGAATATCTCTTTGGTTTAATAATCATCGCAATATTATCAATATCGTGAGATTTACCTTAATCTCATTTGTTTTATTGCTCATTACCTGGCTGATTGATATTCGCTATGTTTGGCTGAAAGAATATATCCCTGACTTGTTTCTTTTGTCTGCGGAAGTCAGCAATGCCTTTCTATCCAATTTATCCGGTGTCTTTTTAACTGTTACGACATTCACTTTTACCACGATTCTGACGGTTGTATCCAATTATAGCTCCAACTTTACGCCGCGCGTTGTACAGAAATTTATCAATAAACCGAATGTTTTGAGCTTATTCGGCATATTCGTCGGCGGCTTTTTCTATACGGTGCTGAGTTTATTCTTTTTACAAAATATAGACCTGGACCAGCCTGTTCTGTCCGGTACGCTTGGAATTCTATATGCCGTCGCCAGCATGATTTATTTTGTTTTATTTGTGAAAAGAGTTTTGCAAGATATCAAAGCGGAGAATCTGATTTCTGACATTTATGATGAGGCTGAAAAATTGATCGCAGTTGAAGCCGATTTAAGAAAGAAGTCCGAACGTTGGAGCGAAGAAAAGATTGTCGATACTTATCAGCTATACAGCAGAGAAACGGGCTACTTTTACGGTATTGATTATGATCGGGCTTTCTCTTTAATTGAAGATCTTCAATGTGAATTGATTATTCATAAAAAAATCGGAGAATATGTGCCCAAAGGTGTCTATATCGCCAATTTGAACGTTCAGAAAAAAGAAGTTTTGGCATCTGATGAAACATTGTCATTGTTTGAAAAAGTCGGCGATTGCTTCATCATGAATGTTTCCCAAAATGAAACCTTCGATTATCATCATGAGATCACGAATTTAGTGGAAATTGCTTTGCGCGCTATCAGCCCGGGAATCAATGATCCGAATACGGCCGTTATCTGTTTGCGGCGTATATCTTTATTATTAGGACAATTATTTTCCAGTGAAAATCAATTTATCGTGGCCAGACAAAATCATCATGCCAAAGTGATCTATGAATCGTATTCGGTTGAGGAAGAATTATATTTGAGTTTTTATCAAATTATTTTTTAAGGCAAACAAGAGCCATCTGTCGCCTATACAATTTTGGACGGTATTTTTATGGTTTACATGGTGGCGGAACCAAGCGCTTATCGGAGCATTGAGAAGTTTTTTGAAGAAGCTTATGAGATCTGTTATGAGGCACAGAGTACTGAAATGGATCGAAAGCGTCTGAGTCTATTAAAGGATGATTTTAATTTGAATCGTGATAAAAAATCGGATAAAACAGTGATACGTGAAGAAGAAGAGGATTGAGCAAGATATTTTCAAGATGATGTCAGCATTTGAATAACAAGGATGCATGAGGTAAATATGAAAACATTAGGTACTAGTGTATGGTTTGTTT
>CAYFQU010000030.1:0-10250 GCA_964345335.1 uncultured Mageeibacillus sp. | reverse complement strand
GCAAGGCTTAGGCTGGCGTATTGTGGGCTGTTTATGGTGTCTTACTATTATCGGCATTCCGATAGGTAAGCAAGTTTTCAAATTATCCCAAATTTGCTTTTTCCCATTTGGCAAAAAAGTGATTTACGGCGGCGGAGCCGGGAGCTGCATCCTGAATTTTTTCTGGATTATTTTCGGCGGATTGCCTTTGGCGCTGGGGGCGATCGTTAACGGTATCATCTTGTGTATTACGATTGTCGGTATTCCTTTCGGTATGCAATGCTTTAAATTCGCCCAACTGGCTTTTTCACCTTTTGGCAGCAAAGTCGTTAAAGCTTAGCCGGATTTCTCTACGGCTCAGATTGGTAAAAAACACAAAATTTTATGCGGTTTTGCCGAGGCACGAGTATAATAAAGATAGCTTTGAACATTGCGAACTGCCCTTGGAGAGCAGAATGAGAAACAATTGTTACAGCTGAGAGCAAGAGAGGCCTTAAAAAAGACTTTTCGAGGAAAATTTAATATCATGGTATTGTAAGAAAAAATATAGAGATAAGAACGGAGGATTTATAATGAAACTTGATCAAAAAATGGTAGAACTATTAAACAAACAGATTAATGCAGAAATGTATTCAGCTTATTTATATCTTGAATTTTCAAATTACTTCGAAGATAAAGGATTGGACGGATTTGCGAATTGGTATATGGTACAGACCAAAGAAGAGATGGCGCATGCGATGATGATTTATAATTATATGCATGATCAGGAAGGTAAGGTTGAACTCCTGGCGATTGATAAGCCGGAAAATACTTACGAGAATGATATGCAGGTTCTCAAAGCCGCTCTTGAGCATGAAAAATATGTGACAAGCCTGATCAACAATATCGTTTATGAAGCACGTGATTTGAAAGATTTGAGAACAGAGCATTTCTTTGCCTGGTTTGTCAACGAGCAGGCTGAAGAAGAAGCTACAGCGGAAGATCTGATCACAAAATATGAACTCTTCGCTAAGGACGGCAAAGGTCTTTATGATCTCAACAGTGAGCTTGCAGCAAGAACATTTACTCCGCCGCAGGTTCAAGCATAAATTTAAGGTTTAACTTGAAATTCGCAATGCTCCGCTGCTGATAAGCTGCGGAGCTTTTTTCTAAGCAGCCGGTGATGGGAGAATGATCTTAACCGCAGGTGTCAAGTCGGAAGAACTTCCTGCTGATCTGAAGAGCGTGAAGGCATCATCCATTCATTTGATGATAGGATATAAGAGGGGAAAATGGAGTCATTTATCGCTTATCATAAAATAGCTGAATATTATGATGAATTTCAAAATGCGGAAGATACGGCACAAATCGTCGAACAGATTAAAAAAGCGGTCAATCTTTATGCTCCGCAGCAGAACCATTTGCAGATGACAGATTTGGGTTGTGGAACCGGTGAATATGCGATTCCGCTCTGCCGGGCAGGATTTCAGATTGAGGCAGTTGATATTTCAAAAGAAATGCTGCATGTTTTAGCGGATAAAATAGAGTTGCTTAAACCGCAAGAACAACAGCGAATTCGCCTTCATTTACAAGATCTCACAATGTTTCAAACAGATCTTGAACAAGATTTGATCATCTGTATGACAGATACCTTAAATCATTTGGAACGAACTGAATTAGATTTGTTTTTTACCCGCTTGCCGGAAAATTTAAAAGAGCAGGGGCTTTTTATTTTCGATCTGTTACGCCTGGATTATTTGATGGAAGAAAGAGGCAATCAAACAATTTTCGCGGAATTTGGAGCAGATACGGAGGCACCGGAAATGTCTTTTGTCTGGGAAAATCAATGGATACCGGAAGAACAAACGGCAATTTCCAACTTTACTTTTTTTGAAAAAGATCAATCAGGCCGCTATCGGAGATCCATTGATCAGACGATTGAATATTATTATTCTGCAGAACAAATCGCGCAACTGTTGCCTGAGCGCTTTATCTTACGGCAAAAAATCGAATACCCTGAACGGATTTTATTTGTGTATCAACAAAATATATAATATTTATTTAAAAAAACTCTTCGGTTTCCCCTTTAGCCCGGGCTGTGTTATAAATATTAGGGTTGAGGGGTAAAACAGATGAAAGAATATCGTACTATTTTGCCGTTTCTGAAAGAGAATATCTGGCATTATATTTTCGGAATCATAGCTTTAATCGCAGTAGACGTTGCCAATTTGCTCATTCCGCAAGTCCTGAAAGTATTCGGAGATAAAGCACAATTCGGCGAGCTGACTGTTGAAATTGTCGGTTGGATCGCTTTGACCGTCATCGGTCTCGGCCTTATTGTGGCGATCGGGCGCTTTATATGGCGCATCAATATTTTTGGAACAGCCAGAAAATTGGAATATTGGCTGCGAAGAAAATTATTTCATAAATACTTACAATTGGATGATACTTTTTATAATCATCATCGTATCGGTGATTTGATGGCACATGTGACCAATGATGTTCTGATGGTTCGCAATTCCATGGGCGGCGGTATCGTCATGATTTTTGACGCTGTTTTCATTACCGTTTTCACCGTTATCATGATGATTTTCACGGTTGGACTGAAAATCTCGCTGATCGCTATTTTAGCTCTGCCTTTCCTTGCCATCACCGTTTCTTTTATGGCAAAACCGATGCGTCAGCGCAGCAGGCAGGTACAGGATACTTTTTCGGAATTAACCAATGAAGTACAAGAAAATATTTCCGGTATTCATAATATTAAAGCTTTTAATATCGAAAAAAATTGTACAGATGCTTTTTTAGGAGTAAATGAAAAATATAAAAAGAAAAATATCAATTTATTAAAGATTTCAGCTTTATTTGATCCTTTAATCACTTTTATTGCTGGTGTCGCTTTGATTGTTTTCATCATGTACGGCGTGCGTGGTATTAGGCAGAATACCCTTACATTGGGAGATTTTATCGCCGTCATTCAATATGTCCGGCTGATGGTTTGGCCGATGGTCGCTCTCGGTATGGTGGTCAATACATTTCAAAGAGGAATTGCCGCTATCACCCGGATCAATGAAATTTTAAAGCAAGAGCCGACAATCAAGGAACCTGAGAATCCGATTCCGATCCCTTTGGATCAAGTGAAGCTTGAATTCCGCAATGTTTCTTTCAGATATCATGAAGATGAGCCTTATATTTTGAAAAATATTAGCTTTACTGTTGAAAATCAAAAAAGTCTGGCGATCTTAGGCAGAACTGGAAGTGGGAAAAGTACGATTCTCTCTTTGATTATGCGCCGCTATGATGTCAGTTCCGGTTCGATTTTAATCAATGATGTGGACATCAGAGATATTTCTTTTGCGGATTTATACGCTGCGATTGCTTTGGTGGAACAGGAAAGTTTCTTGTTCTCACGTAGTATTGCCCGCAATATCGCTTTCAGCAGTGATGATTCCTTTTTAGAGGATGATATCAAAGCGTCGGCAATATTCTCTCAGATCGATCAGGATATCATGCAAATGCCTGAACAATATGAAACTTGGGTAGGTGAACGCGGCGTCACCTTATCAGGCGGCCAAAAACAAAGAATTTCAATTGCCAGAGCCCATTATCAAGATACGAAAATGCTGATTTTAGATGATGCCTTGTCTGCTGTTGATACCAATACGGAACACTATATTTTAAATCATCTGAAAGAATATCGGCAAAGCCTGATTCTTGTCAGTCAGCGTGTTTCTACGGTAAAAAATGCGGATCAAATCATCGTCATCGAAAACGGTGAGGTCGTACAAAGGGGCAATCATGAGCTTCTGTTAAAACAAACAGGCGGTTTTTATGAGCAATTATATCATCGTCAATTGTTGGAAGCGGAATTGAAAAATGCAGATGAGGGGAGTGTAGAATAATGCCGAAAGAAATACATTCCGTCGAAGAATATACCAAAGAGCAGATGGAGAGCAGAAAGAATTTTTCTCTGACTCGTTTATATAAATATGCTCTGCCTTATTGGCCGAAATTCCTGATCGTTTTTTTCTTGATTATTATTTCGACCATGGCGACTTTGGCACAGCCGAAAATTATCCAAATTCTGCTTGATCATCAAGTTGCTGTTTTTATTTCCAAGACGGCGACAGCAATGCAGCAAAATCAAGCTGTTCGTGAAGCGGCAAAGTTGGGACTTTATTATTTCTTGACTGTCTGTTTAGCTTTTTTCGGCAGCTATTTTCAAGCCTATATTTTACACTAATACGAAAAAAAAATTCTGCTCTCCATCCGGCAGAATCTCTATGATCATATACTGCGCCTGCCAATGAAGTTTTTTGACCATTATCCTTTGGGCAGCTTGGTGACTAGAGTGACCAATGATACGGAAACCTTAAATGAAATGTTTACTTCCGTTTTGTCGAGCATTTTGAAAAATCTCTTTGCCTTGGGCGGGATCATTGCGATCATGTTCAGTATGAATGCCAAATTAGCCGGCATGATTATTATTTTAGTCCCGCTAATTGCCCTGGTTTCCGTCATTTTTAAAAAAGCGATTCGCAAAATTTATTTTAATCAACGAAGATTATTATCGATTATCAATACCAAATTATCGGAAAATATTTCCGGTATGCGTACGATTCAGATTTTTCATCGTCAAAAACAAATTTCCAAGGAATTTGATGCGATCAATCAGGAATATTTAAAGAGCAGCCGCAAAGAAGTTCGTTATTATGCTTTTTACCGTCCTTCGATTGAAATTGTCAGATCATTGGGGATTGCCGCCTTGATCTGGTTCGGTGGTGTCCGTCATTTGGAAGGCCTGATTACCTTCGGCGTTTTGACTGCTTTTATCGATTATATACAACACTTTTTTCAGCCGATTCTGCAATTGGCTGAAACGTATAATTTGGTGCAATCCGCCGTTACTTCTACTTCCAGAATCTTCCGTCTGTTGGATGAACCGGAAGAAACGTCAGGCGGGGAGCAGGAGATTGATTGGGCACATTTCGCAGGTAAAATTGAATTCAAAAACGTTTGGTTTTCCTATCTTGCAGATGAATGGGTTTTGAAAGATGTATCATTTGAAATTATGCCCGGTCAATTCGTGGCTTTTGTCGGCAGCACCGGGGCGGGAAAATCAACGATTATGCATTTGCTATGCCGTTTTTATGATGTGCAAAAAGGTCAGATTTTAATTGATGGCAGAGATATTAAAGAATATAAAATGGCGGATTTGCGGAAAGCAATCGGAGTAGTACAACAAGATGTCTTTTTATATTCGGGTAATATTTTGAACAATATTACTTTAAATCGAGCTGAGGTCAGTGAACGAATGGCCAGAACGGCAGCTGAGATCGTCAATGCCCATACCTTTATTGAAAAATTACCCAGAAAATACCAACAATATGTAACGGAACGAGGCAGTACCTTGTCCGCAGGACAAAGACAGCTATTGGCTTTTGCCAGGACTATCGCAACCGAACCTCCTCTATTGATTTTAGATGAAGCCACGGCAAATATTGATACAGAAACCGAAATACTGATTCAGGATGCCATCCGCAATATGGCGAAAGCACGCACGATGCTGGCGGTCGCCCATCGTATTTCGACAATTGCGGATGCGGATAAAATCATTGTTTTGCATCATGGCAGGGTCGCTGAACAAGGGACGCGGGAAGAACTTTTGGCTCAGGACGGTTTATTCAAAGTGCTTTACCAATTGCAATATGAAAATCAGGTTTAATGATGCGGTTTGACCGCGCTATTATTTCGCTTTATAGTACAGTTAATTATATAAAAATGAGGAGCATAACGATGAAAAAGCAGGAACAAGATGAATCAATATTCGAAAAAACTTTGCTGGAAAAAGATACGCCCAGTCAAAATCAAAATAAGGAACCTGTTTTGAAAGAAGCTTTATTAGCGAAACAAAGCTCTAAAACAAAAGGGTTCAAAGCTTTTTTGAAAAAACAAAATATTGAAATTTCTTTCAAGAGATATGCGATTGATGCCTTAGGTGCGATGGCATTAGGCTTATTTGCCAGTTTATTGATCGGCACGATCATCAATACGATTGCCGGTTTAGTCGGTTTGGAAACACAAATTGGCTCTATACTTTCTCAAATCGGACAATTTGCTGCAAAGGCAACCGGCGCGGCGATGGCGGTTGCGATTGCTTACTCATTGAAAGCACCGCCTCTTGTGATGTTTGCCACGTCAGCGGTCGGCTTGGCGGCGAATGAACTGGCGGGAGCCGGCGGTCCTTTAGCTGTTTTAATCATCGTTTTATTTGCTGCGGAATTTGGCAAACTCGTTTCCAAAACGACAAAGATCGATATTATTGTCACTCCGTTTGTCACTTTATTTGTCGGTATCGGTTTAACATTATGGTGGGCGCCGGCTATCGGCAAAGCAGCTACAAGCATCGGTTCGGCAATTATCTGGGCAACGGAGCAGCAACCGATCATCATGGGCATTGTTGTTTCCGTATTGATGGGGATCGCATTGACTTTGCCGATCAGTTCGGCGGCTATTGCGGCGGCTTTTGGTTTGGTCGGCTTGGCAGGCGGAGCGGCCCATGCAGGCTGTTGTGCCCAGATGGTAGGGTTTGCTGTGATGTCTTATCGTGAAAACGGTTTAGGCGGATTTTTGGCGCAGGGCATCGGCACTTCTATGCTGCAAATGCCGAATATTGTCAAGAATCCGAAAATCTGGATTCCGCCGATTTTAGCCTCGGCGATCACCGGCCCTTTGTCAACTGCCGTCTTTAAAATTGAGATGAACGGTGCTCCGATTTCTTCCGGTATGGGAACTTCTGGCTTAGTCGGTCCGATCGGTGTTTTAACCGGCTGGATCAATCCCTCGGAAGCAGCTTTAAGTCACGGTGCGGCCGCTTTACAAGCTACGGGTCTGGACTATTTATATCTTCTGCTGATCAGCTTTCTTTTACCGGCCGTTCTGACCTGGATTTTCTCTGTTGTTTTAAGAAAAATAAATTGGATCAAAAAAGACGATTTGAAACTGAATTTAGGCTAAGTTTTGCCGGATCTGAGCAACGAAGATGAACAGTAAAATGTTATGGTATGAGGCTGTTCAGAGCTGAGCATGAAGCACAGGAAGATGGGATCGAATATGAAAAAAACAAATGTGATGCGTATCCTGGAACAACATCAGATCGACTATGAAGCCGGTTTTTACAGTGTTGCAGATGAACAGCTTGATGCTGTTTCTGTTGCGCGAAAAATCGGCAGAAAGCCGGATACGGTTTATAAAACATTGGTCACAAAAGGGGAAAAAGACTATTTCGTTTTCGTCATCCCGGGTAACAGTCATTTGGATTTGAAAAAAGCGGCGACAGCAGCCGGACAGAAAAGGATTGAAATGATTGCACAGAAAGATTTAAAATCTTTGACCGGCTATATACACGGGGGCTGCTCCCCGATCGGACTGAAAAAACAATTTCCGATCTTTTTTGAGGAAACGGTGCAGCTCTTGGATGATGTAGCGATCAGTGCCGGGCAAATCGGGGCACAGGTTATCGTGCAGCCGCAGCAAATTGCCGCTTTTTTAAACGCGAAATTTGCGGATTTAATTTAGCTTTTTCAAGCAGCATTTACGAAACATTGTCAGCCTGGACTTTAAGCTCTAAAATAGAAGGCGATTGGACACAGAATATAGAATGGTTCAAGGAGAAAAGACGATGGCAACACCTCATATTGGCGCAGAAAAAGGCGATATAGCAAAAACAGTTTTGGTACCGGGTGATCCGCTGAGAGCAAAGTTTATAGCTGATACTTATTTGGAAGATGTACAATGTTTTAATACAATTCGCAATATGTTCGGCTATACGGGAACTTATCAGGGCAAAAAAATTTCGGTGATGGGATCCGGTATGGGCATGCCCTCCATCGGAATTTATTCTTATGAACTTTATCATTTCTATGATGTAGAAAGTATCATTCGCGTCGGTTCTGCCGGTGCTTTGCGGGATGATGTACATATTATGGATATTGTTTTCGGCATGGGTGCTTGTACCAATTCAAGATGGGCTGATCAATACAATTTGACCGGAACATTTGCTCCGATTGCTGATTTTGATTTATTGAGCAAAGCGGTAGACATTGCCAAGGCTCAAAACAAAAAGTATGTAGTCGGCAATATTTTATCTTCCGATGTTTTTTATAATGATGACCCCCAATTTAATGATCAATGGAAAAAGATGAATGTTATCGCCATTGAAATGGAAGCGGCTGCTCTTTATATGAATGCGGCTCGTTTCAATAAAAAAGCACTCTGCATCCTGACAATTTCCGATCATCTCTATCATGATGAAATTATTTCGGCGGAAGCAAGACAAACCGGTTTTGGCAGTATGATTGAAATTGCCTTGGAATTGGCTTAAGGATATGAAAGTAAAAGGAAAAGGAGCTGAGCAATCGACTTCTCTTCGGTAAAATATTTAATCTAACAGCATAACATGAATACCCGAATTTTATTAGTAGAAGATGAACAGGATATCGTAGAAGAATTAACTTCTTTTTTGGAGAAAGAAGGTTTTTCCGTTGTCTCGACCAACGGTCAAACGGAAGCTCTGAATATTTTGCGTGAACAAACCGTCGATTTGATTTTACTTGACATCACGCTCAAAGAAGGGAATGGTTTTTCTTTATGTTCGGCGATCAAAGCGGAATATGCCGTCCCGATCATTTTTTTAAGTGCTTTGGGCGATGAATTCAGTACGGTAACCGGTTTGGAGCTTGGTGCTGATGATTATATCGCCAAACCGTTCAGACCGCGTGAATTGATCTCCCGCATCAAAAATGTTTTAAGACGCCAGGCTAAAAAGGAAAATATCAAGATCGGATCCCTGACAATCGATACACAGAAGGCTATTGTCCTGAAAGATCAGGAAGAAGTGATTCTCTCCGCTTTGGAATACAAATTATTATTGGTGTTCCTGAACAATCGCGAAAGAATCGTCACCAGAGATTTATTGGTTGAAGAAATTTACAATACATCCGGAGAATTTATTCAGGACAATACTTTGACCGTCTATATAAAAAGACTGCGTGAAAAAATTGAGGACGATCCGAAAAATCCGCAAATTCTCAAAACGGTACGCGGTATCGGTTATCGCATGGATTAAAGACAGATGTTGGCTTTTCTCAGAAATCCTGAAATCAAAAAAATGCTTTTATTGCATGGGCTTCTTTTCATTGTCCTGCTCATCTTTTGTGTGGCTTTTAAACCGGGATATTTCTATGTCTGCCTTATCCTTTCCTTGTTTTGGAATATTCTTTTTCTGATTTTTCAATATAGACGTTATAAAAAATTAGTTTCTCTCAATATGCATCTGGATCAAATCCTCTTTTCACAAAAAATGATGAGTTTAGATGAATATAAAGAAGGAGAATTAAGTATTTTATCGACCAATATTGAAAAATTACTCCTGCAATTACAGGATAAACAGAATCTCTTGCTGAAGGACAAACAATATCTGGCAGATAGCTTGGCGGATATTTCTCATCAATTCAGAACACCTTTGGCGACCTTGCAATTATTGATCAAAAATTTTCAAAAAGAAGAAGATCCGCAAATTAAGCAAAACTTATTACATAAAATTTATCGTAATTTGGATCGCATGAATCGTCTGATTGAAAACTTATTGATTTTATCCAAACTTGATGCGGGGACTTTGAAAATGAACCGCAAAGCAATACCCGTGAAAGAACTTTTGCAGAAAACGATCAGCAGTTTGGAGATCAATCTTGAATTAAAAAATATCAATTTGCGGATCAAACCGGCCGGAACTTTATTTTGTGATGAATTCTGGATGACCGAGGCCCTGATCAATTTAGTAAAGAATTCCATTGAGCATACGCCGGAAAACGGTCAAATCAATATCAATTGCATACAAAATCCCCTTTATACCGAAATTTTAATCGAAGATACAGGTACAGGATTTTCAGAAAAAGATTTACCGTATATTTTTGAGCGTTTCTACCGCGGTGAAAATGCCAACCCCAACAGCATCGGGATCGGTCTGGCCCTGGCTAAACAAATTATTCATGCGAATTACGGCGAGATTAAGGCGGGCAATTATCAACAGGGTGCCTATTTTCAAATTCGTTTTTATCAACAAATTATTTAAATTGCAGCAAAACATAAGAGCTGTTTTATCTATTCTAAATCATCTGTAAGCACAAAATATTTAGATTCCTCAAAATGCCAGAGCCACATGGCTATATTTTACTTTTTCGAAAGTGACAAATCTGTCAGCTTAAAGTCAGGTACTTGCAAGATAGGCTTGTTAG
>CAYFQU010000029.1:11425-18314 GCA_964345335.1 uncultured Mageeibacillus sp. | reverse complement strand
ATGACTATTATATGGGCAGCGATAAAACAATCAATGTACATATTTCCAATATCAGAAAAAAGATCAAGGCTTTTAGTGAGCGTGAATATATTGAAACGGTTTGGGGTATAGGTTTTCGTTTAGCTCCCTGATTGATCATCCGAGTTTTTAGCCTAAACATCAAAAATAAAACTTTATACTTTCTTTACTTTTTCTATACGAAGTTTGAAATCTTTTGAGGCAGAGTAGAAGCATGAGGATCGAATGACCCGTTCCATCCTCGAAAAATTTACAAATAGGTAGAGAAAGGAAAAAGTATGCCTGTCATATTGGAAACAAATAATTTATCAAAAATTTATGGTAAAACAAAAGCCTTGGAGTCAGTTTCTCTGAAATTGGAACAGGGTGAAATTTATGGTCTGATCGGGCGAAACGGTGCCGGAAAGACAACTCTCTTGAAAATCATTGCCGGCTTATCCAGACAGAGTTCCGGAGAATATCGTCTGTTTGGAGAAGCAAGCAGCGAGTTAGGAATCGGTGCGACAAGAGTGGGCTGTTTAATTGAACATACCGGAATCTATCCGAATCTCAATGCTCTGCAGCATTTAGAACTGAAATCCCTAGCGATGGGAATTCAGGATAAATCTTTAGCGGAACATTTGCTGAAACAAGTCGGTTTGGCAGATGTTCGAAAAAAACCGGTGAAAAAATTCTCTTTAGGAATGAAAGAGCGTTTAGGGATCGCTTTGGCATTGATCGGTTCCCAGGATTTGATCCTTTTGGATGAACCGATGAACGGTTTGGATCCGCAGGGCATTGCTGAAATACGAGAACTGATTTTCAATATTAATCAAACAGAAAAGGTCACATTTATTATTTCCAGCCATATCCTGGATGAGTTGCAAAAGCTGGCGACACGCTTCGGGATTATTGATTCCGGTCATCTGGTAAATGAAATCGACAGTGCCGAGCTTGCGGCAATAAGCCGTGAAAGAATTGAATTGAGTACTTCACAAACAAAAGAAGCTTTGCCTATATTGGACCAACTTGGAATTCATAAGTATAAAGTGATTTCAGATCAGATGATCCATATTTATGAGGGGTTGGAACGCACAGGACAGATCGCGGTCGCTTTAACGCAAAAAAATGTTCCGATTCTTTAGCAGTTTCTATAACGGAGGATATACAAAAACGCACATACTATATTCAAATTATGCAGGAACGTGTGGCGAGTTTAAGCAATATTTTAGAGAATCTATTTACTTATTCTAAATTACAGCAAGAGGAATATAAGCTAGAAAATAAACCGGTTAATTTGCGGGAATGTCTTTTGCATCAGCTGTTTATCTATTATGAAGATTTTAAAAAGAAAGAGATCGAGGCAGACTTGGAGATTGAGGAATCTTTATTCTATATTTACGCTGATAAAAATGCTTTGGAACGCATTATACAGAATATTTAAAAAAACATTCTACAACATGGCAGAGATAAATTTAAAGTTATTTTAAAGAAAAATCAGGATAGGGCCTTCTTAGAATTTATCAATGGTATGGCAGAGGAGGAGAAGATCGATCCCGATATGCTTTTTAAGAATTTTTATAAAGCGGATCCAGCAAGACGGCACAGCTCTACAGGCTTGGGACTGTCGATTGCCAAAGGATTGAGCGAAAAGATGAATGGGCAAATAACCGCAGAGATCAAGGAACAAAATTTTATCATCAAGATTCAATTTCCTCTGCTCAATGAGCATGAAATGGAGCTTTTGAATGATGATCAGCCGAGAACAGATTCATAAGATAAAGAGATCAGTAAAGATAATTTGCGGAATACGGCAAAATATTTTTAAATTGTTTGACAAAAAATAATTTTTCCAGCATTATAACTAACGGTGCTTTAAGGCGGGTCCCGTGAGGCCTCCAAGGATCGGATGCGAAATAAATATATGATGTATTTTCATGCGTCTTTCCTTGTGGGAGGGCGCTTTTTTTATAGCTCTCCACAACACCGAAAAATTTTAGGAGGTAGGAGTAGCATGAAGAATACTCAAAATCAGAATGAGTTTGACGTAAAAACTCAAGCATTAAAAGAACAAGAACAGATCATTGATCACGATTACACATTCGAAAAAGTTCCGGCAAAAGCTCGCAAAGGTTTCTTTGCTATGTTTTTTATTATGCTGGGCTTTACTTTTTTCTCAGCCAGTATGTCAGTCGGTGCTAAATTAGGCCTTGGCTTAGACTTATCAGGCTTTCTCTGGTCCATTATAATTGGCGGTATTATTTTATCCGCTTATACCGGCTTATTAGCTTATATCGGCAGCAAGACCGGTTTATCCTTTGATTTACTCGCTCGCAAATCATTTGGCAAACAAGGTTCAAAATTAGCTTCTTTGTTTATCGGCATGACTCAAATCGGCTGGTTTGGTGTAGGGGCCGCTATGTTCGCCGTGCCGGCTGCTGAACTCCTGCATGTCAGTCCGGTATTGCTGATTGCGATTGCCGGCATCTGTATGACGACCAGTGCTTATTTCGGGATTAAAGGAATGGAAATCATCAGTTATATTTCAGTGCCTTTAATCACCATACTCGGTATTTACTCCATGAGTTTAGCCTTATCCGGCGAGCAAGGTGCACATGCTTTGTTTGCTCAAAACTCCGGCAGTCTGTCAATTTTTGCCGGTACCGGAATGGTCATCGGATCTTTTATCAGCGGTGGGACGGCAACCCCGAACTTTGCCAGATTTGCTAAAAATACGAAAATTGCCACGATCAGTACGGTTGTAGCGTTCAGTATCGGCAATACTTTAATGTTTTTCTTCGGAGCTGTCGGCGGTGCTTTTACAGGTAAAGATGATATTTTTTATGTGATGATTGCTCAAGGTTTGGCAATAGCTGCTTTAATCGTGCTCGGAGCAAATATTTGGACGACAAATGATAATGCCTTATATACAGGTGCTTTAGGCCTATCTAATATTACCGGCGTACGCAAACGTCCGATGGTTATTGTAGCCGGTTTAGTCGGCACTGTATCAGCTCTCTGGTTATACAATAACTTCATTGGCTGGTTAAGCTTCTTGAACGCCACTTTACCACCGGTTGGCGGTATTATTATCCTAGACTTCTTCCTACATAAAGAAGATTATTTGAATGAACAGGCTCTGCAAACAGAAAAATCAATTAATTACGGCGCTGTATTAGGTGTCATTGTCGGAGCTTTAGTAGGTAATTTTGTTTCGATAGGAATTGCCAGCCTAAACGCTATGTTCAGTGCCATGCTGATTTACTATGCACATGATCGCTTGACCAATAAATTGCAAATACAAAAGGAGAGTGCAAATGCTGTTCCGGAATACCTCTATAGAAAATAATCAGGAATTACAGGATATCAGGGTTGAAAATTCTAAATTTACTGCAATCGGCAAGAATTTAGAGCCGAAAGAAAATGAAGAAATTATCGATCTGGAAGGGAATTTACTTTTACCGCCTTTCGTTGAATCGCATGTACATTTAGATGCTTGCTTGACGGCAGGAGATCCTGTCTGGAATATGTCGGGAACACTTTTTGAAGGCATTGAATGCTGGAGCAAAAGAAAAGATAAATTGAGCAGAGAAGATATCCGTGAGCGAGTGAACAGAGTGGTACGCATGTATGCGAAACACGGCGTGCAATTTATCCGCACGCATGTTGATTCAACAGACCCGTCATTGATTGCGATGCAGACCTTAATTGAATTGCGGGAAGAGCTGAAAGATGTGATGGAAATTCAAGTCGTAGCATTTCCTCAGGAAGGCATACTCAGTTATCCCGATGGCAAGGAGTTATTGGAAGAATCTGTTCGCTTGGGTGCTGATGTTATCGGGGCGATACCGCACTTTGAATTTACCAGGGAATATAGCGTGGAATCCATTAATTATGCGATGGAACTTGCGGCAGAGCATGATTTATTGGTGGATGTGCATTGTGATGAAATTGACGATGAAGCATCCAGAGGTTTGGAAACCGTCGCCGCCAGAGCTTTGGAATTAGGTTTGTTTGATAAAGTTACAGCCAGCCATACCACAGCCATGCATTCCTATAATAATGCCTATGTCTTGCGTTTAATGCGCCTTTTGAAAATGAGTAAAATCAATTTTGTCGCCAATCCATTAGTCAATATTCATCTGGGAGGCAGAGCGGATACATATCCGAAACGCAGAAGTGTGACTAGAGTGAAAGAGTTGACGGAAGCCGGTCTCAATGTATCCTTCGGTCAGGATGATGTATTCGATCCATGGTTTCCAATGGGCAACGGCAATCTCAGAGATGCCAATATTTTCGGTCTGAACGTCTGCGGTATGATGGGTTATCAAGATATTATGAACGCCTATCGCTTTATCACGACGAATGCGGCAAAAACGCTGCATGTTACTGATCATTATGGCATTGAAGTCGGTAAACCGGCCAGTTTTATTGTACTTGACGCCAAAGATTATTATCAGGCATTAAATGAAAATGCGGTTGTATTATATTCATATAAAAACGGCAGAAAAATAGCCCAAACAAAACGTGCGGGTTCTGAAGTTTTGTTTTAAGCCTGAAAAGGAAATAAAATGAGTCGTATTGAACATATTGAAAAGATGGAAAAAATTCTGGATGAACATACCGAGATTCTGGCTGCGCTGAATGAGAATTTAGATCGATTTTTAGCTGTGCAGAAGCAGTATCAGGAATTGCGTGAATATTATGGCAGCGAGCAGTTCATGAAAGATTTTGAAGCCAGCAATCACAGGCAATTGCCAGAAAATTTAAAATGCGGTGTTTTATCTGAAGATGCGGTTTTTGATTTAATCGCTGATAATTTCCAAACAAGCATAAAAATGCTGGAAATAGCGACTGTCGTGATCAAAGAAAACTAAATGAGCGTGATAGGACTTAGAACGTTTAGCCGTAGTTATATAATCATATAAAATAATTTCTTAAAATTCATTTTATTCTCAAAAAAATAAAACTTTTGACTCCTTGTTTTCCGGAAAATAGAAAACAAGGAGTTTTTTATGATGAAATATGCGATCATTCATTCAGCAATCTGCAATGGTTTGGAAATGCAGAAAATAACCATTGAGATCTCTATCTTAAAAGGTATGCCGCGTTTTGAAATCAGCGGCTTAAACAGCAGAAAAGGCAATGAGATCTTCAGCCGAATCAGAGCGGCTTTACAGAATAATGGCTTTCAAATACCCCAAAGCAGAATTATCTGCAACATTTATCCGGAGATGAAGCAAAATGATGCCAATACTTTGGACTTAGCAATCGCGATCGCTATTTTGCTGGCCGATGCACAAATCAATTATCAAGGGAAAGATCCGCTCTTCATTTTAGGTGGTTTATCTTTATCCGGAAAAGTCGAATCTGTTCCGGGTGTATATGCAGTCATGCGAGATCTTGATCCGATGCAATATTTAATGATTATTCCGACAACAAATCAGGGAGAATTGATTGAGGCGAAATTATACGAGCAATTGTTTTTTGCCGTAAAAAACATCATGGAAGCCGTCGATATTATTGAAAATAAGCGAAGAGATTTATATCAGATCCAAACAGTCAGTTTCAGACAGAAGCAAAATCTTCCCGATGCCTTGATTTATATTCAACAACCAATGGCCTATCGGGCTATGGAAATAGCAATTGCCGGCTGGCATCCTTTCTTGATGATAGGTTCGCCGGGCAGCGGCAAAACAACATTGGCGAAACAAATGCAATATCTGTTACCTGAACCGGATGAACAGGTCAAAGCCGAAATATATAAACTTTATTCAGTGCGCGGGATTTGGTCTGAGCTGTACAATTTCCAAATCAGGCCTTTTGTCATGGCACATCAAATGATGACGATGAAACAATTATTAGGGGATGCTCAGAAGAAAATACCGGGACTTTGCTCAATGGCCAATGAAGGCATTTTATTTTTAGATGAATTAAATTTGTTTAAAAAGGAAACCTTGCAGGCTTTAAGAAGACCTATGCTGGAAAAGAAAATTGATGTTTTCCAGGATAATATGAAAATATCTTTTCCAGCTAATTTTCTGTTGGTGGCGACGATGAATCCCTGTCCCTGTGGTTTTTTATTTGAAAGTCGCAATCTTTGTTCTTGCAAAAAATCTGAAATTGATCGATTTCAAGCAAAAATTACCGGCGCTCTTTATGATCGTTTTCAAATCGTAATTGCCATATCTAATCCCAAACAAGAAGAAGTACTTTCTCATCAAAAGCCCGAAGATATAACAAGACACTTTGCAAGTATAAAAAAACATATCGCAGCGGCCAGAGAACGGCAGATTTTTCGGCAGCGAAAGGAAGCAGGAGATTATCGCAATGGTTGTTTAAGCATTAAAAATATGACAGAACAATTTAATATTACAGATTCCTTATTGCATTGTTTTGAACAGGAAATAAAAACGCTTCATATAAGCTCCAGAGCCTATATTGATTTATTAAGGGTAGCCAGAACAATTGCCGATATTGAACAAAGCGATTTCATTAAAATGGAACATTTGGATGAAGCTGTTTTCTTTCGCAGACAAATCATGAAAGCATAGGAGAACGGCATGGCTTATTTATATGACGCAAATTGGCAAACAATATTTCAATATATGAGAGAAAAACATTGGGGCAGAGTTTCTCAGCTTAAATTTTTGAAAAATTTTACATCGACAGAAGCAATGTATCATACTCTGCGGCAATCCGTTACCTTACATAAATCTTTAATAAAGAGTTCAGCTAAAGAAAAAATAAGAGTGATCTCATTTCTGGACGCCGATTATCCGAAGCTGTTAAAAGAAATTCCTGATCCGCCGGCTTTTTTGTTTATCAGAGGTAAAGATTTAAACTATCAGGAAAATCTCACGCTCAGTATTATCGGATCCAGAAATCCGAC
>CAYFQU010000029.1:0-11415 GCA_964345335.1 uncultured Mageeibacillus sp. | reverse complement strand
GGTGGCGAATATTCTGGTGCGATATTTTCAACATGAAGCGGTTACAATAATCAGCGGCATGGCGAACGGAATTGATTCGATTGCCCAAAAAGCTGCTTTGCAAAACAATATGAATACAGTAGCGGTTTTAGGAAATGGGGTGGATATATGTTACCCCGCCAATCAATATGCTTTATATCAGAAAATTATGGAGCAGGGCACTTTGCTCAGTGAATTTTTGCCGGGGACAAGACCGCGCCCGCATCAGTTTCCGATGCGTAATCGTCTGATCAGCGGGCTTGCTAAACGCTTGATCGTAGCGGAGGCCGGTTTAAAAAGCGGTACGATGATCACCGCCCAATGTGCTTTAGAACAAAATCGTGACGTTTTTGCCGTTCCCGGTTCGATTTTCATGGAAAACAGTCAAGGTTGTCATCAATTGATCAATGACGGAGCAAAAATCATTATGAATTTGCAGGACATTGCCCGAATCAGTCGTATGGACGCCTTGGATTTAACTGTCATGCAGGAGAAAATTCTGGAACATATTTCTTATTTCGAACCGAACTTAAATCAATTGATGGATTTTTTTGATCTCTCCGTTTCTGAATTATTACGACATGTAGGCATTTTACAAAAACGGGGATTGATTATTGATCATGCCGGACATTATCTGCTGAATATGAAGCGTTTTTAAAATATTTTTTAAAACGTTTTTTGACAAGCCAAATTTATTCTTGTATATATGTAGATTGTAGTCTGGAAAGTATATGAGGAATATCATGGGAAAAACGTTAGTGATCGTTGAATCACCTGCTAAGGCAAATACAATCGGTCGTTATTTGGGACAAAATTATAAAGTGACCGCATCTGTCGGTCATATTCGGGATTTACCCGCCTCAACTTTAGGCGTTGATGTAAATCGTGATTTTAAGCCGCGCTATATCACGATGCGCGGTAAAGAAAAAGTAGTCAAAGAGATTAAAAAATTAAAGGAAGACGCCGATCAGGTATTGCTTGCAACCGACCCGGACAGAGAAGGAGAAGCGATTGCCTGGCATTTGGCGAACGCTTTGAAAATTGATGAAACAACACCCTGCCGTATATCTTTTAATGAAATTACCAAAAACAGTGTGCAGTCCGCTTTGGAAAATCCGCATCAAATCGATATGAATCTGGTGAATGCACAACAAGCCAGGCGTATTCTTGATCGCCTGGTCGGCTATGAATTAAGTCCTCTGCTCTGGAAAAAAATTCGCAAAGGTTTATCTGCCGGCCGTGTACAAAGCGTTACTACTAAAATTATTGTTGACCGTGAACGTGAGATTAAAGCTTTCGAACCGGAAGAATATTGGCTCTTGACAGCTTTTTTGAAAAAAGCTGAAAAAGACCCTGCCTTTCGGGTTCGTTATTATGGTGATAAAATTTCCGGAAAAGTGAAAAAAATCCCTTTAGCCAAAGAAGCAGATGTCAAAGCATTGCTGAATGATTTAAAAACGGCTTCTTATCTTGTTGAAAAGGTCAATAAAAAAGAGGCGAAAAGACATGCGAAACCGCCTTATACAACCTCGACTTTACAGCAGGAAGCCTCCAGAAAATTAGGCTTTTCTTCTGCCAGAACAATGCGTGTCGCACAGCAGCTATATGAAGGAGTTGACTTGAAGGGGCATGGTTCAACGGCTTTGATCACCTATCTGCGTACCGATTCTGTGCGTATCTCACCGGAAGCTGCTGCGGCTGCCAGAGAGACAATCTTAAAAGAACACGGACAAGAATTTTTGCCGAAAAAAGCAAATTACTATAAAAATAAAAAAGACGCTCAAAATGCACATGAATGTATTAGACCGGCTCATTTTGAATTGTCACCCTTTGTGATCAAAGATCAATTGAGCAATGAGCAATTTCGTTTATATCAGTTGATTTGGAATAAATTTATTGCATCGCAAATGGTTCCGGCAATTTTCGATACTGTTTCCGCTGAAATCAATGCCAAGCAGCATATATTCAGAGCTAGGGGTGAAACTCTGAAATTTCCGGGCTGGATGAAGCAATATGGTTTTGATTTTGAGGAAAACAGCGAAAACAATGAAGATGATTTGAATAAAGAAAATCTGCCGGTATTGGCGGAAGGAGATACTTTAATACTGGATAAACTGGAACCTGAGCAAAAATTTACCACGCCTCCGGCACGCTATACGGAAGCCAGTTTGATCAGAGTTTTGGAAGAACTGGGGATCGGCAGGCCTTCTACCTATGCACCGACTGTTTCAACCATCTTAAACAGAAAATATGTAGAGAAAGACGGTCGCTCTCTTTATCCGACAGAACTCGGTTTCTTAGTAACGGAGATGTTGGAGGAAAATTTTGCGACCATTGTTGATACTGATTTTACGGCGGCTATGGAAGAAAGGCTTGATGCTGTGGAAGAGGGGGAAAAAGACTGGGTTGAGGTTTTAAAAGATTTTTATCCCGCTTTCCATGAAGCTGTTGATCGAGCTGAGGAAAATATCGAAAAAGTTGAAATTCCGGATGTTCCGATTCATGAAAAATGCCCTAAATGCGGTGACGGAGATCTGGTTATCAAACATGGACGCTATGGCAAATTTATTGCCTGCAATCGTTATCCGGATTGTGATTATTCCAGAGCGATTGAAGTGAAAGTGGACGGAGTTTGCCCTAAATGCGGTTCCGGTATTTTGGAAAAAACGACCAAAAAGAGGCGCTCTTCCAAGTTTTATGTGTGTGACAAAACAAATGATCCGGATTGTGATTTTATCTCTTGGGATATTCCTTTAGCTAAAAAATGTCCGGTATGTCAGGCTTATATGGTCAAGAAACGCTATCGCGGTAAATTCTATGAAAAATGCAGTAATCCGGATTGTCAAACGAATCAAAAGACAACTGGTAAAAAGACTGTTAAGACTGTTAAAAAGAAAAAGAGTACCGTTTCGAAAAATAATATGACTCAAACCGAAAAAACTGGCAGTAAAGGATAAATTTATTGAATGAAAAAAGTACATATTATCGGAGCCGGTTTAGCCGGTTCGGAAGCGGCCTGGCAGATTGCACAAGCTGGCATACCGGTGATTTTGCATGAAATGAAGCCGCTGAAATACTCGGCGGCACATAGCTTGCCGTTTTTTGCTGAATTGGTATGCAGCAACTCCTTGCGTTCAAATTTACTTGAAAATGCAGTCGGCACTTTAAAGCAGGAATTACGTTATCAAAAATCCTTGATCATGCAGACGGCGGATCTTTATAAAGTGCCTGCGGGTGGTGCGTTGGCCGTTGATCGTATAGGCTTTGCGAAATATATTACCGACACTTTAACGGCTCATCCGCTGATTGAGATCAAAACGGAAGAAGTGCAAGATTTAGCTAAATTTGATCTGCGAAAAGACTATGTATTGATTGCCAGCGGGCCTTTGACCGGCGACGCCTTATTCCAATCCTTGCAAGATCTCTTAGGTGAAGATGAACTGTATTTTTTTGATGCGGTTGCTCCGATCATAGAAAAAGACAGCATCAATCAGGATAAAGTGTTTCGTGCTTCCCGTTATGATAAAGGAGACGGGGAATATATCAATTGCCCTTTCACCGAAACGGAATATTTACAGTTTTATCAGGCCTTAATTCAGGCGAAAACTGCTGAAGTGGAAGCTTTTGATGATCTAAAATTATTTCAAGGCTGTATGCCTGTTGAAGCAATCGCCAAAAGAGGACAAAATGCCTTATTGTTTGGTCCGATGAAACCGGTCGGACTCATTGATCCGAAAACCAATCAACAGGCATATGCAATTGTACAATTGCGTCAGGATAATCAGGCTGGTACTTTATATAATATTGTCGGCTTTCAAACAAGATTGACTTTTCCGGAACAAAAAAGGATTTTCCGTATGATTCCCGGTTTAGAACATGCAATTTTCGAACGCTATGGCGTCATGCATCGCAATTCTTTTATCAATTCTCCCAATCATCTGAAATTAGGCTATCAATATAAGAAGAATCCTCATCTGTTTTTTGCGGGACAAATTACCGGTGTAGAAGGCTATGTGGAATCCGTCGGATCTGGTTTGGTGGCGGCGAAATGTCTGATCAATGATTATCAGGGCAAAGAACTTGAGCCGGAGCACTATCCGACTTATCTGGAGCCGGAAACGATTTTAGGCAGTATGGCACATTATGTTTGTTCCGCCGATCCTGAACATTTTCAGCCGATGAATGCGAATTTCGGTTTGGTTCCTGAGATTAAAAAAGAAATGCGCAGTCAATTGAAACAGCGGTATAATATCACCGAAAAAGGACGGGTTGGTCGCAGACTGCTATATTCACATCGGGCTTTAAGCCATTATGATAAAGCGTTATGATAAAAAACGGAGATTGAAGCGGAGAAACTCCGTTCCAGCAAAACTGAAATAAAGGGATTGATATGCTAAAAAGTGATTTTTATTATGATTTACCTCAAAAACTGATTGCCCAACATCCGGCGGAAAAAAGAGATCTGAGCCGTTTAATGGTTTTACATCCGGATTCAAGAATTGAAGATAAAGTTTTTCATGACATTATTGATTATTTAAATCCGGGAGATTGCCTGGTTATCAATAATACCAAGGTTATTCCGGCACGATTATTAGGCAAACGCAAAGATACAGGTTCTCAAATCGAGTTTTTACTCATTAAAGATTTAAAAAATAAAGAATATGAAGTGATGGTCAGACCCGGTAAAAAATGTAAACCGGGCAAACGCATTGTTTTTTTAGAAAATAAATTAGAGGCTGAAATCTTGGAGGTGCTTGAGAACGGTAATCGTAAGGTTCGCTTTATTTATGACGGCATCTGGCAGGAATTATTGGCTGAACTAGGTGAAATGCCTTTGCCGCCTTATATTTCGGAGAAGCTGGAAGATCCCGATCGCTATCAGACGGTCTATGCAAAATTTGACGGTTCGGCAGCTGCGCCTACCGCCGGTTTACATTTTACGAAAGAGTTATTGGCTGATTTACAGAAAAAAGGTGTGCGCATAGCGGAAATTACTTTACATGTCGGTATCGGTACCTTCAGACCTGTGAAAGAAGAAAATATTGAAGATCATTTTATGCATAGTGAAAGTTATAGCATTGATCAGGAAACAGCCGATTTGATCAATCAAACCAAAACGGAAGGCGGCAGAGTGATTGCGGTCGGTACGACCAGTTGTCGTGTTCTGGAAACAGTCGCCGATGCCAAGACACATCTAGTGAAAGCTGCCGCAGGAAATACCGATATCTTTATTTATCCCGGCTATCAATTCAAAATTTTAGACGGTTTAATTACCAATTTTCATTTGCCGGAATCGACTTTATTGATGCTTGTTTCTGCTTTTTACGGCAAAGACCGTATCTTAAAAGCATATGCCCATGCTGTTGCGGAAGAATATCGTTTTTTCAGCTTCGGTGATGCCATGTTGATTTTGCCTTAAAATTTTTATATATTTCGCATTATGAATGAGGATATTATGACAGCTGTTACTTTTGAATTAAAACATATCTGTAAACAAACAGGAGCCAGATACGGTATTTTACATACTCCGCATGGTGATATAGAAACACCGATTTTTATGCCGGTGGGCACGCAGGCTTCTGTTAAGAGTTTATCTCCTGAAGAACTGTTGCAGATGAGAGCTCAGATTATTTTATCCAATACCTATCATCTCTGGATGCGTCCGGGAGAGAATTTAATTAAAGAAGCCGGCGGTCTACATCAATTTATGAATTGGCATAAACCGATCTTAACTGACAGCGGTGGCTTTCAGGTTTTCAGCTTGGCAGATGCCAGGAAAATTGAGGAAGAAGGGGTTCATTTTAAGTCGCATATTGACGGCAGCAGACATTTCCTTTCTCCGGAAAAAGCGATTGATATTCAGGAAGCGTTAGGTTCGGATATTATGATGCAGCTTGACGAGTGCATTCCTTATCCGGCGGATTATGCTTATACTGAAAATTCTTTGGAACGAACTACTCGCTGGCTGGAGCGTTGCTTAAAGCATCAATCTCATCCGGAAAAACAGGCTGTTTTCGGCATTATTCAAGGCGGCATGTATGAAGATTTACGCAAGATGAGTGCCCGGCAGATCATCGCTTTTGATACGCCTGGTATTGCGATCGGTGGCTTATCTGTTGGTGAACCTAAGGGAACCATGCTGGAAATGCTGGATGTTTTAAGACCTCTGTTACCGGAACATAAGCCGCATTATCTGATGGGAGTCGGTACGCCGGATTATTTGTTGGAAGGCGTTTTGCGCGGCATTGATATGTTCGATTGTGTCTGGCCGACACGTTTAGGCAGAAACGGCTCAGCAGTTACTTCAATCGGTCAAATCACGGTGCGAAACGCGAAATATGCCAGAGATTTTACGCCTTTGGATCCGCATTGTGACTGTTATACTTGTCAAAATTATACCAGGGCTTATATTCGTCATCTGATCAAAGCCAATGAGATTTTCGGTTTAAGATTGACTTCCTATCATAATTTATATTTCCTGTTACATTTGATGGAACAAATCAGAGAGGCAATTCAAGCGGATCGATTACTCGATTTTTATCATGAATTTCATGAACAATTTGATTCAACAAGAAGATAATGATAATATTTCAAATATCTAAAATAAAAAATTAAAGGAGCAGCATTACATGCAAAACTTTTTAGTTATTTCACAGGCGGCCAATTCTCAAGGCGGAGGCAATTTATTTCTCTCATTATTACCGATGATTGCTATTTTCGGTTTGATGTATTTATTGATGATTCGTCCGCAGAAAAAAGAAGAAAAGAAAATGCGCGAGAAAATTAACTCTTTGCAAGTCGGTGATACCATTGTCACGATTGGCGGCGTAGTCGGTAAAGTGATGAATATTGCGAATGATGAAATTACGATCGCTACATCTGTTGCCAATACCATGATGACATTCAAAAAACAGGCGATCAGCACTGTTATTAAAAGTGAAGAAAATAAAAAGGCTGCCAGCAAAGAAGAACTTGTTGTCGAAAAGCCTAAAAAGAAAGGTCTTTTTGGCAGAAAAAAGGATGATGATGTCGAATAATTAATAAGATTTTTCAGCGATAGTGGAATTAACCTCTTTGTGTCGTATTGGATCTATATGCGCAAGGAGGTTTTTTATGCCCGGATTCATTCCACAAGATATTATTGAGCAAGTTCTGGAGCAGACGGATATCGTCGCTTTAGTGGAACAATATGTCAAATTGAATAAAAAGAGTTCGGCAAATTATTTCGGTCTATGTCCTTTTCATGCTGAAACAAAACCTTCTTTCAGCGTATCTCCCAATAAGCAAATTTTTTATTGCTTCAGCTGCCGCAGAGGCGGGAATGCCATCAAATTTATCCAGGACATAGAGAATGTTTCTTTTCCGGAAGCGGTGCGCTTTTTGGCTGAGAGAGCGAATATTAAATTACCGTCTTTTGAGTATTCTGAAAAGTATAATCAACAGCAGACGGAAAGAAAGATACAACAAAATATTCAATTGGCAGCAGCCAGGTTTTATTATAAAAATTTACAATCAACTGCAGGCAAAGTGGCTTTGCAGTATATGAAACAAAGAGGCTATTCGATACGCACGCTGACACGTTTCGGAATCGGTTATGCGGATGACAGTTGGGACAGCTTGGCGAGTCATCTGCAACAGCAGGGTTTTTCAGAGGAGGATTTACTGCATTCCGGTCTGGTGCGCAAGAGCAGTAAAGGAAATTTGATAGATTTGTTCAGAAACCGAATTATGATTCCGATCTTCCCCAGCCATGGTAAATATATTATCGGTTTCGGCGGCAGAACATTGGGAAATGGTGATGAGCCTAAATATATTAATTCACCTGAAACACTTTTATATAATAAAAGCGAAAATTTATTTGCCATGAATTTAGTGCGTCAGCTGCGACCTTTGCCGGATACGATCATGTTGGCAGAAGGCTATATGGATGTTATTGCCTTGCATCAGGCAGGTTATACCAATGCGGTAGCGAGCTTGGGAACCGCCCTAACCGAAAAACAGGCCGGATTGATCGATCGATATGCGAAGCATGTTATTTTATGTTATGACTCCGACAGAGCAGGTGTTGAAGCGGCTTTAAAAGCCATTCATATTTTTGAAAAATTTAATGTGGATATTAAGGTACTCAATTTTCAGGAAGCCAAAGATCCTGATAATTATATCAAAATGTATGGCAAAGAACGCTTTGCGGCATTGCTCAGAGAGGCGCCGAATGCGATTGATTTTCAGATACGCATTGCCCGAGAAGAGGCTCATGATTCACAGGGAAAGCTGAATATCAATCAATATTCGGACCGGGTTTGCCGCATTTTAGCTAAGCTGAACAGCGCGGTGATGATTGAATTTTATGCCAAAAAAATAGCGGAAGAAATCAATGTTTCGGATAAAACGATTTTATTTGATATTGAAAAACTTAAACAGCAAACCCAAGATGGTACCGTTCATTCTGCCGAAACCAAACAGAAACAGCTTTTCAGTGCGGAATATCAGGCTGCAAAACATGTTGTCTTACCCAAAGAAGATGCTGCCTATTTGCATTATGAAATTATTACGTTGGTGATTATTGCTTCTTATCCGGAACTCTATCAAGAAACACGCTCTTTATTTAGTGAACATTTGTTTTTGACAAAAACATTTCAGGATATATTTCTGAAGCTTGATCAAGCCGTTGCGGAAGATCATGTGAGCGTACAGCATTTAATTGATTGGTTTGAAGACGCAATACCGGAATTATTGCCGGATTTAATGAAAACAATTTTTTCTTTAGAAGATGAGAGTATTCGAATTAATCAGCAGGTTTTGTCGGATTTACAAAAAAAATTAGAAAGGTCAGCCAGACAATACCGGGAGCGAGAAATCCTGAATATGCTTCATGACAAGACATTGGAAAAAGAACAAAAAAATAGATTGATTAAAGAATTAGCAGAATTACAAAAAATTTATTGAAAATAAAAAACAATATGGAGGGATAGAATGGCTAAAACAAAAAAATCGGAAGATATATCCAAAGAGCATCTTACAGAGCAGGACAATCCTGTTAAAAAAACGAAAAAAACTTCGCCCAAAAGTAAAAAGGCTGAAACTGAGAAAAAAGACGAGGCAAAAGAAACGAAAAAAGAGACGAAGACAGTTAAAACTGCTAAGAAATCCCTGAAAAGCGAAGAGGATAGCAGCAAGGACAAAGATAAAAAAGAAAAAAAATCCCGTAAAAAAAGGCTGAAAAAAGACGATTATGATGATGAACAGGAAATCGTTGAAAAACCGCAGGCCGATCTCGCGATCAAATCTTTGATCACGCAGGCGGCAAGGACTGAAAATAAAATCAAGCAACAAGATGTCATCGATTATTTGGAGACGATTAAATTAGATGAGAATTATATTGATGAAGTCATGGACAGCTTGTTAAGTGCGGGAATCGAAGTTTATGATGATGTCGAAGAAGAGGAAGAAGAGGAAGAGGAAGAAAACATTTCGGACGGTCCTATTTTTACCGATACGGTGATTGTCGATGATCCGGTCAGAATGTATTTGAAAGAAATCGGACGAGTAGATTTGTTGACTGCCGATGAAGAAAAAGAATTGGCTGCTCGCATGGAAATGGGGGATAAGGAAGCTAAAGATCATCTGACTACGGCTAATCTGCGTTTGGTTGTCAGCATTGCCAAACGTTATACCGGACGCGGTCTTTCTTTCCTTGATTTAATACAGGAAGGTAATTTAGGCTTGATCAAAGCAGTTGATAAATTTGACTATCGCAAAGGCTATAAATTCTCAACGTATGCGACCTGGTGGATTCGTCAGGCGATCACCAGAGCCATTGCCGATCAGGCGAGAACAATTCGCATCCCGGTGCATATGGTTGAAACAATCAATAAAATGATCAGGATTCAGCGCCAGCTGTTGCAGACATTAGGCAGAGAGCCTGAGCCGGAAGAAATTGCCAAAGAGATGGATATAACCGTCGATAAAGTGCGTGAAATTATGAAAATTTCACAAGAACCTGTTTCTTTGGAAAAGCCGCTCGGTGAAGAAGAAGACAGCTTTTTAGGTGATTTCATTCCGGATGATGATGCGCCGTCACCCTCTGATCAAGCATCCTTTGCTTTGTTGAAAGAACAATTGATCGAAGTGTTGCAGGAGTTGACTCCTCGTGAAGAAAAGGTTTTGCGTCTGCGCTTCGGACTTGATGACGGACGTGCCAGAACTTTAGAAGAGGTCGGCAGAGAATTTGCTGTCACACGGGAAAGAATTCGCCAAATTGAAGCAAAGGCTTTGCGTAAATTAAGGCATCCATCCAGAAGCCAAAAATTGAAAGATTATTTAGATTGAGCATGAATGATCTTAAACAGCAAATATACAGCGAGAGAATTTCCGCTTTAACTTATCTGATTAAAGCGGATTATCCGCTGATTGATATCGGTACGGATCATGCTTATTTACCAATTGCTTTGAAACAAAAAGGCTTTCAGCCGATCATCAAGGCGGTAGACATCAATGAAAAGCCCTTAGTAAAAGCAAAACGTAATATACAGGAAGCGGCATTACAAAATGATAATATTGAATTGATTCTCTCCGACGGTCTGGAAAATATCAATCTTCAAGGCGATGAAACAATCGTGATCAGCGGGATGGGCGGTTTTTTAATCAGTAAAATTTTAGAGCGAAGCTTACACAAACTGAAATCTTCCAATCATTTCATTTTACAACCCAATTGGACTTGGTCTCATTTGCGAAAATGGTTAGCTGCGAACGGTTTTCCGATTTATAAAGAAATTATTATAAAAGATCGCCATAAATATTATAGTACTATCTTAACCAATTATACCGGCGAAATCTATGCAATCAGCGATACAGAAGCTTTTATCGGCTTTAATATCGAAGTGAATTCAAGTACGGAACAAAAGGTAAAAATTGAATATTTGCAGAGATTGCTGCGTTTAGCCAGGCAAAAAGCATTAAGTTTTGAGCATTATCAAGTGATTGCTGAAAATATCAACTCATTATTAAAGCAGGAAAAAGAGGTTTTGAATGAAACATATTGATGTCTTAAAAGAAATGAATCATATTGCAGCCTATGAATGGAAAGAAAGTTGGGATCCGACAGGTCCTGCGCTCGGAGATTTACAAGCCGAAACAAAAGGGGTTGTCTTCAGCTTGGATTTGACTTATCAGGCCTTTCGCTTAGCTTTACAGAACAATTGTAATTTGATCGTTTCGCATCATCCTTTTTTATTCTCGCCTATCCGGCAAATTTTGGCGGATGATCAAGAACAGGCTTTATTGCTGCATTTAATGAAACATGGGATCAGCTATTTTTCGGCACATACGAATTTAGATATTGCTGAAGTAGGAATTGCGATGTCCTTTTTGCAGCAAAGTCTGCAAAATTTGCCTTAT
>CAYFQU010000028.1:0-18414 GCA_964345335.1 uncultured Mageeibacillus sp. | reverse complement strand
TATGTTGTACAAATGGATACCCTCTATAACCAACCGGAGGGACCTTTTCTACAGACCTTTAAATTCTTAGAATGGGACTTCTTCTTAGCTTTTCTACAAGAACGTCGAACCGCTGAAAGGATGGTGACTGGTCTAGACCTTTTAGAAGAGATCCTCACGCCTGCTTTATTCCGACAAGTAATACCGATTTTACTAACCGATCGAGGGGCTGAATTTACAGCAGCAAAGGATCTTGAAAAACAAGAAAGGACAAGAGTTTTTTAAGCTAATTGCAAAGGTTAATGCAACTAAGGTATTTGCAATGAATCGGTAAAAGAATATCTGGTATTAAGCTATTTAAACCCTGTTGTTCTTTTTTCAGTCAGTTCATACTGCAGGTCCGAGTTTTCTTTTTCCTTATATTTCCTGAAAATAGCATCTATGTTATGATAGAAACAATTCAAGGAAGGTTTCTATGCAGTCAAAAAAAGGATTATTTTTAACATTTGAAGGAATAGATGGTGCCGGCAAATCATCTCAATTAGAGCTTTTGAAAAAAGATTTGGAACAGCAAAAAGTGGCCTATGTTTTGCTGCGTGAGCCGGGCGGTACATCGATCAGTGAACAGATCAGAACTGTTTTACTTTCTCATGAGAATCAAGAGATGACTTCGGAAACAGAATTGTTATTATTTGCAGCGGCCAGAGCACAATTGGTGGAACAAATTGTCAAGCCGGCTCTTGACCAAAATAAAATTGTTATTTCAGATCGTTTCTTTGATTCGACGACTGCATATCAAGGTTTCGGTCGTGAAATGGATGTTGGTTTTATCAAATATTTAAATGAATTTGCTACGAGAAATTTGCAGCCGGATTTGACTTTTTATTTTGACTTAACTGTTGATAAAGCGCTGCAAAGACTCGGCAAACGTGTAGAAAAAGCGGATCGTATTGATCAGGAAAGCAGAGATTTTATGGAAAGAACCAGAGCAGGCTATTTGCAAATAGCTCAATGGTATCCTGAAAGGGTAAAATTGATCAATGCGGATCGACCTATTGCTGCCATTTATGCAGATTTGAAACAATATTTGAAGGAATATATAGACTTGGAGGCATAATCGTATGAAATTGATTTTTGCTATTGTCAATGATGAAGACAGTTCTCGTTTAGTGGCGGAATTAAATAAATCTAATTTCCGTGTGACCAAATTGAGCTCAACCGGTGGTTTTTTAAGATCCGGCAATACGACTCTGTTGGTAGGTGTGGATGAACCTGATGTAGAGTTTGCTTTAGACATTATCAGAAAGAATTCTTCCAGCCGTAAAGCGACAATCAATACAACAACTGCTCCTACCGGGATGGGGGCTTCCTATATCCCGTTCCCTGTAGAAGTTAATGTCGGCGGTGCGACGGTGTTCGTCATTGATGTTGAGCATTACGAGAGAATCTGACTTGCCTTATCATCAGCTGATAGGTCAAGATGAGTTAAAAAAACGACTTGCCGAAAGTTTTAATGAGGGTCGTTTATTGAATCATGCTTTCCTATTTTGTGCCGATCAGGGTATGGGTAAAAAAACATTTGCTCTGTCCTTTGCCAAGCAAATTCTTTGTCAGCGGCAAGGTGAACAGATTATAGAAGGAGCATGCGGTCAATGTTCTTCCTGCCGCTATTTTGATGCAGGCACGCATCCGGATTTTAAGTGGATTCAACGAGAACAAGATAAGATTATAAAAGTTAATAGAATTCGCAAGGAAATTATTTCCGATTTGCAATTACGACCTCAAATCAGTCAATATAAAGTCTATTTACTTAATTTGGATGACTTAAATGAGCAAGGTCAAAACGCTCTTTTGAAATCCTTGGAAGAACCACCTGCCTATGTTGTCTTTCTTTTAACGACAACTTTGCTGAATCATTTATTGGATACGATTATTTCACGTGTCATCATTTTGAACTTCCAAAGATATAGTACAGAGCAAATCGAGCGGATTTTTCAATTGAAAAATCGTGCGCCGGCTGAAAGTTTTGCCATTAAATATGCCAATGGCAACCCGGGTAAGGCATTGCAGATCTCCGGGGATGAAACGTTCAAAGATTTAAGGCAGGAAGCAATTGATATATTTTTCTCCTTCCCGACGAGTAATCGTACTGTTCTATTAACGGAAAAATTAGATTATTTAAAAAAGATGAAAGATCAAATCGATATTTTTTTGAATGTATGGCAAGATCTATTGCATGATCTTTTAATTTTATTGCAAGATACGAAGCTTACAGATATTCAGCAAATTGACTTGTTGGCACGGATCAAACGCTTAGCTGAATATTATAGGACTGAAAATATAGATAAAGAAAAACGTCGGCTACAATTATTGCATTCTTTTGATGCCATTCAGGAAGTGCGTATGGCGGGCAATGTGAATGCCAGCTTTGAAGGTATGATCGGACAATTATTGTTGACGTTGAGAAAGGATTTACAGATTAATGGCTAAGGTAATTAGCGTAAGGATACACGGCAGAGGGAAAGCCTATTATTTTGACCCGGTGGGTATACCGTTAAAAAAAGGTGATGAAGTGATCGTTGAAACATCACAAGGCATTGATTTAGGCTTTTGTACAGGTGAAATAACAGAACTGACTGATGAAAAAATTGAACATGAGCTAAAGCCGATTCTCAGGAAAGCCGATCAGGAAGATTTGCATTTCTTTTCTGAGAATTTAAAAATGGAAAAAGATGTTGAATGTATGTTGGACAGGCAGAGGATTGTTTTTTATTTTACCGCTGACGGCAGAGTCGATTTTCGGGAATTAGTCAAAGAATTAGCAGCAGTCTATAAAACCAGAATCGAATTGAGGCAAATCGGGGTCAGAGATGAAGCCAGGATTACTGGCGGACTCGGTGTTTGCGGCAGGGAGTTATGCTGTTGTTCTTTTTTACAGGATTTCTATCCGGTTTCTATTAAAATGGCAAAGCAGCAGAATTTAGCGATGAACCCAACGAAGATTTCAGGTGCCTGTGGCAGGCTTTTATGTTGTTTGCAATATGAACATGCCGCTTATGAAGATGCCCATAAAAGAATGCCGAATCCGGGTCAGATGGTCGGTACGCCGGTCGGCGAGGGCAAGGTGACCTCAGTTAATATTTTGCGGGAAACTGCCAGGGTACTGGTCAATATAGACGGCGAAACGGAGACACAAACTTTTAGAGCAGAGGATTTATCTTTTGGCTGTTCTCATAAAAAATGCCAATGTGCGGAGAAAAATAAAACAGATACAGAAATCTATATCGATTAAACAATTTGAGAAAATGGGTTTTGCATGAAGAATATAAAAGAGTTGAGTAAGCTTTTTGCTATACCGGAATATAATGTGCGGCAAATTATTCAATTGCTTGAAGCGGGTAATACAGTTCCTTTTATCGCACGTTATCGTAAACAAAATACAGGGAATTTAGATGATCAGCAATTAAGAGTCTTTGCCAAAGAATGGCAGAGATTACTTGCATTGGAGCAGCGTAAAACGGAAATTTTACAAATCTTGGAAACTCGTGAATGCTTAAATCCGGAGCTGGCAAAACAAATTTCGCTGGCGGAGAATATGACCGTATTGGAGGATTTATATCGTCCCTATAAGATCAAACGTCAGAGCAGGGCGGCTAAGGCGATCGAACAAGGGCTCAAACCGTTGGCAGATCTCTTGAAGCAAAAAGAGAGTACGGAAGAAAAATTGCAAGCGGCAGCCGAAAAACTCTTGCCGACTGTTCCGGAGAGAACAGATATCGCTGATCTCTTACAAGGCGCAGCGGATATTTTGGCTGAACAAATAGCCGATCGTGCGGATGTTCGCCGAGGCTTACGCAAGCTGCTATGGCAATACGGATCAGTTAAAACGAGTGCCAAAAGTGCAGCGGACAGCGTATATACCATGTATTATGATTATCAGGAAAAAATCAATAGCATGGAAGCACATCGCTGGTTGGCTATACAAAGAGGCGAGAAAGAAAAATTTCTGAAGGTTGATTTCATCGTACCTGATGAACAAATTGTTGCGTATTTGGCAAAATGGTTTATTCCGCCGCAATCCCAAATTTATGCCAGACTATATCTGATTTGTGAAGACAGCTGGAAACGACTTCTTCTGCCGTCTTTGAAGAATGAGCTCTGGCGGGAAAAAACGGAAAAAGCGGAAGATGCCTCCATTTTGTTGTTTGCGGCAAATTTAAAAAATCTTTTGCTGCAAGCTCCCATTCGGGAAAAAGTCATCCTGGGCTGGGATCCCGGATATACTCATGGCTGTAAGCTTGCTTTGATCAATCAACAGGGTAATCTCTTGGATACTGAGGTTGTTTATCCTTTTCAATCAAAACAGGACGCTCTTTTGGCGGAACAAAATTTATTGGCGATATATGAGAAATATCCTTTTGATTTAATTGCAATCGGAAACGGTACGGCTTCCCGTGAATCAGAATTATGGATTGCGGATTTCATTAAGCGTCATCACTTAGACCTGTCCTGGCTGATTGTTTCCGAGGCAGGGGCTTCGGTCTATTCAGCTTCGCAGACTGCGGCTGATGAATTTCCGGATTTGGATGTGAACTTGCGTTCCGCCGTTTCCATTGCAAGGCGGGTACAGGACCCCTTGGCGGAACTGGTGAAAATTGATCCGAAAGCGATTGGGGTAGGTCAATATCAGCATGACATCAACAGTAAAAAATTGGAACAGGCTTTAGATAATGTCGTTGAGGACTGTGTGAATCAGGTCGGAGTTGATCTGAATACGGCATCTGCGCATATTCTCTCCTATGTCGCCGGACTGAATAAGCGTATCGCCGATGAAATTATCGCCAAGCGCCGTGAATTATCAGGGTTTAGCTCGAGGGAGCAATTAAAAGATGTAAAATATCTGGGAGCGAAAACTTTTGAACAGGCAGCTGGTTTTTTAAGGATTGCTGAAGCACCTTTGTATTTAGATCGTACCGCCGTTCATCCGGAAGCTTATCAGCTTACGGAACAAATTGCGAAATATTTTAATATTCCTGTTTCGGCGGATTTAGGTCGCAAAATGGCGGCGGAGGATATGCTGAATATGGAAAAAAGATTTTCTGCCGATCCGTTTACTTTGGCGGAAATACGGGATTCTTTATTAAAGCCTAATCGCGATCCGCGTGATAAAATTGAAAAACCTTTACTCAAAACGGATGTGTTACAGGCTGCCGATTTAAAAGCGGGTATGCTGCTTGAAGGAACAGTTCGCAATGTTGTTGCTTTCGGAGCCTTTGTCGATGTCGGTTTGAAACATGACGGTCTGATCCATATTTCGCAAATGTCGAAATCTTTTGTGAAAGATCCGATGCAAATCGTAAAGGTGGGTCAAATTGTTAAAGTTGAAGTTTTACAATATGACGAAAAACAAAATCGTTTATCTTTGAAATTGATTAAATAGAAAAGCGTGAATAAATGAATAATCAGGCGATCGGTATTTTTGATTCGGGATTGGGCGGATTAACTGCGGTTAAGGAAATTAAAACATTATTGCCCGATGAAGATGTAATTTATTTCGGAGATACGGCACGTACCCCTTATGGCTCAAAATCGATTGAAACCATCAATGAATTCTCTGAAGATATTGTTGCCTTTTTGATTTCACAGCAGGTCAAAGCGATCGGGATCGCCTGCAATACGATTTCTTCGGTCAGCGTTCCCACTTTGCAAAAAAAATTTCCGGAGATAACATTTATCGATATTATTCAACCGATGGTCGAAGCTCTGCCGACATTGATTGAGCATGATGCAACTGTTTTAGTGATCGGTACCGAAGTTACCATAAACAGTAAAATGTATGAGAAAAGAATAGGAGCGATCTTACCGCAAGTAAAAATTATTGCAAAGGCTTGTCCGATTTTTGTCAATTTAATTGAACAGGGTTTATCGAATGATCCGATTATGGAAGACGCGGTTCATGTTTATTTAGATGATATTGTGGCTGAACATCAACCGGATTATTTAATTTTAGGTTGTACACATTATCCGTTAATTGCTCCTCTGCTCAAGGATTTTTATCCGCAAATTCAATTGTTAAATCCGGCATATACGCAGGCAAGTTATCTGAAACAGCTTTTACAGGAAAAAGATTTAGCTGCTGAACAGGGCAGAGTTGCTAATTATGCTTTTTATGCCAGCGATCTGTCTGATATTTTTCGCAGAATGATCGAGCAAATCATGGTCGGCGAGAATGCGAATATTCTATTCAAAGAAAAGAAGTTGTAAATTTATGATAGAAAAAGTATCCGTTTTCAGCCCCATAAATGATTTGATAAATTATACAAAACAGCTGCCTCAAAATTTTTGAAACAGCTGTCAAAAAAACTTGGTTCAATTCAAAAGATCATCTGTTATCGATTAAAATAAATCTTCAAAACTTCATCCAGATAGAGTAAATCATCAATGCCGCCTGTTTCACGAATTGAATGCATGGCCCAAACAGCATTGCCGATATCAACTGTAGCGAGCGGCAGACGGGAAGAGGTGATCGGGCCGATGGTAGAACCGCCGCGCAAATCGCTGCGATTGACAAACCATTGATAGGGAACTCTGGCTTTTTGGCAAAGTTCAATAAAATATCCGGCGGAAAGGCTGTCCGTGGCATAGGACTGTGAAGCGGCTAATTTAATGACCGGACCGCCGTTGATAATCGGTCGATGATCGGGATCGGCATATTCGCTGTAATTAGGATGTACGGCATGTGCCTGATCTGCCGAAATCATAAATGAATGATCGTAAACGGCCAGATAATCGGCTCTGCCGGCACCTAAATGCAGACAGATACTTTCCAGCAAATCACGGATAAATAAGCTGGCAGCACCTTGTTTGGTCATTGAACCGACTTCTTCATTGTCGGTGAACAATAAGACATTGATGCCGTGAAATTGTCTTCTGGCTTTTAAAGACAACAAGCTCTGCATACCGGCATAACACATGGCTAAATTATCTAATCTCGGAGCTACGATGAAATCTTCATTGATGCCGACCAACTCACCGGGTGTAGTATCATAAGTGAATAAATCAAAATCTAAAATATCGTCCGCTTCTAAGGCAAGCTCGTCTGCGATCATTTTTTTGAACCAATTTTCTTCGAGCGGCTCATCTTCCGCCATTGCGATAAATGGCAAGAGATGTTGATTGGCCTTTATTTCCACACCTTTATTGACATCGCGGTTCATATGGATCGCAACATTCGGTAAAATCAGTATCGGCCTTTTAAAATCGAGCAGTATCGTTTCCGGACGAAAAGATATCTCGCTTTTGACGGTTACTCTGCCTGCCAGAGATAAAGGACGGTCAAACCACGTATGATAAATTGCACCGCCGTATACTTCCGTATTCAATCTGATCACATGATCTTTAACTGAAACTGAATTCGGCTTGATCCGCAGGCTGGGTGAATCGGTATGAGCTCCGAAAATACGAAAACCTTCTTCCAAGGGTTTCTGACCGATTTCAAAAGCGACAATAGAAGAATCGTTTTTGACATAAAAATAACGATCACCGGTTTTTAAGGGGTCTTTTTGATTTAAGCTAAAAGCTTTAAAACCTCCCTTTGCCAAACGCTGCTTGATATTTTTAACGGCAAAAAAAGCATTTGGGCTTTGTTCAATAAATTTTAATAAATCTTCTGCATAAGGAATACTTGTCATATAATCTCCTATTCTAAACTGATTCAGCATATATTTGTTTTCGCTCATCAGTATAGCACAGGTATATAATTTAGGATTTATGCAGACAAAGAAATATAGCTTCGAATTTGTTATAATAAAATTACTATATTAGTCCAATCGAATCATCCGATTAAGATTTTCCGATTTATGAAGTAAGAGGCGTAAAATGTTAATATCCCAAGAAATTGTTACTGTTAATCAAAGACGTTATATTAGAATTCCCAAATTAATTGAGGCCGGCTTAAATCATGTTTTCACATCGATCGATATGGATATGCGGGTGACTGATTCTGAAGCTGATGCAAAAGTAGCGGATAATCTGCAAAATATCTATCAAGATATGCGAATTTATCCGGAAGAATATTATTTTATGAAACAAGAGCATACCGATTGGGTTTCCATTGTTGATGAACCCTGCCTAGGCAGAAAATATGATTTCGGCTATCGAGTGATGGGTGTAGATGGTTTAATTACCCGTCAACATAATTATGTATTATGTTCTACAGAAGCGGATTGTGTACCCGTGCTGATCTATGATCCGGTACAAAAAGCTCAGGCTAATGTTCATTCGGGCTGGAAAAGCACTTTGCATAAAATTTCAGAACGGGCGATTAAATACATGAAAATGGCTTATGATACGGATCCGGCTGATTTAATCATCGGTATCGGACCGCATATTGCCCGTTCTTGCTATGAAGTACAGCATGATGTCAGCGATTTATTTTCCGGTGTTTTTCCTAATTATGATGAAATCATTTTGCACGATGAAAGTGGCAAGATGACTTTGGATCTGGCAAAAGCGATTGAGACGACTTTGCTTGACATAGGTGTTTTGCCGGAAAATATTTATACCACGGATTTGAATACATTTGCCGAAAAAGATCTCCTTCATTCTTTCCGCAGAGATCAGGAAGATTCAGGATTAATGGCGACGATCAGTACGCTGATGCAGCCGGGCGAATATGATGAAGTACAGACAGAATAATCTTGTTTTACATATCATTAATCTGTTTATAAAGATGATTTAGTGTGATTTGTCAGTGATTTATGAAAGTTATTCCATATTTGGGCAATGATGTTATAATTTCCCTATGAAAAAAGTCAGTCACAGTAGAAAGCTTTTAGGCGTTTTTTTCGGAATATATTTAATTTTATTGCTCTATTTTCTTTTGTTAAAAGGAAATTTGAGCATTTTTCCGGAAAACTATACTGAATTTCATCAGGGAGCTTTTCAAAAACCAGGGAATTTCAATTTAGTACCGTTAAAGACAATACGGATCTTTTGGAATTCCTTTCGTTTGCACCGGGATATTTTCTCAGTCGCAAATTTATTAGGAAATTTAATAGCTTTTATTCCTTTTGGTATATTTTTTCCTTTATTGTCAAAGTCAAAAAAGACATTTCTGCTCACGATGCTTGCCGGTTCCTGTTTGATTCTGACAATTGAGTTCATTCAATTGATTACGCTCTGGGGGATTCTGGATATTGACGACTTTATCATGAATTTTATCGGTTTATTCTTAGGATGGATGATCCATTTATTATGGAATAAAAAAGATTAAGTTGAGATTGAGGTTTTTATGGAATGGATTGAAGTTTTGAAAGCCGTACTGTTCGGCATCGTAGAAGGCATTACGGAATGGCTGCCGGTCAGCAGTACCGGACATATGATTTTGCTTGACGAATTTGTCACGCTGAATTTATCGGAACAATTTAAGTCCGCATTTTTAATTGTCATTCAATTAGGTGCAATTTTAGCTGTTGTTTTGCTCTATTGGGATAATATTTGGCCTTTCCCGCGTAAAATTAAAAGAGCGACAGGAGAAAAAGTTTTTACGGCCGATAAAGATATTCTCTCTTTATGGGGTAAAATTTTAATTGCTTGTGTTCCTGCCGCTGTCGTGGGTGTTCTTTTCGATGATAAAATTGATGAATTATTCTATAATCCCTGGGTGGTTGCCATTATGTTGATATTGGTCGGTATCGCCTTTATCATCATTGAAAATTTAAATAAAAATAAAAAGCCACAAATCGTTCAAACGGAACAGATTACTTATAAAGCGGCTTTGATCATCGGCATGTTCCAATTGATTGCTGCGATTTTCCCCGGCACGTCCAGATCGGGTGCTACAATTTTAGGAGCCATTTTAATTGGTTTGTCCAGAAAATTGGCTGCTGAATTTACTTTTTATCTGGCGGTTCCGGTTATGTTCGGCGCCTCGGCTTTGAAAATGCTGAAATTAGATTTTTCTTTATTAGGATCTTTGGAATGGATGGTCTTAATCGTCGGTATGTTGGTTGCTTTTGCCGTTTCTTATTTTGTGATCAATTTCCTGATGTCCTATATTCGCAAACATGACTTCAAAGTGTTCGGTTATTATCGTATTATCCTTGGTTTATTAGTCATTTTATATTTTGCTTTTGCCGGGTGAAAAGAGTTGACAAACGTGTTAGCGGATGCTAACCTTGTCCTATAAAGAGATATTTACTTTCTCTCCTTACCTTACACACACAATTTTAAAGGATTCCTCTGCGGAATCCTTTTCTTTTTCCGGGAATGAAAAGATAAGCTGATTGAAAGAGCAAACATAAAAAGCTAAACTAATAATACTAAATCAATTAGGAGAAACTCGTGAAATATAAATCTTTATTTGTTGAATTAAAAAATAAATCATGCTTTGTGATCGGCGGCGGAAAAGCAGCCGCTGATATTTCTGAAAAATTATTGGCAGAGGGTGCTCTGATCACTGTATGGAGCGAAAATCTTGCAAATGAATTTCAGGATTTATTAAAGAATTATTCTAAGCAATTAAATTTATTGCAGGCACCTTTTACGACAGAAGTAGCCGAGCATTACTGTTCAGCAAAAGTGAAGCCTTTTGTCGTCATTACCGCTTTACCTGATCAGGAGCAAAATGCTCTGCTCTGCGATATTTGCCAAAAAAATAATGTTTTGAGCGCCAATCTGAAAGCTGATGACAGCGAGGTCGTCTTTGTGGATAATTTTACCGCTGAACCGTTGGAATTGGCTCTGTTTTTGAAAAACATGCCCGCTTTGAGCAATTTGCTGCAAAATAAAATTGCAAAACAAATCAAAGAGCAATGGTTGGAAGCAATTCTATCTTATCAAGATTATCTGCAAAATGATTTCGTGATGTCGCTGAATGATCTGGAAAGACGGATTTTTATCCGCCGTTTAGCTGAAGAAATTGTTAAAGCCGACGGAGATTTCAGCCAGGCTGAAAAGCAAGCTAAAATCTATTTTGAAAACTTACAGAAAAAAGATGAACTATTGCTGGAATTAGCTGATGAACGTTCTCAACTGGATTGATCAAAGTGCATTTTTAGCTTTTGCTTTCGGATTGCTTTGCAGTACTTTTTTCGATACACGAAATTATTCTCTCTTGCAGATGCCTGAAGACAGTCAGGCGATGTTGTTTTCGCTCAAGCCGCTGCGTAAAGTCTATCTGAAGTATCCGCAAATGATTAGACATGCTTTGATCATTGTGCTTGCTCTCCTGACCGGAGCTGTTGTTTACATGTTTCTATTGCTGAGTGCAGGTTTACATTTAGGATTAAACCTTCTCCTGCAAATTTTATTTGTGATGCAAGCTTTTCCTCTACACAGTTCTTTTGCCTGTTTAATACGCGGCAAAAAATATTTGCTGCAATATGGAACCTCGGCCGGCCTGGAATTTTTGAGCAAACCTTTATTTCGTCAAGTCAAGCATGAATCGCTCGAACTATATTTTCGAAACATCATCAGAACGTATTTACATCAGCTCAATTTATTTTGGGTCATTCCATTTTTGATCTTTTATTTTTCTTCTCTGCCTTTTGTTTTTTTATATTTAGCTTTTGTTATTCAGCTGGAAACATTTCAGGAGCAAAGCCTGTTATACCGTTGGCTGACTTTTTTGCCTTATAATTTAATGATTACAATTTTGCGTATACTTCTCATTTTTTTATCTTTCAGCAAAGAACAAAAAAATAACTTTTCTGATAAATACTTAGAGTATCAGACATTCATGCCTTTAAAAAAAGCAGCGGAAAATAGTTCCGCTGCTGCGTTGAGAAGTAAGAATCAGATTTTAAATTTAGATGAATTAACGATTTTACTTTTTTTAGTTATTCTATTTCTTAGTATTCTTATTTCAATCATGCTATGCTTTTTATATCTGAAAATTTGATATCAGGATGATGTTAAAGATAAAGTGGAGGTATCTTCTATGTTGAAATGGATAGCCATTATCACAATGCTGGTCGATCATATCGCTTATTATTTTTATGATCAGATTCCTTACACTTTATATGAAATTATGCGCGGTATCGGTAGGATGGCTATGCCTATTTTTGCTTTTTCATTGGCGTTTGGCTTTATGCATAGCAAAAATTGGCTGAAATACTTTATCAGACTGTTATTTACCGGCGTCATCTCGGAGTTGATTATTCGGCAAGTTTATGAAGTACAAGGCTATTATCGCTCAGGCATCAATATTCTCTTTACTTTCAGTTTTGCCTTAGTCTTTTTAATTGCTTTGAAAATTGTGATTCATTCCGGCTATGACATGTTGGTTAAAATGCAGCCTATACAATCTGATGGACAAGGTAGTCATTTGCCTTATCAATTTCGCTTTAATTTGGAAGGGGTAGAGATACCACCCTTAATTGGACTGATCTCAGGAACGATTTTCATGTTTTTATCTGCTGGCTGCATCCTTTATTTTGATACTGAATATAGTCTTTATGGCTTATTGATGGTAGTTGCATTTTATGTCGCTTTATTGCTTCCGCCGGAAAAACAATTGACTTGGGCCTATATTCTGATTTTTTCCGTCAATTTCATCTTTCAAATAACGGAATGGCTGGGCATAAATAAAGAATTTTATTTCCATTCTTTGCAATGGCTGACGGTTCTGGCAGTGCCGCTTTGTTTCGGCAGAGCAGAAGAGCCCAAACCCAAAAGATGGCAACAATATTTTTTCTATGCTTTTTATCCTTTGCATATCGCCTTGATCGGTTTAATTCGCTATTTGTTTTTTTAGTGAAATTCAATTTTACTTTGCCATATTTCTTTTCTGATAAGATACCGGAGCAGATTGAAAATTAGGCCTTTTCGTTGTATCCTGTAAGACAGTATTTTTACCAATAAGAAGTAAGAATAGATAGGAAAATGTTAAAGAGGTAGCTATGAAATACTCAACAAAAACTGATCGTAAATGGCAAAAGCGCTGGGAAGAATTGGAATTAGCGAAATTTAATCCTGAGAGAAGAGATAAAAAGCTCTATGTATTGGAAATGTTCTCTTATCCTTCCGGAGCAAATTTGCATGTCGGTCATTGGTATAATTATGCTTTATCCGATAGTTGGGCCAGAATGAAAAAAATGCAAGGCTATGAAATTTTTCAGCCGATGGGCTTTGATGCTTTCGGCCTTCCGGCAGAAAACTATGCGATTAAGAGCGGTATTCATCCGCAGGTCAGCACTGAAGCCAATATTGCCAAGATGGAACAGCAATTAAAGAATATGGGTGGTTTGTTTAATTGGGAGCATGAAATTGCGACTTGCCGTCCGGATTATTATCGCTGGAATCAATATTTGTTTTTACAACTCTATAAAAAGGGTTTAGCTTATCGTAAAAAAGCGCCGGTCAATTGGTGCCCGCATTGCAATACTGTTTTAGCCAATGAACAAGTGCAGGCGGATCGTACCTGTGAACGTTGTGGCACAACGGTTATTCATAAAAATCTGACACAATGGTTTTTCAAAATTACTCAATATGCAGATGAATTGCTTGATGGTTTGAAGGATTTGGACTGGCCGGAAACAACCAAAAAGATACAAGAAAATTGGATCGGTCGCTCAGAAGGTGCAGAAGTCAAATTTGAAGTAGTACAAAATGATCAACGGTTGACAGATGAGCATGGCGATGCAATGAAGTTAACTTGTTTCACGACACGAATTGATACTTTATTTGGCGTTGTCGGTTTAGTCGTCGCACCCGAAAGTGACTTGTGTGAGCTGTTAACCACAGAAGAAAATAAAAAAGAAGTTGCTGCCTATCAGAAGAAAACTTTGACTTTATCAGATATTGACCGCAGTTCCGTTACAAGAGAAAAAACCGGCGTGTTTACCGGGTCCTATGCGATCAATCCGATCAATCAGGAAAAAATTCCTGTCTGGACTTCCGATTATGTAATCGCGGGATATGGAACCGGTTGTGTGATGATGGTTCCGGGTCATGATCCGAGAGATTATGAATTTTGTCAAAAATTTGATTTGCCGATTATTCAGGTCATCAGCGATCCTAATCAGGAGCAAACTGAATTGCCCTATTCCGAGTATGGAATTTTGGTTAATAGCGGTGAGTTTTCAGGGCTCAGCTCAAAAGATGCACAGGCTGCCATCATTGAAAAATTAGCTCAAAATCATATGGCTGAAACACATGTAAATTATCGTCTGCGTGATTGGCTTGTTTCTCGCCAGAGATATTGGGGTACACCAATACCGATTATTTATTGTGAAAAATGTGGCGTTGTTCCGGTTCCGGAAAAAGATTTACCGGTAGAATTACCTTTTGATGTGGACTTTGCTCCTGACGGAAAATCTCCTTTATCCAAACATCAGGGATTTATGCACACAACTTGTCCTTGCTGTGGGGGAGAGGCGACCAGAGATCCGGATACTTTGGATACCTTCGTTTGTTCGTCTTGGTATCAGTTCCGTTATGTGGATAATAAAAATGATCAGGAAATGTTTAACAGTGCGAAAGTCAATGCAATGTGTCCGGTAGACCATTATATCGGCGGAGCGGAACATGCTGCAATGCATTTGCTTTATTCGCGTTTTATCACCAAAGCTTTGCGTGATATGGGAAAACTGAACTTCGATGAACCATTTGCGGCATTGACGCATCAAGGTACGATCTTAGGTCCTGACGGTAGAAAAATGTCGAAATCTTTAGGCAATACGATTTCTCCGGATGATTATGTGAGCAAATATGGCTCGGATGCCTTGCGCTTATTCTTAGCCTTTGCTTTTGCCTATGTTGAAGGCGGACCCTGGAATGACGATACCTTAATTGCCATCACGAAATTTATGAATAGAGTTGCCCGTATGGTTGAAGATATTATTGAAAAAAGTCAGGGGCATTTAACGGAATGGGCAAATGCTCAGACATTCAATCCTTGGCAAACAATTGCTTTGAATGAGCAAGACATGGCTTTGAATCGTGTCAAACATTATACGATTAAAGAAGTGACCAAGGATGCCGATAAATTCCAATTCAATACGTCAATTGCCCGTTTAATGGAATTGCTGAACGCTTTGCAGGAATATAATAAATCAGCCGATGCTAAACCTGAACTGTTGTATCAAACGATTTCGGATTATTTGCGTTTATTGGCTCCGTTTGCTCCGCATTTTTCAGAGGAATTATGGGAGATGCTGGGACATCAAGAGACCTCTATTTTCTATGAACAGTGGCCCGATTTTGATCCGGAAGCATTAAAACAAAATCAAGTGGAAATTGCTGTACAGGTTAACGGCAGAGTCAAAGGCAGAATTCAGATTGCACATGATGCAAAACAGGAAGAAGTAGAAGCATATTTACAAACTTTAGAAGAGCTGCCTGCTTGGACAGATGGCAAAACCATTCGTAAGATTATTTATGTGCCAGGCAGAATTGTGAATATTGTCGCTAAATAAGGATGATGGACAATCAGTTTTATCAATTATAATGGTTGACAGTTAAATAAAAATGATGGAAAAACAGATTATATTAGCTAGTAAATCACCCAGACGTTTTGAATTACTCAAAATGCTGGGTGTTCCATTTTCGGTGAAAACCGAAGAGGTCGATGAACATAAAATACAGGAACGGATTTATCAAAAATGGTCCGGTGATAAAGCAAATACTGCATTAGGGGCACTGTTAGTACAAAAGCTAGCCGAAGCAAAAGCTGCTGCGGTATGGGAAAATTTCAGTCAGAATGAACAGGCCGAACGAATCGTTGTCGGCGCAGATACAGTCGTCATGCTGCAGGACAGAATTTTAGGAAAACCACAGGATAAAGCGGATGCGCAAAAGATGCTCTATGATCTATCCGGAGAAAAACATCAAGTCTATACAGGAGTTACCCTTATTTCAGCTGAAAAACAAATGACTTTTTATGAAAAGGCGAATGTATATTTTGCTCCTTTAGACAAAATACAAAAAGCGATCATTGAAAAATATTTAATGAGCAATGATGCTTTGGATAAGGCCGGAGCATATGGAATACAAGGGCAGGCAGCACTCTTAATTGATAAGATAGAAGGCGATTATTATACGATCATGGGCTTGCCCATTCAGCGTCTTTATCGCGAATTACAAAAATTTGAGAAATTTTGATGTTTTGTGGGTCAGTCTTGATGTGTTCTTAGTATGTTTAAATATAGATCAATGGAAAACTGAGTGATCAATTTTTCTTAAAAGGTCAATCGCTTAGAAAATAGATCAATTCTGACTCGGTTTTTACTATATTAGCGGTTGATTATTCATTTTGACTATGCTAAACTAACTTGCATTCAAAATTGAATATTTGATTTACGGAGAGTTGGCCGAGTTGGCTGAAGGCGCACGATTGGAAATCGTGTATACGTTAATAGCGTATCGTGAGTTCGAATCTCATGCTCTCCGCCATAGCTCTTTAGCTAAGATGATAAAACCCTGAAACGTAATGTTATCAGGGTTTTTCGTTCCTGTCTTTATAGTCTGCAATAAATTCTTTCCGTGTATACTCAAAAAATGGATTGAACCCGCCTTGCTTATATTCATCTAATGATTTCAGATGCTTGCAATTGATTTCTGTGTTAGTTTTTCGCTCGCTTTTTTAAAACTGTAAAAAGTACGGCTTTTTCACTTATCATTTCTTGTCGTTTCCAACATTATTCGCTTTCTATTAGCATTGTTTTAGCTATGAAAAAGTTTCTTTACAGTTGAATGCTGCAGAATATGATAGTGTATAATTATATTCTTGTTTGATTGTGGATTTATAACCTGTTCCGACAATTGGGTAGTCTAGGGGAATAGGATTTTTGTTCTAACTTAAGATTTTATTTCCTTTGGTTCTATTACATTTCCAACACAATGTTTGGAGATTGTCTGGGGTTGATAATCCACCTTTGGACACTGGTATAATGTGATCTATTTCTAGCAATAATAAGCTTTGTTCTTTAGTTGAGGCTGAACACATTTGACATGTATAGTTATCTCTTTCTTTTATTTGATTCCGTAGTTTCTCTGTCATCAATGTACGTTGTGCTTTAGTACTTTTCTTAGATGTCACTCTTTCTGATATATACTTCGCTGTAGCCTCAACTGTTTTTCCGTCAAAAGTAATTGTTGTCCTTTGAGAGCTATTGCCACCTGGACTAACATATTTAAAAACATACTCGACATACTCAATGTTAATTTCCGGGATGTTCATGTCCAGTCGTTTCATTAATTCCTCTTTATAATATTTTAAAATAAAAGCAGGAGGTTTAAAGTCTTTTTTGATTTTTTCTTTACGGAGATTAAGATTATTAATAGTATTTTCTAGTCTAGAAATATTCTCGCCAATCTCTTCGAGCTGCTCGAAATCTTTCTCTGTAGAATTAATATTGAAATACTTACATAGATACTTAATTGGCTGCTCTGAGGCTCTCTGAACAACATTTAACGATGTTGAATAAACATATTTGTCACCCAAAGTTCTGACATTTCTGTCTCTTTTATAATTGTGTTTGCTAGTGTTTTCAGTTTTTGCGAGATGAGAATATTTATATGTATTGTCGGCAGACACAAAATGGTTGTTGTTCGGGATGTTTTTAACGTATTCTGAAATTTCGTTAAAATCTTTTACGGTATCAGATACTACTTTTTTTTGTTTTAAAAACTCATCACTTTTAAAGTATCTTTCTTTTTTGATGTATCGGATTATATAGTATAAAGCAATCAATGATACTATACCTAATACATAAGGCCAATATTTGACAAGAAGAGCCATTACTAAAATTATCAAAAAAACAATCAACCATTTTGGCATATTAATCTCCTATGTTTATCTATATCAATATTTTTATTATCTGCTTTATGGATATTATCTAACTAAATTAACAGGCGTTTTTATACCCTGCTTCATCGTGCTAGAGAACATCAAGATGTTCTCTTAATTCTCTGGTGCAACCCAATTAGTGACAATGCCAATGCTCCTTACCTTTTCTAATTCGTGATTTTCAAAGACATTGTCTTTGAAAAAATTGGTTATTTTAGTTTCTTAAATTACTAATCAAGATTATTAATTGCATATTGGGCTTGTTCTTCCGTATATCCTTCAAATATTAATTGATCATATAGCTCCGAATCTGACATAGGCATTAAATCCATATAATTTTCAGCAGCCTTGAGAGCCATCTTGTTATAGTCTACGGTTACATTATTCAATGCATAGTCGATAGCATCTTGAGAGTAACCTTCATATTCTAATTGCTCAGCCAAACCAGTTGCAGAAAAGGGCATTAAATCCAGATAATTTTCAGCAGCTTTGAGAGCCATCTTGCTATAGTCTACGGTTACATTGTTCAATGCATAGTCGATAGCATCTTGAGGGTAACCTTCATATTCTAGTTGTTCGGCTAAACCAATTGCAGAAAAGGGCATTAAATCCAGATAATTTTCAGCAGCTCTAAGGGCATTCGA
>CAYFQU010000027.1:0-18798 GCA_964345335.1 uncultured Mageeibacillus sp. | reverse complement strand
ACCCCCAACCTTCTGATCCGTAGTCAGACGCTCTATCCAGTTGAGCTAAGGGTACGTTTTTAATTGCTTAACAATTCTATGCAATTAAAATAGATATGTCAAGGAATTTTATTTGTAATTTTTATTTTTTATAATGAAGTATACATATAAGATTTAATGAACTTAATTTGACAGCAAGGAGTCTTATAATGCCTAAACATTTACCACATCTACCACATCAACATAACAGATATGCCGCTCAAATTATAGAAAAAATGCCTCCGGAAGAAGATTTTATCGATGCGGCAAATCTCTTTAAACAATTATCAGACGGAACAAGACTGCGCATTCTCTGGCTTTTATGCCATACTGAAGAATGCGGGATCAATATTGCGTCAGCGGTAGGGATGAGTCAGGCTGCTGTTTCACATCATTTAAAAAGCTTAAAATTGAACAGTTTAATCGTCAGCCGTCGAGAAGGCAAGGAAGTGTACTATAAATTGGCAAATAGTGAATTAGCTCAATTAATTCATAAAACTATTGAAAGTTATTTTTCTGAGATTTGCCCAATTGACGAATTGGGCATTAAATGATTTTCTCTGATGAAATCTCTTTAATGTATTGACAGATTAATTTGTTTTTCCGAAAAATACTCTTAAAGCATTAAAAACTGCAATAATTGTTACGCCAACATCTCCGAATACGGCAAGCCACATTGTCGCATAGCCGAAAATCGCGAGAATTAAAATTGCCAATTTAATTAAGATTGCAAAACTGATGTTCTGCTTGACAATTCGCATGGTCTTTCCGGCAATATGCATGGCTTGAGTAATTTTTGATAATTGATCCTGCATGATGATAATATCCGCAGCTTCAATCGCCGCATCGGATCCTACGCCACCCATAGCGATGCCGATATCCGCCATGGCTAAAACGGGAGCATCATTCAAGCCGTCGCCTACATAACCGACGAAACCGTCTTTTTGTTTATTTTTCAGAATCTGTTCCAGCTTTTCGACTTTTTCCTGCGGCAACAATTCTGCATAATAGTTGTCTAAAGCGAGATCTTGGCTGATTTTAGCGGCATTTTCTTTTTTATCACCGGTTAACATGATCATCGTATGAATACCGGCTTCACGTAATTCTTTAACAGCCGTTCGGGTATCTTCCTTCAGCGCATCGCCGATCAGCAAGTAGCCTAAATACTTTCCGTTTTCCGCAACATGAACGACTGTTCCGAGAGCGTCAATTCGTGGAGCGATCACATTATATTTTTTTAACAGCTTATCATTTCCTACCAGAAGAGAATAATCAGAACCTGAAACATGTACACCCATGCCGCTATGTTCCTGTATTTCATGGTGCAGATGATCTTTATACGGTTGCTTTGCTAAACCGGCAATACATTTGGCGATCGGATGTGTTGAGAAAGATTCTGCATAGGCGGCTTTTTCAATCAAGGTGTTTTTACTGATACCATTTGTCTGTACATCTAATAGTTTAAATTTTCCGTGAGTTAAAGTCCCAGTTTTATCAAAAACCAAAGTTTTTAAATCAGCAAGATATTCCAGATAATTACTTCCTTTAATCAATACCCCAATCCTGGAAGCTGCACCGATTCCACCGAAAAAACTGAGTGGAACAGAGACGACTAAAGCACATGGGCAGGATACAACCAAAAAGATCAATGCCCTTTTCAACCATAGGGCAAAACTTTGCTGTAAGAAAAATGGCGGCAGTAAAGCTAATAAAAGAGCGGATATCACGACAATCGGTGTATAATACCTGGCAAAAGTCGTGGCAAAAACTTCGGCATCAGCTTTTTGGTCAGAAGCATTTTCTACTAATTCCAAGATCCTGGACACGGTCGAGTCATCGAACTCTTTATTGACTTTTAGCTGAATTTTTTTTTGCAGATTGATACAACCGCTCAGGACAAGCGAACCCGGCTCCACATCGGTGGGTAAAGATTCTCCGGTCAGTGCGGAGGTATCCAAACTGGAATATCCGTTGCTGACAATACCATCCAGAGGTACTCTTTCGCCGGGTAAAACAATGATTTCATCACCTACTGAAATTTCATAAGGGTCAACCTGAACCAATTGACCGTTCTGCATAATATTGGCGTATTCAGGAGAAATATCCATTAAATCAGAAATTGATTTCCGAGATTTTTGCACGGCATAGTTCTGTAAAAACTCGCCGATTTGATAAAAGAACATCACGGCCAATGCTTCGAAATACTGACCGATCAGAAAAGCGCCGATGGTGGCTATGGACATCAAAAAATTTTCATCGAAGATGGTACCGTGTAAGCAATTTTTGAAGGCTGACAGCAATACATCATAAGCGATGATCAAATAGACGATGATGAACAGGACAAGAAATTTCCAATAAGTTAAATCCGGTTGAAAAATAGACGGATACAGATTTTCAGAAATTGCAAAGTGATTTTTTAAAAATAAGAGAAATATTGTTAGAAGACCTGCAATTCCGATTCTTAATAATGCCTTTTTATCCTGTGTACTCAACCGATATTTCATCATCAAAGCGCCTCAATCCTAAAAAATTCTTACATGAGATGTAGTTTTAAAAATTTTTTACTTGTTAATTTTCTTACCTTAAAATACGCAAATCCGGTTCATACTTGTTTGCAATTTTTTGCGCTTCCTGTAAAATCTCCACATATTGTGCATCTTCAGCATCCAGAATCAATTTAGAGGTCATGAAGTTTACACGTGCAGAGTGGACACCGGCTAAACGAGCAATATCATGTTCAATTTTAGCGGCGCAATTGGCACATCCTAAATTTTCTAACTTATAAGATTTTTTCATAAAATGTCTCTTTTCATATAAATAAACTACATCAAACAATTAAACGTTTGTTTGATTGTTTAATTATACCTCTTTTGAAACATTTGTAAATAGTAAAATAAATATTTAAAAAAGGTTGTTGAGAAAAGCTTAAACGCATCAGATCAGTTCGATTGCAGAATTTTGTATGATATGATACTCTTTTAAATCGAGAAATAGTTTACTATGACTTTTCATAGTGATTATAATACCTAAAATAAAATGAAAATAAAGAGGACGCAAGTTCAGCAAGCAGGAGGAAAATATGGCTGCTCAAATCGAACAATTAAAAAACAGCATGGTGAAGATCACGGTAGAGGTTGCAGAAGAAGATTTTCAGGATGCGTTGAAAAAATCATTTAAAAAGAATGCGAAACGCTTCACTATACCTGGTTTTAGAAGAGGCAAAGCGCCGATGAAAATGGTGACCAATTATTATGGTGAATCTGTTTTATATGATGATGCGATAGATTATGCTGCACAGCCTGCATATGAAAATGCATTAAAAGAATTGGATGTTGAGCCTTATTCACAGCCTAATTTACAAATAGAAGAAATTGGATCCGGAAAAGGAATGACATTTACCTGTACTTTTGCCGTTAAACCAGAAGTTAAATTGGGAGCTTATAAAGGCGTTGTCGCTTATCGTCCGAATTCTGAAGTAACAGATGAAGAAATCGAAAGAGAAATCAATCGCGAGAGAGAACAAGTTTCTCGTCTGGTTCCGGTAGAAGACCGTCCGGTTCAAGACGGCGATACGGTTGTCATTGACTATTTGGGTAAAAAAGATGATGTGCCCTTTGAAGGCGGCAAATCTGAAGATTATGAATTGGTCATCGGCAGCAATACGTTCATTCCCGGTTTTGAAGAAAAACTGATCGGGCATGAAGCCGGTGAAGAGTTTGATATCGATTTGACATTCCCAGAGGAATATCATTCTAAAGATTTAGCAGGTCAGGACGTTGTATTTTCTATTAAATTGAAAGAAATCAAATTTCGTGAAGTTCCTGAATTAGATGAAGATTTTGTGAAAGATGTAACGGAAGATTGCGACACTGTTGAGCAGTACAAAGAAAGCATTAAAAATCGTTTAACCGAAAATAAAACGAAACATGCCGATGATACATTTATGAATAATGCGATCAAAGAAGCAGTTAAAAATGCTGAAATTGACGTACCGCATGTTGTCATCCACGAGGAGATGGAGCGTATGTATCAGGATCAGGCTCGTCAAATGCAGATGCAGGGATTTGATATGGATCAGTATATGAAAATGCTCGGTTTGGACAAACAAACCATGATGATGCAATTACATGGACCTGCCGAAGAAAAAATCAGAACGGAATTGGTATTGGATGCGATTATCAAAGCTGAAAACATTGAAGTTAGTGATGAAGAGAGAGATCAACAAATTCAAAAATATGCCGATATGTATAAAATGGAATTTGAAGATTTAAAGAAAACATTTACTGGCGATGGTGCAAAAGAAATGTTAAATTCTGATTTAGGCCGTCAAAAAGCGATGGATTTAATCAAAGAAAACGCAGAAGCCACAGATGTTGAACCGGTGATCGAGCATGACCATGATCACGATCATGAACATGAGCATGAAGAGACAGAAAACAATGATTCTGAAGCTGAACATGATCATGAAGCTGAACATGCGGAAGATGAGCAGCAGGTAGAAGAATAAATGATGATGTTGTCAATTATCTGAAATGAATTGAGCATAACAGATTGACTTGGGGAGCTATGCAAAAAGAAAAGTAGCTCCCTGTTTTTACAAAAGACGTTTTGTAAGAGGTTTCCGAAAAATCAATATAAGTTAATCAGAGAAAGGAAACAGAATATGGATGAACAATTAAAAATGAATTTAGTACCGATGGTTGTAGAGAAAACCAATCGTGGAGAGCGCTCTTATGATATTTTTTCTCGGTTACTCAAAGAAAGAATTATCATTTTAAGCAATCAGGTCGATCAGGTAACGGCGAGTTTGATTACAGCTCAACTATTGTTTTTGGAAGCGGAAGATCCGAATAAAGATATTCAGTTCTATATCAACAGTCCCGGCGGAGAAGTTTCTTCAGGATTGATGATCTATGATACAATTCAATATATCAAATCAGATGTGCAGACAATTTGCATGGGTATGGCAGCCAGTATGGGATCCGTGCTTTTAGCCGCAGGTACAAAAGGCAAACGCTTTATCTTACCCAATGCCGAAGTCATGATTCATCAACCTTTAGGTGGTGTACAAGGACAGGCTTCCGATATTGAAATCACGGCAAATCATATTATTAAAATGAAGAAAAGATTGAATGATATTTTAGCAGAACGTACCGGACAACCTTTAGAAGTGATTGAAAAAGATACAGACAGAGATCGTTGGCTGGATGCGCAGGAAGCGGTAGAATACGGAATCGTAGATCATATCATGGAGAAAAGAGGCTAAACTTCGTGGCAAATCGTGATGATAATTTCGACAATGATCTGATGAAAGGCAATAAAGTACCTCCATTGCGCTGTTCATTTTGTGGCAAAGACGAAACACAGGTCAGCCGTTTGATTGCCGGACCCGGTGTCTTTATTTGTAATGAATGTGTCAGCTTATGTGATGAAATTTTAGGCGAAGACTTGGTAAATATTCATCCGACGGATGAACAGGCGGATGAAGAATATACCTTGATGAGTCCGGTCGAGATCAAAGCGGAATTGGATAAATACGTTATCGGTCAGGATTTAGCAAAAAAAACATTAGCTGTTGCCGTCTACAACCATTATAAACGAGTTTTGAGCCCTGAAGAAGATGATTATGCGGACGATGTTGAATTAGCAAAAAGTAATATTCTGATGCTCGGTCCGACCGGCAGCGGGAAGACCTTGTTGGCTCAAACTTTAGCTGAGATTCTGGATGTCCCGTTTGCTATTACAGACGCGACGGCTTTAACGGAAGCTGGCTATGTAGGTGAGGACGTTGAAAATATTTTACTTCGTCTGATTCAAAATGCGGATTTTGATATTGAAAGAGCGGAAAAAGGTATTATCTATATTGATGAAATTGATAAAATTACCAGACGATCCGATAATCCCTCCATCACTCGTGATGTCAGTGGTGAAGGTGTCCAGCAAGCCCTTCTGAAAATACTGGAGAGCACGATTGCCAATGTACCGGCTCAGGGCGGCAGAAAACATCCTCATCAGGAATTTATTCAGATCGATACAACCAATATTCTATTTATTTTGGGTGGGGCTTTTGATGGTTTAAGCAAAATGATTATGAATCGTATCGATAAGAAATCGATCGGCTTCGGAGCGGAAATCAAAAGTGTCGAAGAGCGGGAAACAGGCGAAATTTTGAGCCATGTCGTGCCTGAGGATTTAATCAAATTTGGCTTGATCCCTGAGTTTGTAGGTCGTGTACCGGTGATCGTTACGCTGGAAGGTCTGGATAATGAGGCTTTGGTGAAAATCTTAAAAGAGCCTAAGAATGCCTTGCTCAAACAATATAAAAAATTATTGCATTATGATAATGCCGAATTGGAATTTACGGAAGATGCAATACAGGCAGTTGCTGAAAAAGCATTGGCTTTGAAAACTGGTGCTAGAGGATTGCGTTCCGTTTTAGAAAAAATGATGTTGGATATTATGTATGAAGTGCCTTCCAAAGGTAATGTACAGAAAGTGATCATCAATAAAGAAACTGTTTTAAATGGAGAGCCGCCTGAATATATTTATGTACAGGAAGAAACGGCATAGTCAGATAATCTGTGCTAAGCAGGATTAAAAATATTTGAAGAGATTCATTTATTGGCATTCTTCGCCAAATGAATCTCTTTTTTTCTTGTTTTTCTTAATTTTCATAAAGTGAGCAACAAATACATCTTCTATCTTTTTTAAGATAGAGCAAGAGGTGTAAAAATGATGGTGGAATTAGAAGTATATGCATTGGAAAAAATCAGTGAACGCTGCTTTAAAGGTTTTTTAAAAAAAGACGGCAGCAAAATTGTGCTGAAACCGGCCCGGGATTTTTCAGATCCGAAAGTAATACAGGCACTGCATCAGATTCAAATGCAAAGTATTCCACATATTCCGGGTTATTGCTTTCATCAGGATGAAAAATGGTTAATTCATACTTGGCAAGCAGGACAAAGCTTAGCACAGCGTAAATTTCCGGCGGATAAAATTGAGCTGATATTCAATCAAGTCAAACAGATCATACAAAATTTAAACCGGATTACAAATTTTTACTGGTTTTTTCCGGATTTAAAACCGGAACATATTTTAGAACATAATGGAAGAATCAATTTAATTGACTTTGAACATGTCTTGCTCTCAAAGGAGAAAAAAATAGCTTGGTCATCTTTGACAAAAATTGGCATTACCAATCGGTACTGTTCGGCAGATCTTAAGCAGGAATTTTTGAGTTTATACCATCATGATTATGCATTGGCTCTATTGAGTTTAGAACTGATTCAAGGCGAACATATTCAGACTTTAAATCGGAAAACAAGGAAAAAACTGATTGCATGTTTCCGTCCGTCTTTTCAGAAGGAATTGTTACAGGCTTTACAGATGAAAGGTTTCTCCGAATTTCAGCAAAATATACAACAAAATGTCTGGGAAAATAAAGAACAAGCGGCATTGCAAAAAACGGACCAATCAGCATTACAAAAAACAGATAGAAAAAAGTTATCTTCGGATTTAAGCGGAATATCAATCAAGGAAAAGCTGAAAGAATATTGGGAACAATTTAAAAACATCCAGGCGGAGCCAAATTTTATCGAAGATATATCACTTGACGATATACTCTCAAGAGTTTTTTCTTTTTTTCATACTTATTTACAAAAAAATTTACAGGAATTCTGCCAAAAAATTGAGTTTGAAATATCTGAAATAGCTGCCGATCATCAGAAAAAGAAAATTTTAAAGATTCGTGGCATCAGGATTCAAACAATCAGTCCAAGATATTTTATGCCGATTTATAATGTTCTTGAGATCACATGTCTACCTAAAGAATTTACGGTCGAAGATCAGGAAGAATTGATAAAAAAATTATTTCAATTAGAGAATAATCTGCTGCAGCCGGATTTATTGACTAACTTTATTGCAAGTCATATAGTTAAACAGTATGAAATTTCGGATTTCCTGATCAATAATCAATATATTGAAATTACGAAAGAACGGGAACAATCATTTATGAATGATCGGAAATCATTATATCAATTGAAAAAAGGAGTTTTTGCTGAAGATCAGGCTGTTTCCTGATAAGTGGGAATGCCGCTAAAGCATTTATAATATATGAATCAAATTATTATGAAAGAGATGTCTTTCTTTTCAAGGATAGGCGTTTTGGATTTCGAAAAAGCAAAAGGACAAAATTTTTTAGTTGATCTGACCTTGGATTATGGCTATATTCAAGCAGCCGATACGGATGATTTAAAGCAAACGACCAATTATGCTGATGTCTATTCTCTATTGGAAAATTATTTTGCAGAGTGTAAAGTGGACTTATTGGAATATGCCTGTAATGAAATAATTGATTTATTATTTTCCTTTGACGAAAAAATCGTGCGGGTTGATATTTTATTGAAAAAACCGCAAGCTCCAATCAATGGCAAATTCGCTTATATGGCTGTACGCCAGAAGCGTAAACGTCATAATCTGGTCTATTTAAGCTTGGGTAGCAATTTGGGCGATTCAGTCCGTTTATTGGACAGAGCCGTTGAAATGCTGACAGCTATTCCGGAGGTCAGCCATTTAAGAACATCTAAATATATACAAACGATGCCTTGGGGTAAAATAGACCAGCCGAATTTCGTGAATGCTGCCGTTGAACTAATTTATCAGGGTTCGCCTTTCAAGTTGCTCCGTCAATGCCAGGAGATCGAAATAAAATTAGGCCGCAAGAGATTGGTCAAATGGGGACCTCGTTTGATTGATATAGATATTATTTTCTTTGATGATCTGGAAATCAACACGGAAGAATTAAAAATTCCCCATCCTTATTTTCGTGAAAGAGATTTTGTTATGGATCCGATTTTAGAATTGAAAAGGGTGAAATGATAAAAACTTGCAAATTTAACCGGAACTTTATTTTTGCTTGATTGCGAAGAAATAACATATAATAAAAAATAGAAATTTTTGATATAAAGGCTCAGGAGGCACAAGTGGAAAAGAAATCATTTTATATAACGACTCCGATTTATTATCCAAGTGGACGTTTGACCATTGGAAATTCGTATACGACAGTGGCTGCGGATGCGGTAGCCAGGTATCATCGCTTGCAAGGCGAAGACGTGATGTTTTTGACCGGCACGGATGAGCATGGTCAAAAGTTGCAGTTAGCTGCTGAAAAAGTCGGCTTAGAACCGCAAGCTTATGTCGATAATATGGTTTCCGAGATTAAAGATTTATGGAAGCTCCTGGATATTTCCTATGATCAATTCATTCGTACGACAGATGAATATCATATGCAAGCTGTGCAAAAGATCTTTACTCGCCTTTATGAACAGGGAGATATTTATTTAGGTGAATATGAAGGTAACTATTGTACTCCCTGTGAAGCATTTTGGACCGATTCACAATTAGTTGACGGCAAATGCCCGGATTGCAATCGGGAAGTTCATAAGATGAAAGAAGAGTCTTACTTTTTCCGTATGTCTAAATATCAGGATCAATTATTAGAATATATTGAAAGCCATCCGGATTTTATTCAGCCTGCCAGCCGAACAAAAGAAATGATCAACAATTTTTTAAAACCGGGTTTGGAAGATTTGGCTGTGTCTAGAACTTCCTTTAACTGGGGGATACCTGTACCTTTTGATCAAAAACATGTGATTTATGTTTGGTTCGATGCTGTTTGTAACTATTTAACGGCTTTAGGCTATCCTGAAAATACGGAGAAATTACAAAAGTTCTGGCCGGCGAATGTACATTTGGTCGGTAAAGATATTATCCGTTTCCATACCATCATTTGGCCGATTATGCTTTTGGCATTAGGTGTTGAGTTACCCAAACAGGTATTCGGTCATGGTTGGCTTTTGATGAAAGGCGGTAAGTTATCTAAATCAAAATTAAGCGGCAGCGAAGAAAAAAACATTGTTGATCCGGTGATTTTGAGTGAATTATACGGTGTTGACGCCATACGTTATTTCCTGTTGCGTGAAATTACTTTTGGTTCCGACGGAAATTTCTCCAATGAAGCTTTACAGAACAGAATTAATTCAGATCTGGCAAATGATCTGGGAAATCTTTTATCCAGAACGATCAGCATGATTCAAAAATACTTCCCGGAAGGTTTGCCTGGGGAACGGCTTGAGGAGGAAATTGATCTTGAAGTCAAATCATTAGCTGAAGCGACTTGTCGCACGGTAGAAGAAAAATTTGAAAAACTATTGCTCTCAGATGCTTTAAATGCCATTTGGGAATTAGTCAGTCGCTGCAATAAATATATCGATCAAACAACGCCTTGGCTCTTGGCGAAAGACGAAACAAAAAAAGCAAGACTAGCACAGGTCTTATATGTTTTAGCGGATACCTTGCGCAGAATTGCTGTTATGCTTGCTCCTTTTATGCCCGCTACTGCCAATAAGATGTTTGAAGGATTGGGTTTAGGCTTAAAATATGAAAATCATCAAGGTATTGATTGGGAGATGGCAAAAGAGGCGGATCTATACCCGGATCATAATCAGGTCAAAAAGATTGAACCGATTTTCCCGCGTATCGATGAAAAAGAAAGCCTTGAAAAATTCCGTGCTTTAAGCAAGGCGTTGAATGAAGCCGAGTCTGCCACTGTCAATCAAAAAGAAACGATCGCTTTTGAGCAGTTTGAGCAGATGGATTTAAGGGTAGGTCGTGTTTTGCAATGTGAGAAAGTAGCAGGAGCCGATAAATTGTTAAAATTTGAAATTGACTTAGGAACGGAAAAAAGAGTGATCGTTTCGGGGATTGCTAAATTTTATCAACCGGAAGAATTGCTCAATAAAAATGTTGTTTTGATAACCAATTTGGCCCCAAGAAAAATCTTCGGTATTGATTCACATGGTATGCTGCTTTCAGCAGTCAATCGGGATGAAAGCCTGAAGTTATTGATTGTAGATCAGGACATAGAAGCAGGAGCTGAAATTGGATAAAATCATATGGTTTGATACCCATTGCCATCTGCAAGATGAAGCATTTGCGGAAGATCGTTCAGATGTTTTTCAACGAGCTGAAGCTGCGAATGTGCAATATATTTTGCTGGCGACTTCCAGTTTAGCAGACAGTAAATTGGCCGTTGAGCTCGCTTTAGAGTATCGACAGGTTTATTGCTCAATCGGTTATCATCCAGAAGCTGTAAATGAGTGGCAGGAAAATTCTGTTGAGGAATTGCGTGAACTCTATTTGACAACGGCTGCCAAGGCTGAACAATTGGGCAGAGATAATCCGATCAAAGCAATTGGTGAAATCGGCTTGGATTATTACTGGGACAAGTCACAAATCGACCTGCAAAAAGTTATGTACAAGGAACAGATCAAGTTGGCACATGAACTTAATTTACCTCTCATTGTTCATGAAAGAGATGCTTTTCAGGATAGCTTTGAGATCTTAAAACAGGCATATGAGAAGGGATTTCTTAAAACGGAAGCGGGTGTTTGTCATTGCTTTTCAGGCAGTATAGAAAGCGCTGAACGATTGATTCAATTGGGCTTTTTGATCGGTTTAGACGGTCCTGTTACTTTTAAAAATGCGAAAAGACCGAAAGAGGTTGCCGCAAAAGTTGATTTGCAGAAATTAGTTTTGGAAACAGATTCACCGTATTTAACGCCGGAACCGAATCGCGGCAAAAGAAATGAAAGCTCATATTTGCCCTATATCGGCCAAGAAATCGCTGCGTTGAGAAATATGAGTGTACAGGAAATAGCAGATCAAACTAGGGAAAACGGCAAAAGACTTTTTGCCATTGATTAAATAAGCAGTGAGGGAAAAATGGAATATAATAAAAATACAAACAAAGGAACTAAACAATTTCCCGGAACATCACAAAAATCAAGAAAAGGATCTTCCGGCGATCAATTGAAATCAACCGATAACAACATGGGAACAGAAAATTATAAAGACAATAAAAGCTCAAATAATAAAAACAACCGTGGTTTCAAAAGGAAAAATAACAAAAGATTTAACAGAAATAAAAAGAATGTTAAAACGATTAAAACAGCTGAAGAAATGAAGAAAGAGAATATAAGGCTGGAAAAAGAGATCTTACTCGATCTGAATGCCATGCAGGAAATCGATTTAGAGTAAAAAGCGCATTTGACTTGCTTTCTTACAGCTTGTATAATCGTAAAGCTGAAAGAATAAGACTTTGGGAGGTGATTTAACATGCCGAAAAGAACATATCAGCCCAAAAAAAGATATCGTAAAAGAGTACATGGTTTCCGTAAACGTATGAGTACTTCCGGAGGACGCAAAGTATTAAAGAGCAGACGTGCTAAAGGTAGAAAAAGACTCTCAGCATAAGACCAACTAGATTGGTCTCTCTTTTATTTCGCTAAGACGTGAAAGATAGGCCAATTTTTATATTAGCAGGAGATCAGCATGAAGCGAACGAAAATGCTGTGCAGGAATTATGAATTTGAACGAGTTTTTAAAAAAGGGCGCTTTTTTAATTCAAAACATCTGACTTTATATGTTCGTCCGCGACAAGATAAGCAGCTGATGCTGGGAGTTACAGTTGCCAAAAAAGTGAAAGGCAGTGTAAACCGCAATCAAGTCAAACGTTGGCTGAGAGAAATTTATCGTCAAAGTGAGCAGGAAATTGCTCCCGGCTATGATCTTATTTTATTCGGTCGGGTTCCGCCCGATGAAACAAGTTATGCTACTTTATTGAATTGCTGGAACAAAGTAGCAAAAGATGCAAAGATTTTTTATAAGGATAGAGTGGATCAAGCTGATTAGATAAAAGCCGGATTAAGTTATTTCATTTATGTTGAAAAAATGGGCTATTCAACTCATCAGATTTTATCAAAGAAATATTTCTCCGTTAACACCGCCGAGTTGCAGATTTTATCCGACATGTTCAAATTATGCGATAGAAGCGATTCAAACCTGGGGTCTGTTGAGAGGAATTCTTTTATCCATTTGGCGGATTTTGAGATGTAATCCTTTTTCAAAAGGAGGATATGATCCGGTGCCAAAGAGAAAAAAATAATGAAGGAGCATTTAGATGCCGATATATCCAGTTATTATGGGATTGATGGATCCGTTATATAATTTATTCGGATGGATCTTAAGTTATATGTATGCCTGGCTGGAAAATTATGGTCTGGTCATTATCGTATTTACTGTTTTAATTAATATTCTTTTATTACCTTTTGGAATTAAATCTCAAAAAGGGATGTTAAAGCAACAGGGCTTACAAGATGAAATCAATGAAATAAAACGACTTTATCCTGAAGATCCTCAGATGCAACAGCAATTACAACAGGAATTATTCAAAGAAAATGGAATTTCTTTGGCAGGAGGATGTTTGCCGTCGTTTCTGCGTTTAATCTTGATTATTCCTGTGTTTAGAATTTTCCAGCAACCGCTGCGTTATATCGGCGGTGTATCAGCCGAAAACATTGCCAAAATCGGAGAATTATTAAAAGATAATCATTTGTTGACCGATGCAGGTATCAAAATGATGGCACGTTCAGATATTCCGATTATCTCTGCTTTACAGGATAATGCCAGCGCTTTAGGTACTGCGGTTGAAAAAGGTTATCTTAAATTAAGCCAATTGATCGATTTGGATTTTTTAGGTTTGAATTTAGGAATGACGCCGTCTTGGAAGCCGGGAGATCTTTTCGGAGAGAATGCAGCAATTTATCTTCCTTTGCTGATTTTACCCATTTTAACCATCGTTTCTATTATTATTCAGATGAAGTTAACCAGCAAAATTACTCAGACCAAAGAAATAGATAAAGAGGAAGAGGAAAGAGCTAAAAGGAATCCTGCCAAAAGTGCACAGCAGACAAAACAATCCAATGCTGGCATGATGAAGAGCATGAATATTTTCATGATCATCTTGATGGCATGGACTGTTTTTACTTTACCGTCTGCCATGGGTATTTACTGGGTAATCAATACACTGATGGGAATTGCTCAATCCTTATTTATCTATAAATATTATACAAAACCGTTTAGAGAACAACTCGCAATGAATAATCAGAGTTATACCAGAAGGAGAAGTGCAAAATGACACATACAATAGAAGTTTCAGCACGTACGATTGACGATGCGATTGCTAAAGGCTTAAAAGAGTTGGCAATAGAAAAAGCAGATGCTGAAATTGAGATTATTGATGAAGGAGATAGCGGCGGTTTGTTCGGCTTCGGCAGAAGAGATGCTGTGGTACGTATTTCTGCTCTCAATGCCACGGAAGAGCAGAGTGTAGAAGAGAATTCAGAAACCAATGAAATTGAAATGGCCTCTAAAGCTGCTTCGGATACTCCGGATCAGGAAGAGATCGAACAAACAGCAGTTAAATTCGTAGCGAATATTATGCAAAGTTTAGGAATACACGGCAAGATGTCTTCTTTCTTTGATGATGAAGGAACACTTCATTTGAATATTATGGGCGATAATTTAGGTGCTGCTATCGGTCGTCGCGGTGAAACTTTAGATGCTTTAGAATATTTAACAGTTTTAGCAGTTAATAAAAATAAGGAAGAATACACAAGAATTTCTTTGGATGTCGGGGGTTATCGTGAACGCAGAAGCAAAAGTGTTGTTCAGAATGCCCGCCGTTCTGCGGAAAGAGTTATCAAAACCGGTAGGAAATACAGAATGAAACCGATGCCGTCAGCGGAACGCAGACAGGTTCATATCGCTTTGCAGGATTATGCAGGGGTTAAAACATATAGTGAGGGTACGGAACCGGATCGTTGTGTTGTCATTCTGCCGGATAATAATTAGACCGGATCACAATTATGTCACAAACAAATATGGACAGAAATCAATCAACAGCGGCTACTATTGCCGCTGTTTCTACACCGGCAGGTATCAGCGGGGTCGCAGTAATCCGCGTCAGCGGAATGGAAGCGGCTAATTTTTGTGATCAACTCTTTGAACCGGTTAGCAAGCGCTTTGCCAGGGCTTCCCAAATGAAACCTTATACGGTTGGGGTCGGTTATTGGCGGGCATTTGATAGTGCGGAAATTATTGATAAGGTGGTTTTAACTTATTATCAGGCACCGAATTCCTATACAGGCGAAAATGTTTATGAAATATCCTGTCATGGTGGACCATATATACGGCAGGCCATTTTACAAAGTCTGTTCGACGCGGGGGTAGAGCCGGCTGGTCCAGGCGAGTTTTCGAGACGTGCCTTTTTGAACGGTAAATTAGATCTAGCAGAGGCAGAAGCGGTAATGGACATGATCTCGGCGGAGTCCAGCCGTCAAAATCAAGCGGCCTTGCGACAATTGCGCGGTAAATTATCGGAACAGATTTCCGAGATACGCCATGATTTATATAAAATCATTGCCCAAATTGAGATGATCATTGAATTTCCGGAGAATGAAGATACTCTTGAAAAAAGAATGGCTATACAGCAGAAAATTAAAAAAATTCATGCCGTTTTGGAATCTGCGATCAATAGCTTTGCCCAAGGCAGAATTTTGCGAGAAGGCTTTCATGTTGTGATTGCCGGTAAGCCGAATGTCGGTAAATCTTCTCTGCTCAATCAATTATTGGGTGAGGAAAAAGCGATTGTTACTTCTCAGGCGGGAACGACCAGAGATATTATTGAAGCGCAGATTGTTATTGACGGTTTATCGGTGCTTTTAACCGATACGGCCGGTTTGCGAATCGCTTCTGATATTGTTGAACAAGAAGGTATTCAGCGAGCTTATCAGGCGATTGAAAGAGCAGATTTAATTTTTTATATGCTTTCTCCGGAGGATGAAAGTACTTGGCAGGAAGATAGTCGGGAAATCAAAGATTTGATCATGCAAGGCAAAAAAGTGATTGTGATTGCCGGCAAAAATGATTTGGCAGAACATGCAGCTTTGTTGCCTTTTATTAAAGAAAATCTGCCTGAAACCGAAATGATTTCATTTTCCAAATATGATGTGGATAAAGTTCAGATTTTAAAGCATAAGATTGTCGATGTTTTCGAAAAAACGGGACAAACAGAAGCTGATTCCATCCTGATTACTCACTTGCGACATCGTCAGATTTTAGAAAAGACGGCGACATATATCGCTCAAGCAGAACAGGCTTTTATGGATCAGATACCTTTGGATTTAATTTCCGGTTTGCTGTTGGCTGCGGCCGAAGAATTGGCGGAAATTACAGGGGATGAAGTTTCAGAAGAGTTAATTGAAACAATCTTTTCAGAGTTTTGTGTAGGAAAATAAAAAATATATCTGATCATTTGATGATGAAATAACGAAAGAACCGAAATGAATAAACAGGATATAAAACAGAATACATGGTTTGCCGGTACATTTGATATTGTCGTGATCGGTGCAGGGCATGCCGGTGTGGAAGCAGCTCTGGCGGGAGCGCGTTTAGGACATAAAACAGCTCTGTTTGCCATTACCTTGGAGAGCATTGCTAACTTGCCCTGCAACCCCAATATAGGTGGAACGGCTAAAGGACAATTAGTGCGTGAAATCGATGCTTTGGGCGGTGAAATGGGCAAAGCTGCAGATTGTCAATCCATTCAATTCCGTATGCTCAACTCTTCCAAAGGTCCTGCAGTGATCTCTCCCCGAGCTCAGATCGATCGCAAAGCTTATCATAATGAGATCAAGGAAAGAGTAGAGCGGCAAGAAAATTTGTTTTTAATCCAATCGGAAATTGTTGATTTAATTTATGAGAAAAACGCGGATAAAATAAGTGTTTCGGGTGTGATCGCCCGAGATGGGATGTACTATCATGCAAAAAAGGTGATCGTTGCAACCGGCACCTATTTGGAGAGCAGAATTATTATCGGTGATTCGATTATAGACAGCGGTCCTGATGGTTTTGCTCCGGCAAAAGGACTTTCTGCAACATTTAAAGAGCTGCAAATTCCTTTGAAGCGTTTTAAAACAGGAACTCCGGTACGTGTTAACTTCCGTTCTTTGGATTTAAGTCAATGTGATGTGCAAGGCTCTGATCCTGTTGCTTTACCGTTCAGTTATGAAAATGATGAAAATGCTGATTGGCATTTAAAGGCAGACTTACCTTGCTATATGACTTGGACGACGCCTGCGACCAAAGAGTTAATCATGAAAAATATAGATCGTTCACCATTGTACAGCGGAGTTATTAAAGGGACCGGTCCGAGATATTGTCCTTCGATTGAAGATAAATATGTCAAATTTGAAAATCATGAACGGCATCATGTTTTTCTGGAACCGACCGGGATCAATACCATGGAATATTATGCTGCCGGTTTATCAAGCTCCATGCCGCAAGATGTACAATATGGCATGCTAAAAACTGTACCGGGCATGGAAAATGCTGAGATCATGCGAATCGGTTATGCCATAGAGTATGATTTAATCGATCCGACTACGCTTAAATTATCCTTGGAATCAAAAATTGTCGATCATTTATATTTCGCCGGTCAGGTCAATGGCTCATCAGGTTATGAAGAAGCGGCAGGACAAGGTTTGATTGCGGGAATTAATGCTGCCTTGGCTTTACAAGGCAAAGACCCTTTGGTCTTAAAGCGATCGGATGCTTATATCGGTGTTTTAATTGATGATTTGGTGACGAAAGGAACAAATGAACCTTATCGCATGATGACCGGCCGTGCCGAATATCGGTTGATTTTGCGCCAGGACAATGCGGATCGCCGCCTGACAGAAATCGGTTATCAAATCGGCCTTGTTTCTGAGTCACGTTATCAGATGTATCTGGCAAAGAAGAAGCGTATTGACCAAGAAATAGAACGCCTGAAAAAAATTAGAGTCAGTTATGGACCAAGATTGAATGCACTGCTTGAGCGTAAAAACAGTGCTGTTAAAACAGGAAATATCAGTTTGGCTGAACTATTAAGAAGACCTGAAATTAAATATCAGGATTTAGCCGAAGTAGACGAAAACAGACCGGCACTTTCTTATACAGATGCCTTCAGCGTTGAAGTTGAAATTAAATATGAAGGCTATATCAATGTGGAAAATGAGCGGATTGAAAAGTTTAAAAAGATGGAAACTAAAAAAATTCCGACGGATCTGGACTACTTTCAAATATCCGGTCTGCGAGCAGAAGCACAGCAAAAACTAGCTGCTATCAAACCTCTTTCTGTCGGTCAGGCAAGTAGGATTTCGGGTGTTTCTCCGGCGGATATTTCAGTTTTGTTGGTTGCTTTGAACGAAAGAAGCAGAAGAGGTTAAAAATTAGATGAAACAGAGCAAGCTTGATCCTGCAAATTTAAGAAATGCTTTACAGACAGTTTTTGTGAACGTTAATGCAGAACAAAATTTAGCGATTTCTGAACAGCAGATGAAGCGATATGTGGAATATTTTACTCATTTGCTTTTGGTTAATGAATATATGAACCTGACAGCGATTACAAAACCTGAGGAAGTAGCTGAATTGCATTTATTAGATAGTCTGACTCCTCTGCCTTATTTATCGGCAGATCAGAAATTTAAGTTGATTGATGTCGGAACGGGAGCTGGACTGCCTGGAATTCCATTGAAAATCATGCGCCCTGAAATGCAGCTCACTTTGCTTGATTCAACGAAAAAACGTTTGAATTTTTTAGAGGAATGTCTCACTTTATTAAAGCTGGAAAATAACACCGAGCTTTTGCATGCCAGAGCTGAAGAGGCGGGCAGAGATGAAACATATCGTGAGCAATATGATTATGCGATTGCTAGAGCGGTGGCGGCATTACCGGTTTTAGCCGAATACTGTCTGCCTTTTGTCAAGCCGAACGGCGTATTTATCGCACTGAAAGGTAAAATAACTGAAGAATTGACGAATGCACAGAAAGCGATTAAC
>CAYFQU010000026.1:2747-19729 GCA_964345335.1 uncultured Mageeibacillus sp. | reverse complement strand
ATAACATGTAGAAATTCCTTGCCAAAATCCGACTGTTAGCTTTCTGTAAAAAATTGATAATCAATCAAAACGAATTCTCGTATTGCTTTTATCATATCTAAACATAACATTTAAAATTCAGCTGCTGAAATTTCTTTAATAAATGAATCTCAGGCTTTGATTATTCACTTTAGCGGAATAAATGCTACAATAACATAATTAAAAAAACTATTATTGCGAGGATGATTATGAAATTAGGAATTGTCGGATTGCCGAATGTCGGAAAAAGTACTTTATTTAACGCCTTAACCAAGGCTGGAGCAGAAGTCGCGAATTATGCTTTCTGCACGATTGATCCGAATGTCGGTATTGTCAATGTTCCGGATGCAAGATTGACAGCTTTGGATGAAATATATCATGCTAAAAAAGTGACTCCGGCGACCATTGAATTTGTCGATATAGCCGGCTTAGTCGAAGGAGCCAGCCGCGGCGAAGGTTTAGGCAATAAATTTTTGGCCAATATACGTGAAACAGATGCGATCGTACATGTCGTGCGCTGTTTTGACGATGAGAATGTCATTCATGTGGCAGGCAATGCCGACGCTTTGCGAGATGCTCAGATTATTCAATTGGAGCTGATTCTGTCAGATATTGAATATGTGGAAAGACGTTTGGAAAAAGTCAGTAAAATGGCGAAATCAAATAATAAAGTTACGTTGCAGGAAAAAGCCTTTTTGGAAAACCTGTTAAAGCATTTAGAAGAAGAAAAACCAGCCCGCACCTATCCCTATGAAGAATCCGATTTGCCCTTCACCAAGGAATTGTTTTTGCTGTCTTCTAAGCCGGTACTCTATGTTGCCAATATCAGTGAAGATGATATTGGTACAGTTCCCGAACAAGCACAAAAACTGCAAGCGTATGCCGAACAGGAAAATGCTAAAGTTGTCATCGTTTCCGCAAAAATAGAAGATGAATTGCAATCCCTGGAACCTGAAGAAGCCGCTGAATTCATGGAATCTTTAGGAATGGAGCGCAGCGGTTTGGAAGCAATTATTTCAGAAAGCTATGATCTGCTCGGTTTGATTTCTTTCCTGACAGCCGGAGAAGATGAAATTCGTGCTTGGACCATCAAAAAAGGCACCAAGGCGCCACAAGCTGCAGGCAAAATTCACACTGATTTTGAACGCGGTTTTATTCGTGCGGAAGTCATTGCTTTCGACGATTTTATGCAATATAAATCCATGGCTAAAGCAAGAGAAAAAGGGTTGGTTCGTTCCGAAGGCAAAGAATATATCATGCAGGACGGCGATGTCACCCTATTCCGCTTCAATGTTTAGAATTCGAATAAATTTCAGGTTTGCAATAACCCCGGATATTATATTTAGGAATGACGAAATATGTTTGTAATTGGAATTACAGGTGGAATCGGTACAGGAAAGAGTACAGTGGCCAGTTTATGTCGTGAGGCGGGACTGACTGTGCTCGACGCCGATCAAATTTCGCATAGCGTTACGGAAAGTCACGGTTCCGCTATTCCGGAGATCAAAGAAATTTTTGGGCCAGATTTCATTTTGCAAGATGAATCCTTGGATCGCAAGAAAATTTCTGATTTAGTTTTTAAAGATAAAAAGGCTTTGGATCAACTAAGTTTAATCGTCCATCATCATACGTTAAAGCAAATGGGCATCTATTTAACAGAATTGGAAAAATCCGGTGCGAAGGTAGCGGTTTTAGATGTGCCGATCCCCGTCAAAGAAGGCTTCTTAGATCGCTGCCATCTGGTTTTAAATATTACGGCCGATTTGGAGATCAGGCTGGAACGCCTGATCAAGCGCGGCATGACCAAAGAAGACGCCCTGCGCCGCATGGCGGTACAGATGACACCGGAGCAATACAGCGAATTAGCGGATCTGGACATTGTCAATAACGGCTCTTATGAGGTCCTCAGAGAACAGATCAATACTCTTCTGGAAAAAGAATTAGCTCCCCGAGGATTACCCTTTCATCAAATTTAAATTTCTGCCCAGGATTTACCGATATTTACTTCCGCGATTAAAGGAACTTTTAGTTGAACAACTTGTTCCATTTTGTTTTGTAAAATTTCTTTGACTTCTTCTATTTCATCATTCGGTACTTCCAGAATCAATTCATCGTGTACCTGCAAAATCATTTTGGATTTTAATTTTTTAGCCTTTAATTTTTCTTCAATATGCAGCATGGCCATTTTGATAATATCTGCGGCAGTCCCCTGTAAAGGCGCATTCATCGCCGCTCTTTCACCGAAACTTCTGGTAAAAAACTGGCTGGAATGAATTTCCGGGATATAGCGGCGTCTGCCGTATAAAGTTTCTACATAACCGTCTTGTTTCGCCTTTTCAATCAATGAATCCAAATACGGTCTGACCTCTTGATAGAGTTCATAATAAGCTTCGATATAATCTTTCGCCTCAGCGACACTGGACTTTAAATCCTGCGATAGCCCATAACCGCTGACTCCGTAAATGATGCTGAAATTGACGGTTTTGGCCAGAGCTCTCTCCGACTTTGTAATGCTCTCAGCCGGTTTTTGAAAGATAGAAATCGCCGTATTGGTATGAATATCCACATTATGATTAAAAGCCTTAATCAATTCAGGATCTCCAGACAGATGAGCCAACAGGCGTAATTCAATTTGTGAATAGTCAGCCCCCATTAAAACATGATGCTCAGGAGCTGCAAAGACTTCTCTGATCGCCTTTGAGCGTTCCGAACGCACCGGAATATTTTGTAAATTCGGATTTGAGCTCGATAGGCGTCCGGTGCTTGTTAAAGCTTGATGAAAAGTCGTATGAATACGCCCGTCCTTTTGATTGATATTTTTTCTCAAACCGTCGACAAAAGTTGAATTTAATTTGCTGATTTCCCGATATTCCATAATCAAATCGATGATCGGATGCTTACCCTGCAAGCGCTCCAATTCACCAGAAGCCGTCGAATAATAACCGCTGGCCAATTTTTTCCCGGGCGGCAGCTTCAAATCATTAAATAAAACATCACTTAATTGTTGGCTGGAGTTAATATTGAATTCTTTATCGACAAAAGCAAAAATTTCTTTTTCAATTTCTGCGATCTGTTGATTCATGATTTCATTGAGCGCATCAAGCTGTACTCTGTCGGCATAAACACCTGTTTTTTCCATCTGCCATAAAACTTTCGTCAAGGGCATTTCAATTGTATAGGCTAATTCCTGCATCTGATATTCACGGATCAGCTCTCTTTGAATTTGATGCAAATGCAATAAACTGACTGCCTGTTGCTTTAAAAATTCAAGTTTTTCAGCTTGTCCCGCTTTTTTATCCGGCAAGATAAAAGGACTTTGAAAAACAGTTTGATAAACCGATCCGAAATCATCCGCTTTGCCCTGATTTAACAAATAGGCTGCGATTTGCACATCAAAAGGGTCATGCGGCAAAGGGTCAAGTTGGCTTTGATGCAGCCAATTTTTATAATCCCAGACAATAAAATTATTGTTTAAGCTCTCTACTTGCCCCCAGAATGCTTTGATTTCTATGGGCTCTAACAATGTAAAGCCTGCAGAGTTACTGTAAAGAAGACTTTGCGCCTCTTGATTGATCAGCCAGACAATTTGATCATTTCCTGTTTTTTCCAGAAATTCTGCAAAACTGGAGAGCATGGGAATTTCTGAAATGTTAAGATCTGCCAATACAGCGCTGTTCTGATCCAAACCGAATTTTTCAAACATCGTTTGAAAGCCGACCTTTGTGAAAAAATTTGCCAGTATCTCCTGATCCGGTTCTTTAATGAAAGTAGCCTCAATGCCCTTTTCAACTGGTACTTCACAATTGATCAAGGCGAGATCATACGATAATTTCGCTTCCGCTTCGGCATCCGACAATTTTTTCCTGTACTTTTTCTCAATTTGTTCAGGATCATGTTCCAATCGATCATAAATATTTTTGAGCGTAGAATGAGCCATAATTAATTCTTTAGCTCCTACTTTACCGATCCCTTTCACTCCCGGTATATTATCCGAGGGATCACCCATAATCGCTTTATAATCGACAAATTCTTCCGGTGGAAAAGAATATTCCGCTAAAAAGGCCTCTCTGTCCATCAAATCTTCATCCCGGGAACCACGGCGCGTAACCGGCAAAACGACAAAAATATGATCGCGTATCAATTGCAGGCTGTCTTTATCGCCGGTTACAATATAGACATCATAGCCTTCTTTCACCCCTAATGACGCATAAGTACCGATTAAGTCATCAGCTTCATATCCCGCAAGCTCTACCCGGCAAACATTCAATGCGTCCAGCATCTCCTTGAGCATCGGCATCTGTACGGCTAAATCCTCAGGCATACCCTTTCTGGTACCCTTATACTGATCATATAATTTATGCCGAAAAGTCTTTTCCTTTAAGTCAAAAGCAACTACAATATTATCCGGCTGAATTTTTTCTTTATAATTCAAAAACATATTGAGAAAAGTATACACGGCCCCGCTCGGCGTACCATCCGGAGTCGTCAACAAAACACGTCCGGCATTGGCATAAAAAGCACGGTTGATTAAACTGTTGCCGTCAATCAGCATCAAATGTTTACGATCTTTTTTTTCAAAAAATTGTGTAGTCAAAATAAGCCTCTCTGTAAATATAAAATCTTAAATTCGTCAAATCATTAAACTTTCAACTCTTAACCTTTATCAAAAAATCAAATCCTTAAAAAAGATCAGAAACGCGATTGCTATGACCACCAGAATACCGGTAATGGCACCTAAAGACATCAATAGCACTTGTGTACCATATTTCAGATCCCCCGTTTTTGCTTGCTCGTTTTTTCCCCTGTTCTTATGTTTCATAACTCTTACTCTCCAACATAGAAAATATATTATCGCAATAATTCAATCGCTTTATACAGCATGGTTCCGGCAATACCCGGTGTATCATAAAATCCGCCTTCGATCACGATCCCGATCGCGATCGGACAGGCAGGATCATCCAAAAAACCCGTATATAATGAATTGCTTTCCAATTCGCCGTTATCATTGACCGATTCCGCAGTACCGGTTTTGCCGCCTACCGTGAAGCCATCCAGATAAGCAGAAGCGGATTTACCGTTCGTTACGGTATAAATCAAATCATTTTTAATCGCATTCAAATCAGCTTTGCCATCTATTTTAGAAAAAACCTGTTTCTCCGTCTGTTCATAAGCATGCCCCAGCGGGTCAATGAAAGAATCAATTAAATAGGGCTGCATAATTTCTCCCTGATTGGCAATTCCGGCTGATATCATCGCTAAATGCAAGGTTGATACGGTCAGTTCATTGACATCGATCGGTTGGCCGATCGCCTGCCAGGATAATAAATAATTATCATCTGCCAAAACCTTATAGGTACCTGTCTGGGCAATGAGTTTGCCGATGGAAACAGCTTGATTAAAGCCGAATTGTTCCGCAGTTTGCTGCATATTCTTAAAACCGGCTTGGATCCCCACATCACCGAAAAAGTGATTGCAGGAAACGGCATAGGCCGTCGCCATATCCAATTCTCCATGGCTGTCTTCACCCCTGTTTTCAGTAACGGAACCGGGACCCAACAGCGGTTCCAGGCCTTTGCAATACATCATATAAGCAGGATCATATAAATCTGACTCTGACCAAGCCGTACCCGTAACGATTTTAAAGGTTGAACCCGGCGCATAGCGGCTGTTAAAACTGCGGTTAAACAGAGAAGAGTCCGGTATATCCTGCCAGGTTATGACATTCTCGGGATAAGTATTCGGTGTGCTGACCGCACAAAGGATTTCACCTGTTTGATAATTCAGCATGACAATAGAACCTGCATAACCATCTAATAATTCTTGTGCCTTCAAATTCAATTCTGAATTTAAAGTCAGAACAATATCATCACCGCTTGAACCTTTTCCGGTAAAATCAAGCAAAATTTGTTTATACCATGGTCTTCCCGTACCAATTAAACGATCCTGATAAGCACCTTCTATCGTATTCCCGATATTATGCGTATAGTCACCAATAATTTGTATACAGGAACGGGCTAACTCCGAATTGTCCGCATATTGGCGTTCTGCATCCTCGCTGTAAGCCAATTTCACCATATCCTTTGAATAGATTGTACCAGCGGCGGCATAGCGGGAATGTAAAGCTTGCTTATTCTCATTACTCGACTGCAATAACAAAGCCTGGCTTTTATTCTGTTGATACACAATACCCACCAGCATAGCGAAGGATAAAACAACAAAGAGAATCAAGAGTATTCTTAAACTGCGCATCAATTGTTTCATCGGCGATATGCTCCTTCTTCATTTCTGCAACATAAGCCCAAAAACATTCCGACCATCAACCATTTGGCAATCATAGAACTGCCCCCTTTAGCGATAAAAGGCAAAGTAGCACCTGTTAAAGGAATTAAACCCGTTGTCCCACCGATGACAACGGCCGCTTCAATGAAGAAATAGGTACCGATAGCCAAAATCAAACTGGAAGTGAAACCATCGCGCACTTTTGCCGCAGCCACCGCACCGCGCAACCATATAGCGATAAAGAACAAGAGAATAGAGATGCCCATCACAATGCCCATCTCTTCACAGATCACCGAAAAAACCATATCGGAATTCGCCAAAGGTATGGATCGGGGATTACCGACTCCCAAGCCTCTGCCGATTAAACCGCCTCGGGCAATAGCCTGTAAGCCAAAAATAATCTGTTCGTTAAAAGCGTTCGTTTCAGTCCATAAAGTCAGCCAGCCATACAGACGATTCTGCACATAAGGTAAAGTTTTATAGGCGATAAAAAAGATTGTCGATCCGCCTAAAAGAATTAAACCGGTTTTCAAATATTCCGAAGTCATCACAACAAAAACAATTAAAGTGACCGGCAATAAAATCATCATCGAGCCTAAATCCGGCAAAAGCATGATTAAAATGAAGTTAAAACCTGCCCATAAAGCAAATAAAATCTGTGTTTTAAGCGGCGGTCTTATTTTGAAAAAATATGCCAAAACGATTAGATAAGATATTTTAGCAAATTCGGTCAATTGTAAAGAGAAACCGCCCGGCAAGGTGATCCATAAATTTGCTCCCCATTCCGAAGCTCCTCTGCCTAATAATAAAGTTGCTATATAGAACATCGGAGTTAGAAATAAACAAAGATAATAAATTTTTTCTAAAAACGTGGTTCTTTGCACCAGTAAAATAATCATCGGCAAAAGCAAAACACCTACTACGGCAACTCCGGCCTGTACCATAAAATCTTTTTGGATAAAGCTCAGAAATTCTGCCGTCGTCCATTCATCCGGTTGTATTCTGTCCAAAAAGGCAAAGCGCGCCTGTATCATAAAACCGAGAGATGACAAAAACACAAAACCTGTATAAATCGCCTGGTCAAAATCAACAAACCAACGCTTGAAAAACAGATTACCAAATTGAGTAACAATGAAAAAAGCAAGCGAAAAGATGAGATAAATCGGCCTTAAGGGATAGAGCTCCTCAGGAAATAAAAAGAGAATGGCAGCGATACCCATGACATAAAACAAAGTCATCAAAACCCAAAGTCCGGCAGTTTTTACCGGTTGATCATACAATTCATAATCTCGCCAATCGGCGATAGAACCGTCAAAATCCTGCCCTTGCTCAGCAGCGGAATTTCTTTCATCGACAAAGACCATCACTCGATTGCCGATGCGAATGATATCTTCATTGCGTATAATTTTAGGCTGATTGATTTTGCGGTCATTGACATAGACAACCGCATTTGCTACAGCGGGGCGTATATACCATCTGCCCTGATACAAATAAATAAGTGCATGCCTGCGCAAAATATTCTGATCTTTAAAGCGTATATCCGAAGAACGAACCCGTCCGATAATCGTGGTCGGATAAAGCGAATACGATTCAACTATATCTCCGCCGGAAGAAGACTGTGACATCAAAAAAAAGCCATGTGCCGGCAAACTGTGTTGTTTAAATCGAATGCGCAAACTTTGCAATGAACGGATGACTAAAAGCAAAGAAGTCAGCAGTGCAATGATTGCAAAGGGATAACGCATTAAATAAGTTATATATTTTAATATCTCACGCATGGCTTTATTATAAACAATTTTCCGGATATAAAAAAGAAAACAGCAAGCGAATCACCTGCTGTTTTACAAAATGATAAAATCATTAAAAATTAAAATTCGTGTACATTGGCGTCGCTTGGAATATTTTCAGGTTCCTGATAATCGGTTTTATCGCTTTTGCGGTTTCCGCGCTCACGCCCGCGATCATGACGGCCTGAGCGACGATTATCCTTGCCTTCACGACGATTGCGGCGATTATCTTCACGTCCGCCAGATTTTTCAACATAACCTTCCGGTTTTTTATCCGGATCTCTCATGGATAAATTAATTCTGCCCTGTGAATCAATTTCGTCAATATAGACGACCACTTTTTGTCCCGGCTCGACCATATCTTCTACTTTATTAACATGTTCCCAAGCCATCTTGGAAATGTGCACCAAGCCTTCTTTGCCCGGAGCAAATTCCACAAAGGCACCGAAGTTCATCAACCTGGTAACGGTACCTTCAAAGCGTTCACCCACTTCCGGATCGGAGACAATGGAGAGGATAATCTTTTTCGCTTTTTCAGCTGCTTCCGTATCCGGTGCCGCAATATGAATATGACCGACATTTTGATCTTCCTCAATATTGATTTCGCAACCGGTAATCTCCGTAATCTGTTTGATGACTTTTCCGCCGGAACCTATCACCCCACCGATCTTATCGGAAGGAATATCCATAATATCAATTCTCGGTGCATATTGAGATAAATGATCACGCGGAGCTGCGATGCAAGGTAAAATCACATCATTAATAATCTGTAAACGGCCCTTTTTCGTCATCGCAAAGGCTTCCTTGATGATTTCATAAGTCAATCCCTGAACCTTGATATCGACTTGAATAGAGGTAATACCTTCCGTTGTACCGGCAACTTTGAAGTCCATATCACCGTGGAAATCCTCTACACCTTGAATATCCATAAAGACGATATGATCATTCAGATCGCCTGTTTCGCTATTGGTCATCAAGCCACAGGAAATACCGGCAACAGGGCGTTTGATTGGTACTCCGGCATCCATTAAAGATAAAGTGGAAGCACAGACGGAACCCTGTGAAGTGGAACCGTTTGACATGGTGATTTCGGAAACAGTGCGAATCGCATAAGGAAATTCCTCAACGCTCGGCAAAACCGGAATTAAAGAACGCTCCGCCAAATCACCGTGACCGATCTCACGTCTGCCCGGTGAACGATTAGGTCTTGCTTCTCCTACACTATAAGGCGGGAAATTATAATGATGCATATAACGTTTTCCAGAGTCCTCATTGATTCCGTCAAGTTTTTGAGCAGACGCCAAACTGCCTAAAGTCGTAATATTGAGCACCTGAGTTTGTCCTCTCTGGAACAGAGCGGAACCGTGTACTCTGGGCAATAGGCCGATTTCACAAGACAGAGGACGAATTTCATCAAGCCCGCGACCGTCAACACGTTTATGTTCTTTATAAAGATATTCACGCAATACGGATTTTTCCAGATAAGTGAAAGCCTCACCATATTGTGTCAGCCATTCTTCATTCTCCGCTTCGATCGTCGGTTTTAATTCTTCGCGAATTTCAGCTAAAGCCTGATCTCTGGCTGCTTTATCCGGATTTAAAATTGTTTCTCTGACTCTGTCATAAGCCAATTCATTCACTCTATTTTGTAAATCTTCCGGAATAGCAAAAGAGGGATATGCAAACTTCTCTTTACCGACTTCTCGGGCGACTTCTTCGATAAATTCGCAGACTTTGATGATTTCCTGATGGGCTTTAATAATAGCCTCAAGCATTAAATCATCAGGCACTTCATTCGCACCTGCTTCGATCATGCAGACATTTTCTTTCGTACCGGCAACGGTTAAATCCAAATCACTTTTTTCTCTTTGCTCCAAATTCGGGTTCAGGATAATTTCACCGTCTATTAAGGCTACCTGTACACCTGCAATCGGTCCGTTAAAAGGCACATCCGAGATCGATACCGCGATGGATGAACCGAGCATGGCAGTAATTTCCGGCGCGCAATCTCTGTCCACACTCAAAACTAAATTGTTCAAAGTGACTTCATTGCGCATATCTTTCGGAAATAAAGGGCGCATCGGACGATCGATCATGCGGGATGCAATAATCGCATGACTGCCAGGTCTGCCCTCTCTCTTCAAAAATCCTCCGGGAATCTTGCCGACACTATACATTTTTTCTTCATAATCCACACTTAAAGGGAAGAAATCAATGCCTTCCCGCGGAGCAGCCGAAGTACAGGTTGACAAAACAACCGTATCTCCGTGCCGAATTAAAACAGAACCATTCGCAAAATCAGCGATTTGTCCGGTTTCGATTACTAATTTTTGTCCACAATAAGTGCTCTCGAATACTCTTTTAGTCATAAATCCTCCTATATTGGGGAAGCTTGTCGTAGTTTGTAGATTCAAATTCTGTAAGCAGGACAGCATTTCAATCTACCTCCCACGGGCAAGCTTCAAATCATCAATAAAAGGCGGGTGATACCCGCCTATAAATTATCTTCTTAATCCTAATTTAGCGATAATGGCACGATAACGCTCAATATCATTTTGTTCTAAATAGTTGAGCAAGCCTCTTCTTTTACCGACTAAGGTAAGCATACCGCGTCTGGAATGGTGATCACCTTTATGAACTTTTAAATGTTCCGTCAAATGATTGATCCGTTCCGTCAAAATAGCAATTTGAACTTCCGGTGATCCGGTGTCGTTTTCATTGATTTTGAATTCATTGATAATATTGGTCTTTTTTTCTTTGTCCATAATATTCCTCCTTCTCCCTAAGCAAAGTAAATGGTCGGACGATCCAAAAACATTGCCCGGGCAATCTAAGATATGATACTGCATCATTTGCTAAATGTAAAGTATGAGCAGAGAAATAATATATGGCAACAGAGGGTCATCGTATAAAATATCCGCTGCAGCACATTGATATTCATCACCAAACATAGGTGCTGCAAAAAGTAATTCTCAGTATGATGAAATAGCCATCCAGATAAAAAACCGGATAAGAATGAAGAGTTCATATCCGGCTTCTATCAACTAACTATTCTCTTAATGATTTATCTTGTACAGATTTATGACCAAACTTGTTCTAAAACGCGAAGAGCATTTCCCCCCATGACCTTGGCGATATCATCATCCGAGTAACCGTTCTTGATCAGCCAGCGGGGAATATTCCAACTCGCTTCGGTCGGATTTTCCAGGTACTTGACAAAGGGAACTTCCTCATAGCCTTCCTGACTCTTAGCGGTATCTCCGGTAGATAAAGCCGCCGCAAAGGCATGGTGAAGGCCGACATGGTCTCCATACATAGTATCAGGGCCAAAGCTGACATGATCAATACCGACCAGGTTCTTAATATATTCAAAGTGCTCCATATAGCTGTCCAGATCATGTGTATTGTGAGTTTTCGACATCGTTGTATGCGGAGCAGCTTCAATCCCGATCACACCACCTTTATCAGCAATCGCCGTAATCAGCTCATCAGTCGCCATTCTTTTAATAGGCCAGACACCCTTGGCACCAGTATGAGAGGCGATAATAGGTTTTTGGGAATGCATAACGGCATCATAGGCGGTTTGCGGTCCACAATGGGACACATCAATCAACATACCTACCTTATTCATCCGTTCAACACAGGCCTTGCCAAATTTGGTTAAGCCGCCATCTCTATCTTCCCTTAAACCGGAGCCTAAGGCATTGCTCTCCGAATAGGTCACCCCCAACTGGCGAATTCCCAGACCATAGAGAATATCAATCCGATCCGGCTCATTCTCTATGGGAGCGGCTCCCTCGATTACAAAAACGCAGGCAACTTTTCCTTCTGTTTTAGCTCGGTAGATATCCCGAACGGACTTGCAATGGATCATAAAGTCCTGATGAGCAATATCGCAGAGCCGCATCCCCAAATCATGAATAATATCAATCCATTTCCAACCGTTTGGACTGGAAATAATATTTGTTCCATCCATCATATTGTCAAAAACACAATCCCAAACGGAATAGGAGATAGCCTCATAGCCGCAATAATCCCTGCCGCTTCGCATAGCATCAAAAAGCGGCTTGACCGTCGACATGTCCTTCGTCGTAAAGTCCAGGTGTTCATGGAGACTGATCATGGGAATTTTTTCAACTAGCTCCTGATAGCGAGCTTCTTCCTCCTCATGTAAAGGAAGAATATGCCTGCCAGCCCAGTCCCAGTCGGACCATTCTATATGAGGAAAGTCCTTCCCCTCTTCCAAATATTGATAAGGTTGACAGGGTTTATATCCACGTTTTTGTATGAATTCCATCCCGCTCTCCTTCAAGTTTAATTAGTTAGCCCAAACTTCTCTCAAGACCCGGAGGGTATTTCCACCCATGACCTTGGCAATATCTTCTTCACTATAATCATGCTTGACCAGCCAGCGAACAATATTCCAGCTTGCTTCAGAAGGGTTTTCTAGCCCCCAAACAAAAGGAACTTCTTCATAATCCCCGGCAGAGGTCTCTGCTGTGGACAGAGCAGCTGCAAAAGCATGGTGAACACCGACATGATCGCCATAAAGAGTATCGACTCCAAAGGCCACATGATCAATACCAATCAGATTCTTGACGTATTCAAAATGTTCCATGACGCTATCCAGATCATGAGTCATCTTCGTTTTGGACATGGTCGTATGGGGAGCTGCTTCAATACCAATGACTCCGCCTCCGGCGCCAACTGCCTTGATGACCTCATCACTGGCCAGACGTTTCGTATTCCAAACCCCTTTGGCCCCAACATGGCTCATCAGGATAGGTTTTTTGGAATAAGTAATAGCATCATAAGCAGTTTTCTGCCCACAGTGGGAAACATCGATGAGCATACCCACCTTGTTCATTCGCTCAACACATTGCTTACCGAACTTAGTCAGACCGCCGTCATTGTCTTCTTTTAATCCATTTCCGAGGGCATTGCTCTCGGAATAGGTAATACCTAAAAGGCGAACACCCAAACCGTAGAGAATATCAATTCGATCCACTTCATTTTCCAGAGGAGCTGCTCCTTCGACACAGGCAACCCAAGCAATTTTTCCCGCTTTTTTAGCCTCTAAAATATCATCGACTGTCCGACAATGAATTAAGAAGTCCTGATGGGCAATATCACATAATCGCATACCCAGATCATGGATGATATCGATCCATTTCCAGCCACCTGGACTGGAGATAATATTGACCCCATCCATCATATTGTCAAAGATGCAGTCCAAGTGGGAATAAGCAAGTCCTTCATAACTGGTTACTGCCCGTCCCTGCCTCATTGAGTCATAGATATGTTTGAGGCTGGACATATCTTTGGGATAATAAGTGGGGTGGTCATGAACACTGATATAGGGGTGCTTGGCTACTATTTCTGCAGCCATTGCTTCCTGGTCTTCATTGAGCTCAACCAAGTGTCTTCCTGCCCAATCCCATTGAGCCCACTCAAATTCAGGATAATCCTTGCCTGCTTCCAGGTACTGATATGCTTTATAGCCTTTATAAGCCGGTTTTTTAACAAATTCCATCATCTATTCTCCTTTCACTCACAGCAATTCAACTATTTTTGATAGACATTAACGAAAGTCGGACAAGACATAAAGCCGCTGTTGCCATAGAGTAAATCCCAGCCGCCGTATTTGGACTGATTGGCATAATAGGTATTATTTTGTACAACCAGATGGAGGGTAGGTAGGTTTTCTACAAACCAGGTCTGCCATTCGTTCAACATCTCAACCCGCTTGTCAAAGTCTGTTTCCGTCTGCATAGCGAGCAGTAAATCCTCTTGCTTTTGATCATTAAATTCCATAAAGTTCAAGGTCTGGCCGATGCCAAAACAAGTCAGGAGAGTTGTATCGACATCATCGATCGTTCCCCATGAGCTGTAACTGATATCATACTTATGACCTTGCGTTACATTAGCAGAGAAAGTAGCTGCATCCAGAGGCTGCTGTACTAACTCAATTCCGGCTTCTTCTGTACTGGACTTGATGATGGTAATGATCTCTTCGACATTGGGGTTAGTACTCTTGTAAGAAACCACAAAGGACAGCTTTTTACCGTCTTTGGATTCACGGATCCCATCTCCATCCGTATCTTTATAACCAGCTTCATCTAAGATCTGCTTTGCCTTTTCAACGTCAAAGGCGGGCTGCTCAATATTTTCTTTCGTGAATTCGGTATAGACCGGACTGATCGGGGTCATCATAGGAATTGCCTGACCAGACCAAGCCACAGCAACTAAGGCATCACGATCAACGCAGCGAGCGATGGCCTGACGCACATTGACATCAGTCAATAATTCATTTGTCTGTGAGAAGGTTAACAATGAGTAACCCAGTGAAGGTACCGTCATACTGACCAGATCTTCATTTCCGGCCAGCTGTGACTGAGATGCCGGAGAAACGAAGTTGGAAATGGCATCGATCTCGCCATTCTTAAGAGCAAGAATAAGGGCATTTTCATCTGAATATACACGGAAAATAACTTGATCCAAAAGTGCCCCCTGGCCATCATTTTCCATAGTGAAATACTTATTTCTATCCAAGGTTACATACTCACCATCTACCCATTCACTGACATAGTAAGGACCATATCCGGCTCCGCTGTAATCATAGTTCGTCGGATCATCAACCGTCTCCCACTCTGATTTCCGCATGATGGGAATCCAAAATCCAGCACCGTTCCAGAAGTTGACATTAGGAGTAGTCAGGCGGAAAACAGCTGTCCGTTCATCGACCGCTTCCGATTTCTCAACATCCATCGCAGCAAAATAGCTGTCAAAGAAACCGATCTTATGCTCTAAGCCGTATTTTGCAGTAAAAATCAAATCTTCCGCCAAAAGCGGTTCACCATCATTCCATTTGAGTCCTTCCTTTAAGACAATGGTCCATTCGGTGGAGTCTTCATTGGGAGTAGCCGAATCGACAAGATAATTATACTTGACACCCTCATGATTCATGGCGACCGGATTCGGAGTAACGAGGTTCATGATCGTTGCCGAATTCAAATCATTCTGCACCCAAATATTCTCGCTGATTGGCGCAGAGTTTAAACCAACGGTAATTGAACCACCGACTTTTCCGCTGCCTTCTACATTGCCTTCAACCTGAGACTGGGATTCTGTCTTCCCTATTTCTTCTTTTGTTCCGCTTGCCGGTTCACTGCTTCCACAGGCGACAAGTGTTAGCATCATAACGATTGCTAGTAGTAAAGCCCCTAAATGAATCCTTTTCATAATTTTTCTCCTTACCTTTTTAGTTTTAATCGGAATATTTATTCCTGTTCATTCTTTTTTAATACTCGCCCCGCAAAAGTACGGAATAGTTCTCCGTCACGGGCCTCCACCTGTCCATTACATAAAACCAAGTCACAACCGGTGGCATTCATGCTCGGTGTTTTATAGTGCATTTGGTCAGTTTCAGGATAGCGGTAGTTTTCAAGATCAATCACCGCAATATCCGCATAGAAGTTCGGTTCCAATCGTCCTCTTTTTTGGATACCAAAGTGGTCGGCTATCATGCTGGTATTTCTTCGGACAATTTCTTCATAGGCAACACCTTTTTTCAAATACATCTGGGTAAAGATAGCAAAACCGCCTCTTCTTCGGATTTCATACCAATCAAACGGATCCAAAGGATCGCCCATAATCGTATCGCTGCCTACGGCAACATAAGGATTTTGAACAATCGAATCCACATGTTCGATAAATTTCCCGGGAACCTTGGCTGCCGGAGCATTCAACCAGAAGACATAGTTATGATCATCAGCCATCAGATCCAGCATGCAATCGTCTTCGTCAATTCCCCTTTCTTGGGCAATATCCCGAACCGATCGATTCTCCAAGTGGGGATCATCCGAATGAACAATATAGATCTTATCCTTGCTTCCTTCCATAGTGTAATTATCATGCTTGATCATCTCTCGACCTTCGGGAGTCTTCAGAGCCTTCTTGACACCCTCAATGCCCTGGCTGAAGAGTTCATCACTTAAAGCCATGGTGAAGAGTAACATTCTCTCCTTACCTGTGCAGTGCCCCACGCTGTCCGGAATAACGTCAATTCTTGCCCTGACTCCTTCCTCTTCAACCGCCTTCAAAACGATGTCATATGACTCCGGTGATGAAGAAGCCAGATGAGAAACCTGAATTTTAGCTCCCGTGGCCTTGCCCACTCGGCAAAACTCATCTGTTGCTTCCGGAATACCGATCTGATGGCGTAGATGGGCGGCAGACACACCATCATATTTTTTCACAATGTTGACCACATCACATAGTTCCTCAAAAGAGGCATAACGGCTGGGTACATAATCCAGACCGAAGGAGATTCCCCAGGCTCCTTGATCCATGTTATGACGGATAATCGCTTCGATCTGCGCTTTCTCCAACTCATCCGGCCGGTTATGGGCACCGTGCGTAACATATTGACGGATACTTCCATGACCGAGCAAGGTCACAAAATTGCAATTCGTCCCCGCTTTTTCAGCAGCTTCGGCATAGCCGGCAAAGTCAAACCAATCCGGCCAGGTCTTCATATAGCGCTCATATTGTTTCAGACCAACCAGACCATTACCCAGATAATAATCCAGAATATCTTTCTTATGTCCCGGGACAATGCTGTGGCTGCAGTTGCCGTTGACCAGGGTAGTGACTCCTTGAGAAATATAGGAATCATAAAGACCGTCATCAAAGCAGTACCATTCCTCATGAACATGAGGATCAATCAGGCCGGGAATAACATACTTGCCGGAGGCATCATACTCATCATCAGCCTCACCTTCAATATTCGGACTAATCCGGACAATTCGGTCCCCGATAACTGCGACATCAGCAACAAAGGCCGGTCTTCCTGTTCCGTCGATTACTTTTCCATTTCTGATAATAAAATTATACAAG
>CAYFQU010000026.1:0-2737 GCA_964345335.1 uncultured Mageeibacillus sp. | reverse complement strand
TATCATTGAGAGCTGTTCCCAAGAGATTAAAACATACAACATAGACCACGATGCAAAGACTGGGCATCAGCCACCACCACCAAGGGTTAGGACTACTGATGACGGCATTCTGTCCCCAGGCTCTTTTTAAAATTGTCCCCCAACTCCAAGTAGTCGGATCGCCCAAACCCAGAAAGCTCAAGCTGGCTTCGGTAAGTACAGCTGACGCCATAATCAGGGTCATATTGACAATGACCGGTCCCGAAGCATTTAAGAGAACATGTTTGAGTAAAATACGATGCCGGGATAAACCGAGGCAGCTGGCCGCCTCGATATATTGCATTTCCCGAATTTTCATTGTCGCATTCTTGGTAATTCTTGCCAGCTGGGGCCAGGAAAATATCCCCAGAATCAAAGCAACATTCACAATGGAAGTTCCCATTACTGCCGCCATAATAATCATCAAAGGTAACATCGGGAGAGTCATAAAAATATCGATCACAGCATCGATGAGCTCTCTGACCCAGCCCTTGACATAACCTGCTATCAGACCTAAAGGAATGCCGATCGCACCGGCAATAAACATGGCTAAAATCGATACAAAAAGCGAAACTCTGGCTCCCCAGACAATTTCAGCAAAAATATCCAAACCGAGATTATCCGTCCCTAACCAATATTCCGAGGAAGGAGGTTGTAAGGTATTCGTCGTAAAGCCTTCAGGCTTGCTGACAATCAGCGGGCCGAATATACCGATAACGACAATCAGCAAAACACCAATCAGGCCGATCATCCCATTCCTGTTTCTAGAGAAATAGTACCAAAAATTCTTTCTTTTTTTCATGACTAATCTCCTAACTTTATGCGTGGGTCAAGCCAAGCAACAACCATATCCGTTATCAGACTCATGATCACTACGGCAAAAGACATCAGGAGAAAAGCTCCCTGAAGCGTCGGATAATCTAAAGCATTGACAGAATCATAGATCAAACGTCCAATTCCGGGCCAGGAAAAAACCGTTTCGGTAATCGTCGCTCCGCCGACCATAAAACCGATCTGCATACCCAAGACAGTCACTGTCGGAATCAGAGCATTTTTCATAGCATGCTTCTTGATAACCCGCTTCTTACTGTTTCCCTTGGAATAGGCGGTTCGAATATAATCTTCCTTGAGCACATCGATCATACTGTTTCTTGTATAGAGTACGGCATTGGCCAGGTTGGTAAAGGCCAATGTAATCGTCGGCAGAATCATATGATGAGCGACATCCAGATAGAAACTCAGTCCTTTGCCCATGGGTGGAGTATAAGCCCCGCCGGACGGATTGAGGCGGAGTTTATAGGAAAATATATAGAGTAAGAGGAAGGCAATAAAGGGAATAAAAACAGATACTCCCATCGTGACGATAATACTGATCAAGCGGTCGGCGAACTTACCCTTATGCGATGCGGCATATAAACCGATAGCAATACCGAGAATAATGACAATCACCATAACAGCTGCCATGAGCAATAATGTCCAGGGCAATTTTTCCATCAAGAGCTCTGACACCGGCATCCTTTTAGCAAAGCTCATACCCAAGTTTCCCCCCAGAAGTTGCTTCATATAGAGGAAATATTGAGTAAACAAAGGTTTATCTAAACCATAAGAAGCCATCAAAGCTGCCTGTGTTTCCTCTGTCATCTGAGGACTGATCATCAATGCAACAGGGTCGGAAGGCATAGCTCTAAGGATGAAGAAAACCAGGGTGACGGATACGAAGATGGTCAGTATCCCCCTTAAGCATCGCCGCCAAAAATAAGACATCATACGATTACCTCCTTAACAAAATGGCAAGCCACATAATGGTCTTGACCGACTTGCAACAAGTCCGGTTCTTTTTGGCTACAAATTTCTTCTGCTTTATAACACCGTTTGCAAAAACGGCAACCTTTAGGCGGGTTTACCGGACTGGGAATATCTCCCTCTAATATAATTCTATCTTTTCTCGGTTCCGTGCTGGGTTCAGGTATCGCAGAAATCAAGGCTTGAGTATAGGGGTGATTATTTTCACTGCCCAAACGGTCATAAGGAACCACTTCCATCACCTTGCCAAGATACATAACTAAAATTCGATCACTGATATAGCGAACAACAGCTAGGTCATGTCCGATAAAAACATAGGTAAGATTGAACTTTTCTTTCAATTCATTGAACAAATTCAAAATCTGAGCCTGAATAGAAACATCCAAAGCCGATACCGATTCATCACAGAAGAGCAACTTAGGCTGAACCGCAAGGGCTCGGACTATCCCTATGCGTTGCCGTTGACCTCCGCTGAATTCATGGGGATACCGATCGTAAACTTCCGATTGGAGACCGACCACAGTAAGTAGATCCTTGACCATCTTTTCAGCTTCCTTGGCACTTGCGGCCTTTTTATTAGCTAAAATCCCCTCAGCAATAGCAGATCCGATTGTCAACTTAGGATTTAAACTGGCATAGGGATCCTGAAAAATCATCTGTAATTCACTGCGGAATTGTCTTTTCTTATCTTTGGAGAGTTTAAAATCAGTAATCTTCTCCCCTTTATAATAGACTTCTCCCCCTGTACTCGGTGTTAAGGCTAAGATCGTTCTGGCAAGAGTCGATTTTCCGGATCCGGATTCACCGACTATACCCAGGGTCTCTCCTGAGAAAACATCGAAACTAACCTCTTCCACAGCATGAACATAATCTCTCTTACTAAAGAATGACTTTTTCTTTATTGGAAAATATTTAC
>CAYFQU010000025.1:0-19882 GCA_964345335.1 uncultured Mageeibacillus sp. | reverse complement strand
GAAATTGCTTGCTTAGCTCAGTTGGTAGAGCAGCTGATTTGTAATCAGCAGGTCGGGAGTTCGAGTCTCCCAGCAAGCTCCATGAAAACAGATATCAAATTTTGTATTGATATCTGTTTTTTTTATTAATCTATCATCTTGTGATGTGTTTCATACTTCATATGATGAAAACCGGCATGCTAGTTCCGTATAAGTTTTAAAAACATTGCTCTCATTCAATTTCTTTTGAGTCTATCTCATTCTCGCAAGAAAATCTTTAACAGTTTTCTATTGATAATTTCATAAAACACATCTATTTAAAAATTTTTAAAATTTTATTTTTTGTGATTACATTCACATAATTCTTGCTGAAATAAGCTAAAATATAGTTATAGAGAGGAGAAAAAGAATGGAAGAAAGAAGACAATGCCAACACGATGAAATGTGTATTGAAAATATAGAAATATTCAGAGATTTGTCTTTGGAGTCAAAACTTGAGATCATGTCTCACTCAAATCATAAAATCATGAAGGACAAAACGATTTTATACACTCCTGCTGATAAGGTCGATTCCATACTCATCGTAAAAGAAGGAAAACTAAAACTCTCTAATTATGATGAAGAAGGCGTTGAGCATATTTATAGAATTTTGGAAGAAAACGATACCTTTGGTGAAGAATTGATTTTCACTGATGAAAATTACAATGTGTATGTCGAAAGTATAGGAAAAACAATGGTATGCCAGATCACAAAAGATTATCTGATACCCTACATCATGGGAAATCCTGAATTTGCCAAAAAATTAATTGAGAACTTGGGCAAGAAGTTAAAGGAATCCATGAGCATTAAAAAGCTGCTCTTTGTCAAAGATCCGAAAGAACGCTTGGAGAGTTATCTGGTAAACAAATGTGAGGAAACAAACAGCAATATCATCACGCTGAGCCGTGAAACGATCGGCAGAGAAATTAATCTGACCAGAGAAACGATTTCAAAAAAGTTAACAGAAATTCAAAAAGACGGAAATGTGGAACTTGAAGGATATAAAAAAATTATCGTCAAGCATAAAGAAAAAATGAAAAAAATATAGGAGGTCATTTTATGAAAAAAGCAAACATACAATTAGAAGATCTGGCATGTCCGTCATGCGCGATGAAAATAGAAGCTGCTGTCAAGAATGTAAACGGAGTAAATGCGGAGAGTATCAAAGTCTTATTCAATGCAAGCAAAGTAAAATTAGATTTTGATGAAGAAAAAACCAATATAGAAGAAATAGAAAATGCCATACAAAAAGTAGGCTATATCGTTAAAAAATCTACCGTACGATAGATTCAAATGTATTTTTTACAAAGCAAGTTTAACTTAGCACAAGGAGGATATGATGGATAAACTGAATGAATTTAAAGAAAAAAATTTTCCAGAATTAGATATGTTTATGCCGATTGTGAAAAGAGTTCACGGACCTCATCATGAAGAGATTTTTGATGTTGCCAAAATTTACGAAAGAATGAAAACAAAGCTAAATGCAGGAGATCAGTATCTTGATCAGGAATTTGCAGAGCTTAAACAGGTGACAGATAACTACAAAGTGCCGGATGACGTATGTGAAACATATGAAAAAATTTACAATGTTTTGAAAGAATTAAATGAGATCTACGAAGAGAAGTAGGCTTGCTATGGGAAGATTTGTCTTGAAATATAAAAACTCAATAACCTTTTTAAATGGAATTTTAATTGCCATAGGTATTTTGAATCATTTCATCTTGCAATTACCATATGTAACAGGATGGACTTTTATCATCACCTCTGTCATAGGAATCATACCGATCGCCATGCAGGCTTTCGCATCGCTCAAGGTAAAAGTTGTCAGTATTGATGTTCTGGTTACCATTGCCGTCGTCGGAGCATTTGTGATCAAAAATTACGAAGAATCGGCAATTGTAAGTTTTCTCTTCCTATTCGGCGGATATTTAGAACAAAGGACTTTAAACAGGACACGTTCAGCAATCAAAGTTCTTACTGAAAAAGCACCCGATACGGCTTGGAAGATGGCAGATAACGGAGAATATGTCGAAGTTGATCTTGACGAGGTCGATATCGGGGATATCCTGTTGGTAAAAACTGGTGGCAAAATACCGGTAGACGGCGAAGTAATCTCAGGCAGAGGCTATGTGAATGAAGCAAGCATCACAGGTGAATCGGATTATATCAATAAAGAAAAAAATTCCGGCGTTTTCGCAGGTACCATTTTAGAAAATGGAACACTCACCATAAAAGCAAATAAAGTTGGGGAAGATACGACTTTCGGCAAGATCATAGAACTTGTCGAAGAAGCACAGGATTCCAAATCAGAAGCAGAAAGATTTATCGACAATTTTTCAAAGTACTATACACCGCTTACGCTGCTTTTAGCAATGCTGATCTATTTACTTTCAAAAGATATAGAGCTTGCCATCACAATTCTTGTACTCGGCTGTCCCGGAGCTCTGGTGATAGGCGTGCCTGTCTCGAATGTTGCGGGTATCGGAAACGGTGCGAAAAACGGCGTCCTTCTCAAAGGGAGCGAGCTGATTAAAAGCTTTTCTAAAGCCGATACATTTATTTTCGATAAAACAGGAACATTGACGATCGGTAAACCGCAAGTAACAGAAGCTGAATTTTTTTCTGACGAAGAATATGTTAAAGATATTTTGGTAAGTATAGAAAAAGAATCGGATCATCCTCTTGCCAAGGCGATTCTTGAAGAGTACGGAGCGGACAGAAATATCTATGCACTTAAAAGTACCGACGTCATAAAAGGGGGCGGTATCAACGCTGAAGTTGATCAGAAAAATGTTTTACTGGGAAATTTGAAATTTTTGGCAAGCAACAATATAAATATCAGCCCCAAAGTGAAAGATTTAGCAATCGGCTATGAAAAAAGAGGAAATTCCATCATCGGCATCGCGATTGGCGGCGAGTTCAAAGCACTTATTGGAATCAGAGATAAAGTAAGACCCGATGCTAAAGCAAAACTCCAAAAATTAAAAGAACTCGGAGCAAAGAATTTAATAATACTCTCCGGCGATAATCAAGGTTCAGTCGATATCATAAAAGATGAGTTGGGACTAACAGAAGCCCATGGTCACTTATTACCCCAAGACAAAGCTGATTTTGTAAGAAAGATGAAGCAAAAAGGTCATATCGTGGCCTTCGTCGGCGATGGAATAAACGACAGTCCGTCCCTGGCACATTCGGATGTCGCCATCGCCATGGGCAATGGCACAGATGTTGCCATAGAAGTTTCCGATGTTGTGCTGATGAATTCGGATATCGGCAGATTGCCTCATGCTTATGGACTCGCTAAGCGAACTTATGGAAATATGATACAGAATATCGTCATCGCCGTCGGCGTTGTCATCTTTTTATTAGCCTCGCTGATTTTCAGCGAATGGATGAATATGTCCATCGGAATGTTCGTACACGAAGCAAGTATACTCGCCGTCATCTTAAACGGCATGAGATTGATCAATTACAAGTTAAAATAAGTTTGCTGTGATAAATGGATAAGGATGTTCTGATGATTAAGAACATCCTTTTTTCTGATTCCAAAATAAAATTTACTTTTTATATAGCCATATGTCTAATATGATTCTTTTGAGAGTAACCTTTAAAACTTCAATTTCTCGCCTTCTAAGATATTGACCGGGCCCTGTTCAATGAAAAACTTACCGCCTCGTTCACCAATTACTGTGACCGAGCAATTATTCGGGGCATGTAAAGGTCTGCGATGATCCTGATCAGTCATTTCAATTTTTGCAATCAAAGCACGAATAAAAGCTCCGTGAGAAAATGCCAAAATTGTTTCATGCGGATGTTTCGCATACATTTTATCTAAAAAATCCTGTGCTCTTTGCAGAACTTGCGGAAAAGATTCAGCACCTTCAGGCGGTATATAGTTTTCACGATCATGGAAATAATTATAGAAAGGATGTTCTTTGGGATAGGCATTCCGATCGGCAAAACTTTCGCCTTCGTAGATACCGAAAGCCATCTCCAATAATAATTTCTCTTCATGAATTTCTATTTGATCTCCACAAACCATTCTCGCCATTTCGGAGCAACGAGACAGAGGACTTGTGTAAACTACATCATAAGTTAAATCTTTGATCGCATCTTTGAGAACTAAAACTTGGGCTTTACCCGCTTCATTCAAAGGAATATTGACCTGCCCTTGAAATTTTTGCAATCTGTTCCACTCTGTCAAACCATGTCTTACAATATAAATCTTCATCTTGCTTTATCTATATCCCTTTTTTATTTTTCCATTTAACGGAAATCATATCTTTACACAACTGTATTTGTATAGAAGATATTCTGTCCTGTCAAATACTGCCCGGATCTTTTGGATATTAAGTTATAAATCTTAGACTGTCGATAAATATTTATTTATATACCACTGATTGCAAGAAAGACAAAACCCAATAAACTGATCAATGTCGAAATAGAAAGAACCGAAGCAATCGTGCTTTGTTCGACCGGATCATTGGCAAAAATAGGTAAAACAAAGGGTGTCGGCATAAGGAACATTAGAATAAATGCTCTCTGCAGTGCCTGACTCGGTTCAAAGAACAGGCGGCTGATCCCCAAAACTGCAAACAGTAAGATGAGCATCAGAGAAAAGCGTAGTAGAGTATATTTAATGGCCTTGCCCCAGTAGATTTTTCCACTTGATAAATCATAGCCGATAGAAAAGAGAATTAAAGCGCTGGTCGGTGCTGCAATAAAGTTAAATGTTTTATCAAAGGCAGAAGCAATTTGCGCATCGACAAGCATTTGATATAAACCGCTCGCACCGATGATCAGACCCAGTAAAATGCCGATGATAATGGGTGAAGTAAAAATCTCTTTACGCAAATCAATTGTTTTTTCTTTAGCAAAAGTGCGGGAAACCTGAATTTTATAAAAAGTGAAAACAAAAAGCACCTGGCCTAAATCTACCGTAGCAAAAGCACTGACATCAGATCCATAGAGTATGCTGTACAGTGTATAGCCGAGCATTCCCGCTTCAAAGCCGCTCAAAATATAAGGTAAATAGGCAGTTGTTTGAGGAAAAAACTTGCAAATCAATTGACCGATATACCAAGCTAACAGGCAAATTAAAAAAATTAAGATTGGAATAAAAATCGTCTGCAAACTATATTCCGCTGTAGCAAAAGCCATAAAGACAACAGCTGTCAGAGAAATATTAACGGCAAATTTTTTGATTGCTCCTACTTCTTCTCGGTTAAAAAATTTTTTCTTACCGCAAATGGCGCCGATCGCAAGTGACAGAATCACCGGCAAAATCATTTCAATTACTTTTATCGTATCCATTCTTCCCATCTCCCACCCTATCTATTTGTTTCATTATATGATTTGTTATTTGCCTAAACAAGATACTTTTAGCATAATAAGCAAACATTGAAATTGCAGAGGATTATTATGGAACAAGTTTTAACTTTTGACGGAAATTTTTTACTGTGGATTCAAAATACTTTTCAGCATCCCCTACTTGATCGTTTTTTCATTTTCATAACGCATTTAGGAGATTTCGGCATCCTTTGGATTCTATTAGGGCTGAGTTTGCTCCTGTTTAAGAAAACCAGAAAAACCGGTATCATTCTCTGTGTGAGTTTATTGATGACGCATATCTTAAATACCCTAATCATTAAAAATTTGGTGATGCGTCCCAGACCTTATGAATCTTTACCGGATATCGTCAATCTGATCGGACCGCAAAGTCAATCGTCCTTCCCGTCAGGTCATGCTGCCAGTTCTTTTGCCTCGGCAACCGTACCTTTTCTTTTGGAGAAAAATTTTCTGAAATGGCTGCCGATTATATTGGCATGTTTGATCGCTTTCTCGAGATTATATGTCGGCGTGCATTATCCGCTTGATGTCTTCGTAGGTGCTCTAATCGGAATTTCAATCGCTTCTATGATCTGCCGGTTTTACAAAAAGAAAACAAAAGTTTAATTTTTTCATCTGCAGAAAACTGCGTTCTATAAGACTTTATTAAAAAATGTAATCAATCTCTGGCTCTGCGGATGATTAAATAATTCCTTAGACGGGCGATCCTCTTCGATTTTTCCTTCATTCAGAAAAATCGTACGATTGCTGATTTCTCTGGCAAAAGACATTTCATGAGTCACCACGATCATGGTCATGCCGAGTTTTGCCAAATCTTTCATCACGTCAAGAACTTCACCGATCATCTCAGGATCAAGCGCACTGGTCGGTTCATCAAAGAGCATCATTTCCGGATTCATCATTAAAGAACGGACAATAGCGATTCTCTGTTTTTGACCGCCTGATAATTGATGTGGAAAAGCATCCACCCGTTCCGCCAAACCGACTTTTTTTAACAATTCCACAGCCTGGGTTTTAGCTTCCTGTTCTGAGATTTTTTTAATACGCATTGGAGCGGCAATTAAATTATCCAGTACATTCATATTGTTAAAAAGATTGAATTGCTGAAAAACCATCCCTATTTTTTGTCGATGTATATCAATATTTTGTTTTTTATCCGTAATATCGCAACCGTCAAAATAGATATGACCGGAATCCGGTATTTCCAACAAATTGAGACAGCGTAAAAAAGTGCTTTTGCCGCCACCGGACGGGCCGATAATTGAAACGACTTCACCTTGTTGAAAGCTCGTAGATATGCCGTTTAAAACAGGTAAATGCTTATAGCTCTTGTAAATATCCTCAACTTTTAATAGAGTGTTTTGCGCAAATTCCAGATCAGGATTCATGATTCATTTTCCTTTCAGCAAAAGATATCAGACGACTGCAGCCGAAAGTCATCACAAAATAGAGTGCAGCCGCAATGGCCAGGGCTTCTAAGGTTCGATAGGATAACGCTATCACATCATTTGTTCTGAACATCAGATCGGCGATTCCGATTACGGAAACGATTGAGGATTCTTTGATAATGGTCACAAATTCATTGCCGAGTGCCGGTAAAATATTTTTCACGGCTTGCGGCAAAACAACCAACCGCATCGCCTCGCCTTGACTGAACCCAATACTTCTTGCTGCTTCCATCTGCCCTTTATCCACTGCCTGAATACCAGAACGGATAATCTCCGCGACATAGGCACAGCTGTTTAAACTCATGGCGATAATGCCTGCGCAAATCTTTGAAAATTCAGGATAAAACTGATCTCCGGGAAAGTGATGCCAATCATCGGCAAACCGTAAAAAATAAACATTAGCTGTACCATCAAAGGCGTGCCGCGAAAAACTTCGATATAAACTTGGGCAAAAATATTTAGCGGTTTTATTTTTGACATACGCATCAAAGCGAATAAAGTACCGAGTATCGTGCCCAGTAAAACAGACAGGGCGGCAATTAAAATCGTCGCCCCGATGCCTTCTAAAAAGAAACTATAATATTTTTGAAACAATTCAATCATTGATTTTTATCTGCCCTATAAATTTATTCACCAATAGACTCTGCCAGCGCTACCGCCTCATCAAAGGCTTTCTGATAGCCGCCGTCTTCAGTCACTTTGCCGATGACTTGATTGACAATTTCCATTAGCTCCGGATTGCCCTTCGCCACAACAACAGCTTTTCCGATGCTCGCTTCCTCTTCTGTAAAAGCAAAATCAGCAACAGCAAGTTGTCCGTTACTGGAAGCGATTAAAGAATCGCCTACCGCTTTATCAAGAACAAAACCGGCGATATTATTATTCTCTACTTCCAAAGCTAATGCAGGATATTTTTCCAATTCGAATAATTCGCTGTCCGGCAAAGCCTTTTTAATTAAAGCTGATTGAATGCTGCCTTTTTGCGCACCGACTTTTTTACCTGCCAAAGCTTCTCCAGAATTAAGATTATGTTCTTCACCAGCTTTTACAATCAATAATTGCTCACTTTTTTCATATAAATCGGAAAAATCAATCACTTTCGCTCTTTCTTCATCTTTCGTGAAAGCGGCGATACCTAAATCAACCTGATTACCTTGAACAGCTGGGACAATGCCGGCAAAGGACATGTCAACGATCTCCAAATCAACATCCAAAGCCTCGGCAATTTGTTCTGCGAGCCAAATATCCGCCCCGACAAAATTCGCATCCATATCCTTAAATTCATAAGGCGGATATTGTGCCTCTGTACCGACAATCAATTTCCCACGTTCTTTAATTTTATTTGCTAAATCATGATCTGTCTTTGCTTTTTTCCCACAAGCCGCTAAAGTAAAAATCATGATTGAAATCAAAATAACAGAAATTATCTTTTTTAATTTTTTTTGTAACTATTGACTTTACTCTTTTTGTATTTTAATTTTTATTTATGAATAATTATACAAAAAGAGATCAGTAATACAACTTAAAAAGATAATCTTCTCATTCTGACAACAGCTTCTTCCAATAAGCACCGGTCAACTGTGCAAGCTATACGAAAATGTCCTTCTCCGCTGCTCCCGAATAAATATCCCGGACTGACAAGAATATGCGTTTTTTCAAATAAATATGCCGTAAACTCCGCTGAACTCATGCCGGTTCTTTCTATATTAGGAAAAGCGTAAAAGGTTCCCTCGCTGGGCAAATAGTCTAAATACGGAATGGTCGGCAGTTGTTCGTTAAGGTAAGCAATCCGCTGTCCATAAATCGGTATATACTGTTTACGAATCTGCTCTCTTATGTGGATCGCCTCTATGGCCGCTCTTTGTGATACGGAAGGGCTGGAATAGATCAAAGCCGCATTGACCTTATTCATCACGTTAAGGATTGCAGATGGCCCGATAATCGCCCCGATACGCCAGCCAGTCATCAAATAATTTTTTGAAAAACTATTCAGTGTAATGCAATATTCTTTCGCAGTAGGGAAACTTAATACCGGTATAAACTCTCCGTCAAACACATAATCCGTATAAATCTCATCGGAAATAATGAGTAAATTATATGTTTGTGCAATCTCGAGCAGCAATTGAATGTCTCTTTTACTAAAGACTTTACCGGTCGGATTACAAGGATTGTTAAAAATAATCGCTTTAGTTTTAGGCGTGATCTTAGCAATGATATCTTCTTTATCAAATGTATAATTATTAACTGATGATAATGGGATTTCTACCGCTTTACCGCCCGCCAATTCAACCTGATTTTTATAAGGAGGAAAATAGGGAGAAAGAAGCAGAACTTCTTCATCAGGATTTAAGATGGCAAAAAGTACCAGACTCATGCCGAGACAACTTGAAGCACTGATCAGAATTTCTGACAAATCCAGGTGAATTTGATAATCTTCCAGCCATTGCTTTTGTATCGCTGTCACCAATTGCGGATCGCCTTGCGGAAAACCATAATGTGTATAACCATTTTGAGCATCCTGAAACGCCTTTTGGATAATTTTCTGATCGGTCACAAAGTCCGTATCTCCGATGCTCAAATTGATAACATCATCATATTTTTCCAAGGTTTTTTGATCCAAACTCAAGCCCTGCGGCAAATTTTGAAATTTTTTTGCGATAAATTGAGCGGTATCTTTTGACATTTTGTTTTTCCTCATCATTTTTCTCCGTTCACATTTACAGAAAATAAGCTGTTCTTCTTTCTATGCTGTTTCAGAATACGTTTAACGATAAAATAAATGAACAATATAATCGTCAAAACAGAAAGGATCATGCTCAGCCAAGTCATATGCAAAATATTATAGCAGCGCACATTGACCCACATACGATTGATCGCAGCATTCCGTTCCGGCGGAAAATATAACATAATACTGCTTCTTCTCATAATATCCTGATCGGGGTACTGAGCCGCCAATTGGCGCTGCAGTTGTTCCCGATCGACAGGAATGACATATTTATCAGAATAGTGATCCGGCGTTGAGAAGAAATAATTCAAATCATAGTCTACAACATCCTCTGCATCACTTTCATAATTCCAGCGTAAATAATCGATCACGGTATCATCGGCACCACCTGAAATCACGGAAGTATAGCCGATATAATACATATTTCTCACAGCATTATCCGGTCTGGAAATAAAATTAATAAAAGCCTCGGCCGCATGCTTTTTGGCAGGATCCTCGGCGATACCTTTTTTTAACATAACCCAGGCATCAAAATAGATATTAGTCGCTTCCTGCGGCACGGAGAAATTCAGATACACATCATCTTCTTCCGCCTGATCCATCGCATAGACGGCATCTCCCGACCATTGATAATTTGCGACTACTTTACCGGTAATCATATCCGCTTTGCCTGAATCGGTTTCAAAAGAATAAACATTATCTTTCACTTCTTGTAAATAGTCCTGCACCGCAGCAATTTGCTCATCCGAAACATCATTCATCTCTGCTTTTAAATTTTCTGCATAATCAGGATCCTGCAAAAAATCTTCTGCTAATAATTTTTCCGCATTGAGTGCGCCAATTGCTGCAAAATAGCTATCTCTGACATTATCTTTAATGGTAATACGGCGATAAAAATCAGGATTATCAATCAAACGCCAGGTTGAAGCTTGTTCTTTCGTAATATATGCGGGGTTATAAACAAATCCGGTCACTCCCCACATATAGCCTGCCGCATAATGCGACCAGCTTTCTCCATGAATAGAATTATCTTCAAAAACCCCTTTAATATAAGGTGATACGCCTCTGACATAATAATTATGTTCATCCGCTTCATCCAAGAATTGTTCGGATAAAGGCTCCAGTTGACCTTCGCTCATCAATTTCATAAACATATATTCAGAAGGACAAATCAGATCGAATGTATCGCCCAAAGTCAACATATTGTATAAATCTTCATTTGTTCCAAAGGTGGAATATTCAATCGATAAGTCGACATCGTATAAGGACTCATACCAGGCTTCAAAATCCTCAATCAGAGAATTTTTTCCGATGATTTCCTGATTATCAAGATCAATCAGTTCTTCCTGTCCCCAATTACCTTCATCTATATATTCCTCCCAATTGCTGATACGCAAAGTCACCTTCTTTTTATCGGGAGCGGGCTGCAAATTTTTGACCGCTTTTTGCTCCGCTTCGGTAACCGTATCCGGCATTGATGTAGCTTGCACTATACTCGATAAGAACGGAGATAAAAGGAAAACAATCATGAGCAGAAAACTATAGATTTTTTTTGAAAAAGTAAATTTTTTCATGCTTCCTCCTGTCTGACCGTCAGCATACTGCCGGAAGCCTTTTTCTCTTTCAGGTTCAGGGCGATCACAAAGAGGATCACGATGACAAAAATGACAGTTGACAGAGCCCATAAAGCCGTTTTGATATTTGTTTGAGAACCTTTGGTCGCATTGACAACATAAGTGCTGATCGTATCAAAAGTAGCCGGTTTCGTATAGCTTGAAATAAAATAATCATCCAAAGACAGGGTAACAGCAAGTGCAAAGCCTGAGGCGATACCGGATGAAATATGAGGCAAAACAACTTGCCTTAAGGCTCTGGCAGGAGTAGCCCCTAAATCTAGTGCCGCCTCATATAAGCTGGAATCCATCTGTTTGATTTTTGGCATGACGGATAAAAAGACGAAGGGCGTACATAAAGTAACATGCCCGATGATCAAAGGGATAAACGTATCTTTACTGATCTGAAAAACAACGACCAGGAGAATACAAATGGAAAAACCGGTCACGACATCGGCATTGACAACCGGTACCTGATTCATAAATGTGATCGCCCGGTTTACTCTTTTTTTGGAATAAAAAGCTCCCACCGCACCCATTGTGCCAAGTATTGTAGAAATAGCTGCTGAACCGAAAGCTAAAATCAGGGTGCCTAAAATCATGGTACGCAGTTCGGCAATCGTAAATAGATTAATGTAATTCTGCAAAGAAAAACCCTTGATGGCACCAATCGTTGTGGCATCAGTAAAGCTGAATACCGCCAACAATAAGATCGGCAAATATAAGAAAAGGAAAGCTAAGCATAAATAAAAAATCTTCAGTATATTTTTCATTATAATAAAGCCCCTTCTTTCTTATTTGTTTCATCATCCGTATTGCTCAGCCAAGTGAACACACCAATAATACCGAGCAGGATAAAAGCAATCATTGAACCGGCATGCCAATTATCCGCCGCAAAATAACTGCCGATTAAAGAACCCATAATATAAGTACTATTATAGAGCATATCCAGCACAACATAATTGGTCATGGAAGGCAGAAAAACCATCGATACACCGCTTACGATGCCGGGAACGGATAAAGGCAAAGTCACACGTAAAAATACCTGTCGCGGATTGGCTCCCAAATCCATCGCCGCTTCTAAGAGGGCATGATCTAATTTGCTGATCGTCGTATAAATCGGCAGGATCATGAAAGGCAGGAAATCATAAGTCATGCCGATAATAGAATTAAGGAAAGGATAATAGGCTAAATTACCTTCTATGACGGAAAGAATTTCTTTTAGAGCGGTAATGCGCAAAGAGAAATTAATCCACATCGGCAGAACAAAGATCATCAATAATGCATTTTTCATTTTTAATTTGCTGTTAGCCAAAATATAAGCGACTGGATACGCGATCAAAAGGCAGACCACAGTCGTGACCAAAGCGATCGCAAAGCTGTAAAACAAAGTCCCAAGCGTATTAGGATTGGTAAAAAATCCCGTCAAGTTACCGATTGTAAATTGTCCGGTAGCATTGGTGAAAGCATAATAAGCAAGTACAAATAAAGGGGCTAAAACAAACAATATCAGAAAAAGCGTATAAGGGATGCCCAGACTTTTTCTGCTGAAATTACGTTTGATCATAGAGGCAACTCCTTTCCGTCTTATCTTTTGATGACAAATTTCATTTTTTCCACAGGCATAATCAAACCGACTTGGTCATTCATATTCCATAAATCTTCATCAAAGACAGCAAAATCATGTTCCAAATCTGTATGAATCACATATAGATAATGCGATCCCTGATAAATTAAATTACTGATATAGCCTTGAATTAAACCTTCCTCGATATTATCGGTCAGCTTAATATCTTCCGGCTGAATCGAGGCTTCAACTCTGATACGGTTGATGTCAATCACCTCGCCATTAGCATTGACCACGGAACCGTCCGGCATACGTTTACCGCCTTTAATCAATTGGGTCAAACTTGCATTCAAAACCTGATTATTATATTCCAAACGATAATCTTTATTAATATCGACCAAGAACGTATTCGTATGATCCTCCGCCTTCATCAAATGGATACCGTCAGGCGGTATATACAAGCCGACTCTGGAGCCGAGTTCCGCCGAGTTGACAGATTGAATGACCATTTCGTTTTTTCCTGACTGAACGGTCATTTCATAATGCATACCACGGAAAATTACCGAGCTGACAAGGCCGGTAATCACTCCCTGCTCCGGAGCAACTATCTGTACATCTTCCGGCCTGACAACGGCAGTAACACTTGTACCTTCAGGAATATCATCCACACAGACAAATTCTCCGCCGCAAAAACGAGCCTTCAGTTTGCCGGTCATCAAGCCGCTGAAAATATTGCTCTCACCGATAAAGTCAGCGACAAAGGCATTCTCCGGCTCATTGTAAATATCTTCCGGATTGCCGATCTGCTGTATTTTACCCTCATTGATCACCACAATTTTATCCGACATGGTCAGCGCTTCTTCCTGATCATGAGTTACATAAATAAAAGTAATCCCTAATTTTTTGTGCATTTCTTTCAGCTCAAACTGCATTTCCTGACGCATTTTCAAATCCAAAGCGCCAAGCGGTTCATCTAAGAGCAGTATCTCTGGTTCATTCACCAAAGCCCTGGCAATTGCAATTCTCTGTTGCTGCCCACCGGATAAAGTTGTCACACTTCTTTCTTCAAAGCCTTCCAAATCAACCAGGGTCAGAACATGCTTTACCTTGCGGATCATCTCTTCCTTCGGTACCTTTTTCTGTTTTAAACCGAAAGCAATATTATCGAATATATTCATATGAGGAAATAGAGCATAGCGTTGAAAAACCGTATTGATCGGTCTTTGATAAGGCGGTAAATTGGTAATATCCTGTCCGTTCAGAAGAATTTGACCGCAGGTCGGTATATCAAAACCGGCAATCATACGTAAAGTGGTTGTCTTGCCGCAGCCCGAAGGTCCTAAAAAAGTGACGAATTCGCCGCGTTTAATTTCTAAATTAAAATCATCAACTGCGACAAAGCCGTCATCATCAAAAATTTTAGAAACATTTTTTAATTCAATAATATTGTTTTTCTCCATCCCACACTCCCCTTTTCGGAAGATTTTTAATGATCTCCATGAAAATAATTTTAGAATAAGTATCAATATAAAATAAAATTATTATTATTTCCATGTTTTCTATTTTTTCGTAAACATTTACAATTAAAATTTTCAATGAAAGGCACAAATTTTTCCTCTTTTTTTCGTGTTTTCGTAGGATGATCCTTTAGAAATCTGTTAAAATATACATATCTACTATAAAGTAGAGATAAAAATTATTAATTTTTATTTATTTTATACAAAGGATAAAATATGGAAGAAAAATTCTCTGGGGTTTTCGGGAAACCTCGTAAACAAAATCGCGGCGGCATTAAGCACAGACATCAAAAAGTTCCCGTACAGGACAAACTGGCATCTGTACCTGCCGCAATCGTCAAAATCCCTTGTAAAATGCATATTGGAGCAGAGTGTGAGCCTTTGGTCAAAGCCGGTGACCATGTCTTCGTCGGACAAGTTATCGCCGATTCCGAAGCATTCGTTGCAAGCCCTATACATGCATCTGTTTCAGGAACGGTTAAAGCTGTCCGTCAGACAGATGAAAATCATAGCGGTCCGGGGGCAAAAGCAATTGAAATTATTTCCGATGGAGAAATGACCTTGGATCCTGACTTAAAAGTTCCTGTTATTCATTCTCAGGAAGATTTTTTGAGAGCTGTTCGTGCAAGTGGTCTGGTCGGTCTGGGCGGAGCAGGCTTCCCCACACATGTTAAACTGTCCGTGGAAGACGGTTCTGTCGATACGCTGATTGCCAATGGTTGTGAATGTGAACCTTTCATCTCCGTTGATGATTATCGTATGCAACATGATACCGAAGATATTTTAGATGCAATGGCGGCAACGCTGAAGTGGATCAATATAAAAAATGCCTATATTGCCATTGAAGATAACAAAAACAAGGCAGCTCATTGTCTGGCCGGCTTAATTGCTCAACATCCGGAAAAATACGGACAAATAAAAATCGTCATGATGCCTTCTGCTTATCCGAAAGGAATGGAAAAAGTAGCTATTTATAATGTTACTGGCAGGATGATTCCGGAAGGAAAATTACCAAAAGATGTAGGCTGCATCGTGATGAATACAACCTCATTAGCTGAACTCGGCAAATATTTAAGGACAGGTATTCCCTTAATTCAAAAAGTTGTCACCGTAGCTGGTTCTGCGGTGGAGCAGCCACGAAATGCCAGTGTACCCATCGGAACTTTCATCAATGACTTGTTGCAATATGTTGGCATCAAGAATGATCCGGACTTGGTGACAATGGGCGGTCCCATGATGGGATTGACAGTTGCTACGCTGACAGATCCTGTTTTAAAACAAAATAATGCCATTTTGGCTTTATCCAAAGAGGAAGTGCAATTCTCCGACGAAAGTCAATGCATACGCTGTGCCAAATGCGTAAATGCCTGTCCGATGCAATTAGAGCCGACAAGCTTGGTCAAAATGGTAAAGAAAAAGAAAATGGCTGAGGCATTGGATAACGGTATCCTGACTTGCATGGAATGCGGCTGCTGCGATTTCGTATGTCCTGCCAAAATCCCTTTATTACAATATATGCGTTATGGCAAAGCGAAAGTTCGTTAAGGGAGGACATTTATGGATAAATTAAATCATGAAAAAAAATCGTTAATCATCGCTTCAAGCCCGCATTTTCGCAGTAATGACTGCACTAGTAAAATTATGCTGCGTGTCTTAATCGCTTTAGTACCGTTAATTTTAGCTGTTGCCTTTATTTACGGCAGCCGAATTTTCTTATCTTTGGCAGTTGCCGGAATCACGGCACTGATCTCCGAATATTTGATTCAAAAAGCGATGCATAGAAAAGTGACCGTAAAGGATCTGTCTGCTTTGGTTACAGCAATTATTTTGGTCTTGAATCTGCCGGTCGATTTTCCGCTATGGCAATTAATTTTAGGAACAATTTTTGCAATTATCGTCGTTAAAGCCGCTTTCGGCGGTATCGGACAGAATTTCGCCAATCCGGCCATCACGGCACGTATCGTCTTGGTATCATCTTTTTCCGCTTCTTTTATGAAAGCCTCCAGACCTTTGGAACGAGCTATATATTACAGTATTCCGCCTGCTCAAGCAGCCGTCACTCAAGCGACTTCCAGCGCTTCAATTGATGCCACTTCCGGAGCAACTATTTTGTCACAGATTAAGCCGGATGCAGATTTGTCGACCATTATTTCCGCACGAGATCTATTATTTGGTATTCATAATACTTCTGCAGTCGGTGAAACTTGTATTATCGCTATTTTAATCGGCGGACTTTTCCTGCTGCTGACCAAAACGATCAAAGTGCATATCCCTCTGTCCTTTATCGGAACTGTCGCTTTACTATCTTTATTGCACAGTCATTTTGATTGGCAATATACGTTCTATCAGCTGACCAGCGGCGGTCTGCTCTTCGGTGCTTTCTTCATAGCAACTGATTATACGACCAGTCCGTTAACGAATAAAGGCAAGATCGTTTTCGGAATCGGCTTAGGTCTGATCACTGTATTGATTCGCTTTTACGGTAATTTACCGGAAGGTGTATCCTTTGCGATTTTAACCATGAATATTCTGACACCGCATATTGATCGTCTGACCGGAACTAAATATTTCGGTTCTAAAAAAAGACTCCGGGCAGAACATCAGACAGAAAAACAGGCAAAGGCTTAGCAGGAGGTAGCATTATGAAACAAAAGAAATTCGCAGCTGCGGAAATTCTCAAGCCGACTCTGATTTTAGGTCTGATTTGTTTTATCACGGCTTTGGCTCTTGCTTTGGTCAATTCTGTTACCTACGAAAACATCAAAAAACAACAGGAGATGCAGGAAAAAGCCGCCGAATCAGAGGTCATGCCCGGGAGCAAGGACTTTGCTAAAAAGGAATTTACAGACGATACAAGTTTTACCTATACAGAAGCCCTTGATGAAGACGGGAAACTGATCGGTTATATTTTCAAAAACAGTTTACACGGCTATGGCGGTCCGGTTACAGTGAATGTCGGCATTGATTTAAACGGCCAGATCACCGGAGTGAAGGCAATGGATTTATCGGAAACACCTAATATCGGTATGAAAGTTTCAGAAGATGAATTTGGAAAACAATTTCTGGGTAAAACAGTCGGTATGAAAAGTACTTCCGGTAAAGCCGGAGAAAACGAAGTCGAAACGATCTCCGGTGCCACAGTCAGCTCTACCGCATTTATTAAAGTCGTACAAATGAGTCTCAGTCAATATGAAAAAGTAGTCGGAGGCAATCATGAATAAAGCAAAACAAGTATTTACCGCCGGTTTGATTAAAGAAAACCCAATTTTTCGTTTGGTTTTAGGCATGTGCTCTTCTTTGGCGGTATCCAGCACTTTAATCACCTCTTTTGGTATGGGCATTTCCGTCATTTTTGTTCTGGTCATGTCTAATATCGTCATTTCTATCTTGCGCAAAGTCATTCCGCCAAGTGTGCGTATCCCTGCTTATATCACGATCATTGCAGGTTTTGTGACAATTGTTCAATTGATTCTGAAAGCTTACTTTTTTGAATTAAATACCATGCTCGGTGTTTATTTACCCTTAATTGTGGTCAATTGTATTATTCTCGGCAGAGCTGAAGCTTTTGCCTCTAAAAACTCTGTCGGTTATGCCGCTCTGGACGGTCTCAGTATGGGACTGGGTTATACCCTGGCCTTGATGTCCATTGCCCTCATCCGCGAATTTTTCGGTTATGGCAGTGTGTTCGGCTTCGCTATTTTGCCCAAAGAGTATACCATTCAGATTTTTACTCTGCCGACAGGCGGTTTTATTGTGGTCGGTTTTTTAATGGCTGTCTGGAATCTTCTGGCAATGAAAAAGGGTAAACCGAAAGCAGAGCTGAACTGCCAAAGCTGTCCGGCTGCAGGTTATTGCGGACAGGATTTAGTCCGTTCCGAGCATTTTGTTAAAGTTAACGAGGAGGCCAAGTCATGAATACAAATTTACTCTATATTTTATTCGTCGCCATTATTGTTGAAAACTATGTTTTCGTACAATTTTTAGGTATTTGTCCTTTCTTAGGTGTTTCTAAAAATCTAAATACCGCAATGGGCATGAGTACCGCCGTAATCTTTGTCATGGCGCTCGCCACTGCGGCAACCTGGCCGATCAATCATTTTGTTTTGGAGAGATATCATCTTGAATATTTACAAACACTTGTTTTTATTTTGATTATCGCGTTTTTGGTACAATTGGTAGAAATTTTTATGAAACGTTATATTCCTGCCTTGCATCAAGCTTTGGGTATTTATCTCCCGCTGATCACAACAAATTGTATCGTGTTGGGAGTTGTCCTGCTAAATGTTCAGGAAAAATATAATTTTATGCAGTCAATGACAAATTCAATCGGCGGCGGCTTGGGTTTCATGCTGGCTATGTTTATCTTTGCCGGCATTCGTTCCAGACTTGATGAATCGGATATTCCGGAATTTCTATCCGGCTTGCCCATCACCCTGATCGCTGCCGGGATTGCGGCTCTCTCTTTCCAGGGTTTCGTAGGAATTGCAGAAAATTTATTTACATAGGAGATGCTCATGAACGATATATTATTTGCAAGTATCTTAATCGGTGCTATCGGTTTGATCGCCGGTATCATTCTGGCAATCAGTTCAATTGTCATGTCCGTCAAATCAAACGAAAAGCAAGAAATGATCAGGTCTATGCTGCCGGGTGCGAATTGCGGTGCCTGCGGTTATACGGGCTGTGACGGATATGCGGGGGCTTTGGCTTTCGGTAATGAAAAAAATGCTGCTCTTTGCAAACCGGGCGGTCAATCAACGACGAATCAAATTTCCGCATATTTAGGTCTGGAAGCAATACAATTGAAAAAGACGACCGCCATGGTACTCTGTCAGGGAAATTGCCACAACACAGTAAAGAAGGCTGATTATCAGGGTATCAAATCCTGTCATATGGCAAAGCAGGTAGCTAACGGCGACAGCAAATGTGGTTATGGCTGTTTGGGTTATGGCGACTGTGTTGCCGTCTGTGAATATGACGCAATTCATTTGATTGATGATGTCGCTTTTGTCGATGCAAGCAAATGCACTTCCTGCATGCAATGTATCCAAAATTGTCCCCAGAAAATCATTCAGCTAATCCCCTATGAGAAGGCGACTTCTATTGTTTTTTGCCATAATGAGGATCGTGCTCCGATAGCCAATAAAGTTTGTAAAACTTCCTGTATTTCCTGCGGTCTTTGTGTCAAAAACTGTCCGGAACATTGTATTGCAATCGAAAATAATCATGCGGTTATCAATTATCAGCAATGCACTAATTGCGGTGCCTGCCAAAAGGTTTGTCCGCATCATTGTATTTTATCTCTATACCCGCTAAAGGAATATGTATCTCGGAATACACATTGATTTTGAACGGCTATAAAAAGCCTTGTTCACTAAAAATATGATGACCGGAAGCAATCAATCTGACAGAAATTTTATTGCTTCCGGTCATCTATTGTATACGGTCATCTCTTCCCTATCATTGCTCCCAAAAACAAGACCTTTTCTTGTCGGGTCACAGTTGTCAAGCTCTTGCATCATCCCTGCTTTTCACTATATTGAATGAACCGTCTGTTTTCTAAGAAAAGGTATATAAAATCATCTCACCCGTCTGCAAAGATTTCTGCACATCAATAATTCTTTGATTGGCACTGCCTCGAAAAG
>CAYFQU010000024.1:0-20162 GCA_964345335.1 uncultured Mageeibacillus sp. | reverse complement strand
ATGCTGTCTAATTCCGGGATTTTGGCTGCAGCTTTATTGCCTTCAAGCTGTTCTTCATTTATCTTATGCATTTTGACCTCTCCATGAAATTACTATATTTGGTATTGTATTTTATAGAATCATACTATATATAGTATGTAGCGACATCTATTATTACAAATAACTTAGAGGAATACAAGAGAATTAAATTTCTGTTTTATACCGTTTTTGTATATTAAAAAACCCTTAGATGATAGTTTTCAGTCTCTAATGTCCATATTTTATACAGTGTTTTTTATAAAAATTTCCTTTGTAACTTAAAGAAAAATCTTTTGTAATAATTCTGTAATGTTAAGAAATGTGATAAGTAAAGATATGGTATAATAAAAAAGATCTTTAATTGTGGAGGGTACCGGATGAATTTTAAGCAATTCTGTTCTGATATATTAATTTTAAGTGATCCTGAGATCGCTGCACAAATGAAATCATATATGCGTAATAAGTTTGACTTTTTAGGTGTTCCCGCCGCCAGACGGCGTGAGGCAAGTTTAAAACAATTCGAAACAGCACATGAAGAAGGTGAGATTGATTGGGAATTCGTTGACGCTTGTTGGGAACAGAATTTTCGTGAATTTCAATATGTCGCTATCGATTATCTGACAATTATGTCCTCTTTTTTAAAAGAAGAAGATATTGATTTAATCGAAAATCTAATTACAGATAAATCTTGGTGGGATACGGTTGATAACTTAAATCTTTGTGTCGGTAATTTGATTAAAGAATATCCGGATTTAGCAGAAAATGTGCTTACCTGGAGCAAATCCGATAATATCTGGTTGCGACGTTCCGCCATTATTCATCAATTGAGTTATAAAGAAAATACAAATACCGAATTATTAGCTGAGATTATTAAGAATAATTTCGATTCTGATGAGTTTTTTATCAAAAAAGCGATCGGTTGGGCTTTACGTGAATATTCAAAGACGAATACCGATTGGGTTACTGATTTCATTACGGAAAATAAGCAAAACTTATCCAGTTTATCTTATCGTGAAGCATCGAAATATATTCATGAAGGTGAGTAGCTATTACTGAAAACAGGAGTTTATTTTGAAGAAGTTAATTAGTTGGAATGTCAACGGTCTGCGAGCCATTGCCAGAAAAGGTTTTTTAGATATTATTTCGGAATTAGATCCGGATATTTTATGCTTGCAGGAGATTAAAGCCGAAAAAGATCAATTGCCTAAAACTATTCAAAACATTGACGGTTATCATTCTTTCTTCAATCCAAGCCGCAGTAAAAAGGGATATAGCGGCACAGCCATTTATACCAAAGAAGAACCGCTTTCATTGGTCAACGGCTTGGGAGAAGAAATTTTCGATCAGGAAGGCCGTATACAATTAGCCGAATATAAAGATTTTTACCTTTATAATATCTATTATCCCAATGGGCAGCGTGATCTTGGACGTCTGCAGTATAAATTGGATTTTTATGATTATTTTCTGAAACATGCCACGGAGATGATGGCAGAGGGAAAATCAATTATTGTTTGCGGTGATGTCAATACCGCACATTTCGCAATTGATTTGGCTCGACCAAAAGAAAATGAAAAAAACACAGGTTTTCTGCCCGAGGAAAGAGCATGGCTTGATCGCTTCGTTGAGAGCGGTTTAATTGATACGTTCCGTGTTTTTAACCATGAGGCTGAGCATTATACCTGGTGGGATTATAAGACCAAGGCTCGTGAGCGCAATGTCGGCTGGAGAATTGACTATTTCTATATTTCGCCTGATCTAAGATCACGTTTGATCGATGCGGAAATTCTGAGTGAATATTATGGCTCCGATCATTGTCCTATCAGTATATTATTGAAATAGATCTATCATTTGATAAAGATCGCAATCAAAAACTGCACAGTGGACATAAATTTACTGTGCAGTTTTTCAGTTTTAAGAAACAAGTTTTATGCTATTACTTTTACAAAATTCAAATAATATTATTCCAATGAATCTTTGACAGTCAGTTTACTTGGATCAATTTTAATTTCCTTGGTTTTATCTGAGCCAATTGTCCAAAATTTAACGACAACTTCATCTTTTAAATTGTCCAGTATATAGGCATCGAAAATTTCTGCGGTTTTATCCGGATCAACATCTTCCAACTGTCCGTCAATGTTCGTATCATAGCCGTCTTCACTTAAGAAAATCACACCGCTGTCTAAAGCCATATCCTTCTGACTAACATCAGGTCCGATACCGAAAACATAGGAAGTAGGTTCTTTACTGTGATTCGTAAAATCCATTTTCAGGACGATTAAATCATCTCCATCATCTTTCATCAAATAAATGTCTTTAACACTTAATTCAAAATCTCCCAATTTAAAATTCTTCGGATCGGAATCTGAAGAATTTTTTTGCTTACCCCCGCAGGCAACCAATGACATCGCCAAGACAAGAATCATAAGAACCATCATGATTCTTTTTTTCATCCTTTGTACTCCTTTAAATAATGATTTTTTGATCTATATTCGTATAATTTATACCAATGTTTTACACAGTTTACTTTTATTTCATTATATCAAATAAACTATTATAATTAATATGATTGATGCCCTGCTTATTTTGAGTTCAGACATTTAAACTCTCTGCATCTACAGTCCGTTAGGGATAGGGGTTATGGTCCTGATCAATGCTGCTGTTTAAAGGTTTTAACCAAAACCGATGAATGATCGCTTTAGCAGGGCATCTGTGAAAAACACAAAAGCTAACTTCATGTTTTATCTTTTAGAATGTGTTTTGAGTAGATTTATAAGCATTATTCACCTGTACGGCACCAACAATATAAAGAATCGGTACGACAAGGTTCAGAATGGCATTTGAAATTTTGAAATCTCCACCGGCGGCTAAAGAGAGAATAACCGAAAGAACACTCAAAACGACGATAATAATTCCCCAAACAATACAAGCCTTCGCTTTCTGCGGTTCTTTGCAGGCTTTGACACCCATAATGCCAGCAACTAACTGAGCGACGGAAGCCACGATGATCAGGATACCGCTGACATAAAGGAGTCCCATCTTATCGCCTATCTGTAACGCAGCTGCCAGTAAGCCGACACCCAATAAATAGACAATGCCTAAGATAATTCCCAATGCAGCTCCAACAATCATAATAATTGAGGCAACTTTCAAAAATTTGTTTTGCTTCATAATAAATCTCCTTTCAAAAAACAATAGATATGTCATTAAATTTCCGAGAAAATCTCCTTATTGTTCTATTGTTAATATTATTTTATGCTATGATTCCGTTTTAGACCCTAGCCGCTACGGCTAGGTTTTGACAAAAAAATTCTATTTCTGAAAAATAGAGTTTAGAACAAATCTTAATTTATTTTTTCAATAAAAGGGAAAAATGATTGATAACGTAAATAAAAGTCCGGGATATTCCGTCTAATATAAAGGATTGATCCAACCGTTGGAAATCATATAAAAAGCCAAATCAACCGCTTTGCTGAATCCGGTCTTGCCGAGCATATTGCTTTTATGATATTTGACTGTATGTTCGCTGATAAATAATTCTTCCGCTATTTCTTTATTTGTCATATGCTTGCACATCAGCCTTAAAACTTCCATCTCACGATCCGTCAAAGGGGCTTCTCCCTGCGGTAAAGGAATGGTTTTCGGTTCCGGAAAACTGCTGCCTCCCGCCATCACTTTACGGGCAACCTCTAAAAAGTAACCAAGGCTGCGGCTCTTATAAACAAAACCGTTCGCCCCGGCGGCTTTTGCTCTAGGCACATAAGTGATTTCATCAAAAGCGGTCATCACAATAATTTTAATCTCAGGAAATTCTTTGTGTATTTCAGCTACCGCTTTCAGACCGGAAGCTCCGCCTTCCGTACAAACATCCATTAAAACCAAATCCGGATGCATACGCTGGCAAAAATCCAGAGCATAATCTGCATTCGGCAATCCCCCTATCACATTGAAATCTCCTGCATTTGTCAGGGCAATAGATAAAGATTCCCGCATGGAAATATGATCCTCTACAATTAAAACCTCTATCATATAAATTGTTGCTCCTTTGGTATCGAAATCTGTATGCGAAATTGAGGTTCTGTCTGTATCTCTATTTTACCACATAATTGTTGGACACGATGACGCATCCCGCTAATACCGCCGCCTTCATGAATCGGTTTTTCAGGCGGCAATCCATTGTTCGTGACATTCATATGCCAAGCTTCATTTTCAAAAAAATGAATTTGTATATGATTGGCATAGCCGTGGCGCGTCGCATTCGTGACGCATTCTATCGCTATTTTCGAAAAGGTTTCCGCTATCTCTTCACGTTTTGGCAGACGACCCTGTATTTGTATTTGAACACCCATTTTACCAAATGTATCAACCAGTAATTCCAGGCGGCGTGCAGGATTCGGTTTATTGTCTTCACGCAGAGCAGAAGGCAGTTTTTCGACAAAGTTCAAGAATAATTTTTCATCCGGTTGCCTGCCCCCTCTTAAAGCCCGCAATAACAAGCTGATTCTATGTCCCAGCAAATCATGTACTCTGTCTTTTCCTCTGGCTATTTCTTCCGCTTCACAAATCGCTTGTAGATTTTCTATATTTCTGCTGAGTTCCTGTCTTCTTTTTTCGAGTTCTTCATTTCTCTTGACAAGGGTACTGACTGTATTCCAGTATTCCGTCACGTCATCCGCGATCATTAGCGTATGATTCCGATATTCTAAAATCAGTTCAAATTTTTTAAAGCCCCAAATATGCCCGTCAGCCAAACGAAATACCATCTGATCAGCTAATTTTTCTCTAAAACAGCCTTGGGCAAGTGTGCCGCTTTTGATCGTTTGCTCAAATTCTTTACCATTTTTTATATTTTTACCGATCAGCTGTTCCCCTAATTCATTCATTTGCTGATTACATAGAACAATCTCTCCATCCATGCGGCATAATAACAGTCCTGAATGCAATTGATTAATCGCTTCTTTTACAGAAACAAGACTGATACTGTTGCGTAACTCTTTTGTGTATAAAAAATATATTCTGATACTTCTTATTCCAAAAAATAAAATGGCGGACAAGAAAAAATATGGATAATAAGCCCCGAATATATACTCCGCTAAAGGATATAGCATGGAAGCGAAAACAATCACAAAAAACGGCCAGGTGACATCTAAACTGACGGCACCGGTAACACATAAAAAAATAATTAAGTAGAAGATGATTTCCCGATATAGCTCAAAACCACTGGGCAATAAGCAGTTCAAGGACAAACCGTATAAGACCTGAGAAATCATGGCGGCATAGCAGAATAAAACAATTAAAATACCGATTTCCATACCGTTTTCAAGCTTGATTTTCCAATCGTTGCGCAAGCGGCTAATACTTTGCGTAACCACCAATGTCTGAGCAATGATAAAAAAGGCAATCAGCATTTGGAGAATCGCTAAAATCCAATAAGGCCAATTATAAAACTGTGCCATCTTCTTTTCCTCTCCAAGGAATCATACACCAAATTCCTACCGCATCATCTAAATCTTTACAAATAATTTGTCCCCCTATCTTCGCAATAGCGGATTTCAGATCATCTGAAAAAATCCAATCTTCGGGATTACCGCTCGGCAAAAGACGAAAAGCCAATTGATTTTCTTCCCCTTCTAAATACCCTAAGATTGGAGAATTTCCCTTTTGAATAGCCTGTGATATTGATTCGAAACAAAACGCATAACATATGGCTGCTGTTCTGATATCAATTTCCTCTCTGATCCCGCAGCGAATTAAGATACGAATCCCGGTATATCCAGCAAGCTCAGCTAATTCATCAAAATAAATACTCAATTCTTCACCCGGGATTTTCTTGTTTTGCCTGGCCAGAAAAAACAGATTGCAACGTCGTTTAATATGACATAAACAAAGCGTTATATATGCCATTTTATGCTGATGGTCAGGTTCTGGTGAGTTTGTATAATCATTCATTAAGGTTGCCAATTCCGAAAGACGATGCTCCATATCCTGATCTAATTGTTCAAATAACTTTTGCTTTGCAGCCGTAGCCAACAGCTTCTTTTTAACCTCACTTTCTTCCAGCAGCAGCGTATTCGCAGCCTCCAAGCGCATTTGTGTCGCTTGAATATTTTCCCTTAAATGATTAATTTGTGATAAATCTTCTTGCCAAACGACCATACCGCCATGAATCGACAAAGCATGGAGCAAAGTATTGCTATCCCTTAACAAGGGTTGATTGATATCTGCTTTCAGTCTTTGCCATATGGAATGAGAAACAGCTGGCGCTTTATTTGAGGACAGAACGGAATTCCCCTGCTGATCCAGTAAATTCAAGCCGATCGGCGCAAAGGAAAACAATGTATGATATTTAATATTGATCGGAATAAAACCTGTATGCAGCAAGGATTCAAAAAACAAAATAATAAGAACACTGCTCACAATGGTATAGTCACTTTCTCTGGCAAGCGGTATTTTTTTAAAATAAGAAATTGCATAGAGAACAATGACGCTCAATACCAGGAGGGGATACATATACCAAATCCAATTCACATTACGTTGTCGTTTACGGATCAGCATAATCATTCCGCTCAATCCAAAAAGCAAAAAGATCATAATCACAATCCAGAAAGCAATACCATAATCATAATTTTCGACCCAGTTACCCCCGGCATCAAAACGAAACACCCATTGATGTAAATCATTCGTCATGATTAAAAGCAAAGCCAAAATATAAAAGATCGCCGGCAGCCGGAGTGAACGCAAAGGCGATAAAGAATCTACGGGCTGCGCGACAATCTCGGCTAAATACAATAAAGCAAGCGACAAACCAAGTTCAGGAATATAACGAGCGTACCAGATCAGACGGTTCAGCCAATCTGGTGATATAATTTGCCATGTAAGGATACATAAAAAAATCTGAGCAATGAGCAGCCAGGCGATGATATTGATCGTTTTGCGGGTTTCAGCATGAATAATTCTTTGCGAGGTACTCCATTTCCAAAATAAAATAATGATAATAATGAATAAAGCAATCATCATATGTTCGTGCATATCGGCTACTGTCCAAAGCCTGGTATGCATTACTTTACGCTGCATATCCCGGACTATATTCCGAGTCAGTCCTAAAAACCAGGTGAAATCTTGATCTCGCAATCGGGTAGCAGAGGAATATTGAGCGGGCTCAGGATAGTCATCCGGCCGATTGCCTCCGGCTAAAGGCAATCCTGAAGATAACAAGGCATCGTCAAGGCCCGGTGAAAATTGTAAGGGAACATTTGATAAAATTCCTATGGTAAAAGATAATGTACCTTCTTTCGGTACGATAATTTCTATATCTCTACCCTTCTCTTGTAACTCTTTCGCTTCATAATCCAGACAAAGGATAATCGGCACCTTGTTATTGTTCAGCAGCAAACGATCGTTTTGATATATATATCCTAAATAATCAAGAGCATTTTGTTGATCAGCACTTTTACCATTCAAACCGTAAGAAAGGGAACCGAGCAGCAGCATTTGCCCTACGGATGAATTTGCAGATATTCCAATTTTTTCCTTGAGATGAAGCAAACTGCGCCATCCGATGATCCGGGCACTCGTTTGCGAACGATCCACTGCTATCACATAAGTGGCCAGAGTTTGTGGATACCAATATGTACCGACACCTTTTTCCATGGCTGGAATGGCTTGTACATCAAAACAGATAGCCGCGTTTCCACGCCTCAGCTCTTCATAAATCGTATCTTTCGACTGACAGATTTGATAATCGGGACAAAAGTCGGACAATATTTGATCATAATGATCCGGAACCTGTGTACCGATCACAATTTTATTCTCCGTATGTTTCGGTACACAGCCTGTTAGAAATAATAAGCATGCTAAAAAGAACAGATAAAGCTTCTTCATGGCACAACCGGCTCTCCGTCCTCATCTAAGCGCCCGGCACAATCTTTACACATATCAATTTCATCACAAATCATAAAACAAGCGTCACAAACCAGTCGATGACAAATCGGACATTGGCTGAAGCATTCTTTCGCTTCCTGAACGGCAATTTCAGCTGCCTTTTTTTGCTCACGCTGATAAATTGCTTCATAAAGCTCTTTTTTCTCTTGATATTGCTCCGCTTGTCCGGCTTTAGAAAAAGGGATTGTGGTACTGTACCAAAATTCATCACAACTTTCACAGCGAATGGTAAAGCAAAAATATTGTGAAGTAGAACAATCTTCTAAATGATCTGCCAATAAATCTTTCATAAAAGATCCTTTCCTTTAACACCTTTGGGGACATCTCTATATTAATGTTATAACAAAGAAAGCACCTCATCGCATATGGTTCCAAAGATACTTTTTCCATATTCGTAAGAAATTTTCTGCAGCAAACAAAAAAATGCACAAAAAGAAAATGTAATTTTGTGCACTTTCATTGAGATTTATACTCATTAATACAGTTCTTGCAGGCGTCCGCAGCGGCGCAATAAATCAAGATAGAGCATTAGTTCATCACGTGAAGCTACACCCAATTTTTCATAAATTTTACGATTATGTTTGCGCACAGTATTCATACTGATAAATGCCAAGTCAGGAATTTCCGAAATTTCATGACCCTCAATATAATAATTGAAAATATTTCGTTCCGCTTCCGTGAGAAGTTCTTTACGCCGGATAAAATTATCAAATAATTCAGCAATATTCTGCGGTAAATCACCTTGTTCCAAACGCTGATGCCTTGCACGAGTATTCAGAAAGTTCGTCAATTCGTCGATCTCCGAAATACCCGAATCAGGATTATTTTCAACAGATTCTTCTTGCTGCAGCCGTTTCAAGCTTTGGGTAATAGGCTGAACGAAACGCCGTGAAAGGAAAAAGGATACGGCCAGTAAAGCCAAAAGCAAACCCACTGTTGCCAAAATCCAATTCTGCTGAACTCTCGTATTATAATTCGCATAATTGTCTTTCGGAATAAGAATGGCAGCTGACCAACTCATATTTTGACCATCTTCATTGGAAATTGATAAGGGATATTGCAGACCGATATAATGTTCACCATCTGAAATATATTCATTATAATATCTGCCTCGATGGACAGAGAGCATTTCATTTCCTTCCAAATAAGCGCCGCTCACACCGCCCACCAAGCCTTGATCAAGCCTTAGGCGGTTGTCCTGCACAGGCGCCATTGCTGCGATCATGGAACCAAATTGTCCTTCTATCGCAGGATAGGAAAAACGGAAATACAATTCACTCACCTCAACACCGCAGACACCGTATATGGTACCATCACTGCCTACGATCGGAACACAAAGTAAAATTGCCGATTCCCAGGTGTTTTTTAAATCTACTTTATTTATCCAGAAATACTGTACTTTGGTTTCATCTGTCTTTTGCCTGATCAATTCCTGGTGCTTTGGAAAATAGCTGATGTCAAATTCCAAATCCCAGCGATTGTGCAATTCTAAATCTTTTTGATGCGCGATATCAGCAATACCTCGAAAATAGACAACACTCGATGCAACCGGGCTGGTCGCACTGAGATTGGAATAACGTAAATAAATACCGCTGCGCGAAGAATCGGCAATATCTAAATGCGTATTGGTAGTCGTATCGAGTATAGCATAGGCACCATTGCAATCCGCTGTTTGCAATGTCGTATTGACGAAAGGATACATCGCTTCTTCAAGCATTAAAATACGTTCAGGATGATCATTTACTTCCTGCAGGGAAATATCTTCCTGCACCAATATTTTTTCAATTTCTTTGCTCAGATTTCTGGATAAAGTGAAGCCCTGTGCCGCCAGTATATCACACCAATCATTCATACTTGCCTGTGTATTCTGTAATTGAATGGTCAGCATTTCGTGAAGTTGTTTATCATCCTTGGAAAAAATACCGGCGATGGACAAGAGAAAAATAATCGCTGCAAAAACCAGCATAATCATGGAGACCCAATAAAGCATCAGTTTGCGCTGCATACCGACACTTTGTTTCTTTACGAAAGCATTCAATGCACGAAGTTGCCTGAGTTTTTTCACGAACACCCTCCCTGCCGAAACTATCTCTCCATCATATCTTTGAAGGAATCAAAACGTTCTTCACTGATCTCTTGCAATAAATTCTCATCTGCATCAGCAGCATCCAGAAATTCCTTTTTCCCAAACTCCAGCTGTGCCCGAATATTTTCTTCAAAATTTGTTTCCAACTCTAAATATGTCGTTAATTGAGGAGGTTCATAAAACTGATATTCAGATTGCGTTTTGAGAAAAGCCTCATAAAGTGATGAATATTTGCTGCTTTCCAGATGTTCTATCGTTTGCGGAAGGTAATCTGTAAAAGCCTCCTCCGTGACAGGCATATAGCCGGCTTTGGTCACAAAATCAACATTATGCTGCGGCGCCGTTAACCATTTCAAAAAAGTAATGGCAGCTTTTTCTCTTTCAGGAGTGGAATGAACGGTACAAAAACCGGCGCCACGCTGCATGACCATTTTTTCACCATCTGCAAAAACCGGACAAGGACGAGAGATGATTTCCACATCTTCGGTCGTATTATCCGCATATGTCACAACATCGCTGTAATAGAGAATACTGGCGGAAGAAGCTACCGAAACAATACTTTCACCGGTGCGAATTGATTCGGTCGCATAGCCCCCCTTCAGCCATACACCTCCGTTCAAAGCGGCTGAAGCTAAAGGATCCCAGGCTTTTCTGAATGCCGGTCCAAAAGCTATTGCATCGCCGTTAAAAAAGTCCTCACCTAAAGATTTGACGCCTACCTGAAAATAATTGAAATAATAGTCATGCACGAACAGATTTTTACCGTCATTCGGTATATCCGGGGTTTGACTGTCCGTCCATTGCTCATAAATTTTACAGGCTTCAAATAAGCCTTCCCAGGTATCCAGATCATCAATCGTCACTCCTGTCGCTTCCGTAAAGCGATCAAAAATTGTTTTATTGATAAACATGATCTCTGTTGATTTCGCTACGGGAAGTATCATTAAATGATCATCAATCATGCCTTCTTCTAAAAAGGTAGGGATAAAAGCAGAGAGCTCTTCTTCGTTAAAGTAATCCCGATAATCAACCAAAATACTTTTATAAGGCAAAGCCAGTACTGTTTTAGGATAGGAGATGAAGAGATCCGGCAAGGGTGAAGATCCGGGTTCATCATTGGCAGAAGCCAATACCAATTCATGTATCGTGTTGGTATTGGAAACCGATGTAACCTGCACATTGATGCCTGCTTCCTTACCCACTGTCTGATTGAATTCATCAATCAGATCATTCAGCGGAGAATCAGTCTGTCCTCCATAAACATGCCAAACGGTAATGGTCGTGGGTGTTTCTTCTTTTTGTAAATTTCCGGAACAGGCAACACTTAGGACCAGCAGCAGACCGATCATGAAACATAAAATCCTTTTTTGTCCTTTCATCTTCGCATTACCTTTCAGCATTACTCTGATAGTCACCTATTAGATTTCGCTTGAAGCAATCTTATTGATTTAACTTCTCTTGAATTTTATTTTGAATTTCCTGAACGCTTTGCGGATCCGGATCATACATATATAAGGCACTTCCCGGCATATTGTAAGATGGCAAATCGCTTCTGCCGGTACCTTTTAAAGTAATTGTCTCAAACGACCAGCTGCTGTTATTGGATAATTGTGCATTGACTAAATTGCTGATATCTTTCGCCGGCATATTCGTTTCCGCCACCTCATCAAAACGTGACATCAATTCATCCGCTTTTGATAAGATTTCAGGCTGGGTCGCTTTATTGATCATCGCTTCAATCACGCGCAATTGATTTTTGCCGCGATCAATATCTCCGGCAGCCAAATTATAGCGTTCTCTGGAAAATGCCAAAGCTTCTTCACCGTTAAGAGAAATCCATCCTGCCGGGAAATAATGATTTCCGTCACGCGTAGTGAATTCTACCGGATTCTCTAATTCAACACCGCCTAATACATCCACCAATTCGATTAAGGAGGTAAAGTTCACTCTCGCAAAATAGTTGATTTTCGTATCTAAAAGTTCTTCTAAAGTACCGACAGAAGTTTCAATACCATAAATGCCGGCATGGGTTAATTTATCATAACCGCCATCCGTACCATATATATGAACATATGTATCACGTGGAATATTCGTCAAAAGAATTGTTTTGTCTTTAGGGTTAACCGTCATAATGATATTGACATCCGAACGGGAAACCGACTCAATTTCTCCGTAAGTATCAATGCCGCTGATATATAAATTAAACGATTCTTTACTTGTATTAACGGATTTGACAAGGTTTGAAATATTGATTTCAACCGTTTCTGTGTAGAGCACTCTTGTCTCATTTTCAAAATCCGGATATGCTTCTTTCAATGATTCTGTTTTTGCATTATTAAAAAGCAACGCTTCGGCATTGCCGGTATAAAGTGCATCTACCGCCTCCGTATAGTTTGCATATTTTTCCGTAGACAGCTGAATACCATTTTTAGTTGATAAAGAATCAATTGCTTTCAGAATATTTTCTTCTTTTTCACTTCCGACAATTCCAACTGTTCTGCCATCTAAGTCATGAATGCTTTGTAATGGTGAATCCTGCATGACACGAACTTCAAAAGAAACTTTCTCATTGATCGTATGTAAAGAATTCAAAAAGCCCAATCCTCTGAATAAAGCATAAGAAATGATCATAATCAGGACTAAAAATATCGTTCCGATCACATTGCCTGAAATTCTCGTCTTCTTGGAATATTGACCTTTCGCAGCCAAGATGAATATGACAATACACAAAATCAATAAACTTCCTGTGATAATACTGCGTGGTACAACCGGAAGAATATTCACAAGCCATAAGGCAGCGATAATCGCAAAAGATAAAACTGTCGCAATAACGGCTACCAAAAAGCCATAAACATTTTTTCTATATTCCTGTTCTTCTCTACTATATTGGGCAACTTGTGTCTGGAAACTATTTCTTGCGGAATTAGGTCTTACATTGCCGGGAGTTCCTTTATACTGCCTTGTTGCTCCCTGTCTTCTATCATTCTGCGGTCTGGCAGCCCCATGATTCGTTTTCATCCTTTGTGGGCGAATTTGCTGATTATAATTAGCCTGTCCGGCTGGAGATACACGCTTCGGTTTTACCAGAGGAATATTTCTGCGTCTTTCATCCTTTTGCATACGTTCTTCACGCTCCTCTTGTAATTGCATATGTCTTTCATAAGCGCGTGCTCTTTCCGCAGCTTCTCTGGCGTTATCAATCGGACTCTTTCTATTATCTTCCATATATGCTGATCCTTTATCCCTCTTGAATAGATTTAAAACGATATACTATCTTTCATTACATTTTCTATTATTCATTATATTACATACATATAATATATTTAAACATATGAGATTATAGACAAAGTCGAACAACAATTCATCCTTTTTCAGCTATTTATCTGTATTTTTCTGACAATAATGACAATATGCTTCTGCCGGATAGCCACATTGCACTAAATATTCTTTTTTCTCAGTACCGGCAAAAATTCTTTGAACAAAAATACCGAAACGGAGTATAAAGGTTTCCGTTTCGGTATTATGAGCATTGTTAAAATGTTTCAAATATTTTCTTTAGCTTTGCGTTTCAGGTAAATCAAACTCAACAAATTCAATTTCCACACTTTGTTCCTGACCATCACGCAAAATAGTCAGTGTAGCCTGATCGCCAATTTCAAAATGCAATAGTTGCGTTTTTAAACTGTTCATAGAATCAATTTCCTGCCCATCAATTGCCGTAATAATATCACCCGGCTTTAATTGTGCTTTTTCAGCCGGTGAATGCGGCATAACCTGATTGATCACGACACCTTTATCCGTCGGCAATTCTTGCTTGGACATGCGTGCATATAACTGCGCATTATTGCCGGTAATTCCGATATATAGTGACTGATAAGAACCTTCCGCAATGACTTTTTGGATAATCGGTTTTAAGTCATTGATCGGAATTGCAAAACCGATACCGTCTGCCGTTCTCGGTCTTGCCGTATTGATACCGATCACCTCGCCTTTGGCATTGAGCAAAGCACCGCCTGAATTGCCGGAATTGATGGCTGCATCGGTTTGAATCAAACCATCCATGATATTGCCGCCTTCCATATAAATCGTACGATTTAAACCGGAGATATAACCTGAAGTCAATGTCGACTGCAAATCCAGTCCCAGAGGATTCCCTACAGCAATCGCTTTATCACCGACCTGAACAGCATCGGAATCACCGATTTCTGCTACCGGCAAATTACTTTTATCTACTTTAATAATTGCCAAATCCAAGGTTTGATCATTCCAGATAATTTTCGCTTCAACGCTCTCATCATTATCAAATGAAACAGTCAATTTCTCTGTATCTCCATTATTGATCACATGAGAATTCGTTAAAATATAACCGTTTGCATCTACGATAATGCCAGAACCTACCGCTTCTGCATATTGTGGTACTTCATTATAGAAGTAGAATGGATTTTCCTGTCCTTTGACCAAAGCCGTAATCCCAACAATACTTGGAATTGCTTTTTTAGCAACGGCATTTTCCACGGTGCTGTCTTCATTCAGCGAAATATGAACTTTCTCTGCACCCTGCGAAACCTCCTGGTTTTGAGGCTGTGTCGACTGTGGTGTTCCCGCATGCGCAGAATCATGCGGCTTAATGACTCCCATTCGCCAAAGACCGAATGTTCCGCCCATTCCGAGAATGGTACCGACCAAAAAAATAGCCAATGCTTTCAGCCAAACATTTCTGGGCTTTACCCTTGCCACTTCCGCCTTAACCAAAGCTTTCAATTTCGCATCTTGCTCATATTGTGAAGCCGTATCATTTGTACTATATGTGCCGTTATGCCGATATTGAGAACCGAAATGGTTTGTATTGCCGGTTTCATAATAATTCGGATAGCCATGATTAGATGCTTCGAAATTTTGCGGTCTGTTTTGCTGGGATTCATAACCCCGAGAATGATTCTGTTCAGCTCTATAATTTACAGAACCACTGGAATCATTCACCGTTTGATTCGGATAATTCGGAGCGGTATACGGATTTTGTCCGACATTCATCTGCTGTCCGTATTGTACATAATTTCCGTTTTGATACGGATTGTGTTCTTCATTCGGAGCAGACTGACCATATCCAGCAAAAGTTTGCTGTCCTACCGATGGATGAATATATTGATAGGTGCCTTGGTTCGCCTGCACTCCCTGTTCTTCTTGTCGGGGCTGATGTTCCTTTTGTATTTCCTGCGCCGCTTCGGTTTGCTGATTTACGGCAGTATCAGGATGTTCATTCATTTTTTCTCTGTCCGCAGAATTTTCATCATTGTTATATTTATTGTCTGGCATAGTCTTTGCCTTTCTATATATAATATTCTCATTGATTGTTAGTCTATCTTAGAAATTTGGCAGAAATATGAAAAATCCCTGATAAATGTAGCTTTTTTGCGAATTTCAATTAAAAAACAACGAAATTTTTATTTTTTTCAACACTAATTATCTAAAGAATGATATTTAGTCGAGCCTTTCCGAATAAAACTTTTTATTGGAGAACGTCGGGGAATAGTATATTCTATATTCATCAAGATTTTTCAGCAGGAGATTCACTATGCAAAACTATGAATTACTCAGCCATTTTTATTTAGGTAAAAAGATTGATCCGCAAACTCTGCAAAGATCTGATGAATATTTGCTATATGATTCCAAAGATCTTGCCACTCATGCCATTTGTGTTGGGATGACCGGAAGCGGCAAAACCGGCCTGGGCATCACTTTATTAGAAGAAGCCGCCATGGATCATATTCCGGCCTTGATCATTGATCCTAAGGGAGATATGACAAATCTTTTATTAACTTTCCCGGAATTGCAACCTTCTGATTTTATGCCCTGGTTACAGGCTTCCGATGCGGAAAGAGCAGGTTTAAGCTCAGTAGAATTTGCTGAAAAAAAAGCTGCTCAGTGGCGAAACGGATTGGCGGAATGGGAACAGGACGGCAAACGCATTGCCGCCTTAAGAGAAAAAGCGGAATTTGTCATCTACACACCTGGCAGTTCCGCCGGTAAACAACTCTCTATTCTGCGTATGCTCGACTGCCCGAATCAAATGATTTTATCCGACCAGGAAACATTGCAGGATTATATCTCCTCCACCGTTTCCGCTCTTTTGGCTTTACTTAGCATAACTGCCAATCCATTACAGAGCAAAGAACATATATTATTATCTACCTTATTAAATAACGCCTGGCAAAGCGGTCAAGACCTGGACCTGGCAACGCTCATCGAATTACTTGCCGAGCCTCCTTTGGAAAAAATCGGCGTTTTGCCTTTGGAAACTTTTTACCCGCAGGCAGAGCGTATGCAATTGGCTATGCAGTTCAATAATTTATTAGCCTCTCCTCAATTCTCCGTTTGGCTGACAGGTGAACCCTTAAACATTCAAGATTTGCTTTATACTCCGGAGGGAAAGCCGAAAATGAGTATTCTTTCCATCAATCATTTGGATGAGCAGGAAAGAATGTTCTTTGTGTCTACCTTCTTAAATCAAGTCGTTTCCTGGATGCGCACACAATCCGGTACTTCCAGTTTGCGAGCGCTTTTATATATGGATGAAATTTTCGGATACTTCCCGCCGGTTGCCAATCCGCCTTCCAAAAAACCTTTGCTGCATTTATTAAAACAAGCAAGAGCTTTCGGTTTGGGAATTATTCTTGCCACACAAAACCCTGCCGATTTGGACTATAAAGGTTTGGCCAATATTGGTACCTGGTTTATCGGCCGCCTGCAAACGGAGCAAGATAAAGCACGTCTGCTTGAGGGCTTATATACCGCACAGCAAAATGGATCTGAAAATCAGTTCACAGTCAATTCTCAACAAATTGCCGAATTGCTGTCTAAACTGCCGGTACGCTCCTTTTTGATGAATAATGTACATGATCAGGGTCCGACTTTATTTGAAACCCGTTGGTGTATGTCATATTTGGCTGGTCCTTTGTCCAAGCAGCAAATCTCTCAATTAAATCAGAATAAAGTTCCATCCGTTCAGACAGATCCTGCTCCGGAAATGCCCGCAACGGAAACAATAAGTACAGCTGCCGATCAAATTTTGTCCGAAAACGAGTCCAATCGTCCCTTGGCTGCGGCAGAACCAGTCATCACAGAAGCTGCTCCAATAGAAGCTGCTTCGACAAATGAAGTACAGACTTTCAAAATGACTCCGGCCATTCCGGACGATATTGAACAATACTATTTACCGGCGGCGGAAAATGCCGAGAACATTGTCTATGTGCCATCACTTTACGCTTTGGTTGAAATAATATATGAAAACAAAACCAATAACTTATTTCAAAAAGTTACTTCTATTTGGAACACATTGATTCATCCTTCCGCCATTCCGGTCGATTGGCAGGAGCAAACCAAAGCCTTGGCCGATCCTTATGATCTGCTCAAAAAGCCTGCCGCATCGGCAGAATACGGTACTCTGCCGGATAAGGCGCTAAAGAAAACCGCCTATACGCAATGGTCTAAGGACTTAATTGATTATATTTATAGTCATGAATTCTACACTTTATACGGTAATCCGGAGAAAACTTTTCTTTCTCAGCCGGATGAAGCGAAAACTGATTTCATTGTACGACTCAGACAAAAAAATCGTGAAGATCGGGATCAGGCAATTGAAGCCGTGCGCAATCGTTATGAGAAGCAAATGAACACTTTGAGCGAAAGAATTCGCAAAGCCGAACAAGCTGTTGAAAGAGAAAAAGATCAGGCCAATCAAGCTAAATACAGTACGATGATCAATGTAGGCAATACTTTACTCGATACATTGCTCGGTAATAAACGCGGTTTTAAAAAGAGCTCCATCAGCAAAGCGGCCAGTTCCGCCAGATCCGCAGGCAGAGCCCGCCAACAGCAAAATGATGTTGTTCGGGCTGAAGAAACCGTTGCGACCTACCGGGAGGAGTTGGAGAATCTAGAACTGTCTTTAGAGAATGAAATACAGGAATTAACCGATCAGTTCAATGCAAAAACAGATGACTGTGAGGAAATCCAAATTCAAGCGAAGAAAAAAGATATTACCTTAAAAGTCTTTGCCTTACTTTGGCTACCGCATGTTAAAACGGATGCTCATCAATTACGCCCCATTTATGAGCAACAGTCAGGTGAAAATGAAGATTGAGTATTAAATAAGAGATCAGTATAGAGAGCAGTATAAAATTTAACATCATCAAGTTATACCGTCTAATTCTTAATTTATTTTTAAACTGAGAATTAGACTTTTTTTATAAGTTTTGATTCTTTATAATTAAAAATCGAAAAATCGGAATGAAGCGGAGAAAGATATGGCTTATATTTATATTGTTATCTCGGAAACAAGTACAAAAATCGGAAAATTTATTCGCTACATGACCGGTGAAAAATATAATCATGTTTCCATTGCTTTACATCCCTCTTTACAGCCGCTCTATGCCTTTTCCAGGTATTATAAGAAAAAACCCTTTTACGGCGGCTTTACGGAAGAATCCTGGCTGCGTTATCAGCAGCATAATCCTCAGCTTAATATTGCCGTTTACAAGATTCCTGTTTCCGCTCGACAAAAAGCCGAATTAGCTCAATACATTGACCATTTGAATAAACATCGTAAAGAATATCGCTATTCTTTGCTTGATGCAGCGAATTGTTATTTTCCTAAAATGAATTATCAGCCGATCGATAAATATACTTGTTTAGGTTTTGCTGTTAAGCTTTTACACGATCTCAATTATTTACCTTCCAATGAAAAAATTTACAGTATTGCAGCTTTGCAGCATAAATTGAATCGATTTCCTCATTATTATCAGCAATTGCAATTTACAAAAATGCCGCAATTGAGTTGGGGTGAAGATGATTATTTAACACATAAAACCTTGCTTGCAAAATTTCTTTGTTATTTACATATGAAATTCAGCACTCAACAAAAAGTTGATTGATCTCCCTCATCGTTAAAACTGCACCTTTATGAAAATTTTTGCAGGATTTCACCAACTTTTCCTTTGATAAAATAATTGACATAGGGATTGGCAACTTCTGTTAAATTAATGAAAATCAATTTATCTCCACGATAATATTGGATATAACTTGCTGCCGGATAAACAGACAGTGAAGTACCTGCCACAATTAAAACATCTGCCTTCGAAATATAAGAAATGCTTTTTTCTACCGTTTGATAATCAAGTGATTCTTCATACAGAGTAATGCCGGGGTGAATGATCCCTCCGCATTTTTCACAGGTTGCTACACCCTCTTGATCCAGAACAGTTTGCAAAGGATATTCCTGTCCGCATTTTTCGCAATAATTTCTTTGAATATTGCCATGTAAATGCAAAACATTTTTGGCACCGGCCTGTTCATGCAGGGTATCGATATTCTGTGTGATAATCGCCTTTAATTTTCCCACTTTCTCCCATTCCGCCAATTTCAAATGAGCCGGATTCGGTTTCGCATGAACACTGCAATCCAGAATTTTTTCCCGATAAAATTGATAAAACACATCAGGTTTATATTCAAAAAAAGTCCGACTTAAAATCTGTTCCGGCGGGAAAGCATATTTTTGATGATAAAGCCCGTCTGCTGAGCGAAAGTCCGGAATGCCGCTCTCTGTGGAAAGACCGGCCCCGCCGAAAAAAACAATATTGTCGCTTGCCGCAATAATCGAATGAATGTCTGTCAGTTCCATGATCAACCTCCTTATTCTTATTATAAACTTTATTATAAAATTAGCTATTCATAAGAATGAATAAACGGTTTATATGACATTAGTACATCTTGATGATCGAAAACTGGTTTTGAATCACCCTGTTCAACGATGTTTTTTGATGCTGTACAGTATCCTCTAATCAAATTTAGTTTAACTTGTTATATTTTTTGATGACACAATGTGTTATTTATTTGCTATATCTCAGTTCGCTAAGATTTAAAAGATATTTTGAACATCGAAAAACATCTCCGAAAACTGTACTAAGGTGAGTCATATTTTTACATAAAGCTCCTGAAATCCTTGAAATTAAAGTTTTGGTAAAAATGAAAAAAGGAAGCATATTTTTTGTCAAAATATACTTCCTTATGTGGCAAGGAACCGTAATTCTGATAGAAGCTTTTTTAAGAGGTACCATTCCGGTCC
>CAYFQU010000023.1:13763-20571 GCA_964345335.1 uncultured Mageeibacillus sp. | reverse complement strand
TTGAAAATTTTCCCTTATCTATATGAGGAAGTTTTACCGGGGAAAAAAGCTGAGGCGACTGTTCTGTTTGAAGGTGTGGAAGCATTGGATTTCAGTCAGTACACGGATATTGAAATGTATTTTGATATATATGACAGTAAAAATTATGACATGGACAATCAGATTCATGAAATTGTCCATCTCTATCCGTATGGCGAGGAAAAGGCGAAACAATTTGTTTATGAAGAACGAGCTGCAGATCAGATTTTGGCCGAAGATGAAAATATCAAAGTTGTTTTCAGAGGGATTGATCAAGATAACTTCGACAATACCAACTTAAATTTATATATCCAGAATAAATCGAATTTCAGATTGGCCTGTTCGATTGATCAGGTTGCGTTTGATGAAAATATGTTGGATACCTATTTTTATACAGCTCTAAGACCCGGGAAAATTGCGCTTACCGGCATTTCCTATCCGAATGATTTATTGAAAACATATGATTTTAACAAGCTCGAAGATATTAAAGAACTGGAAATTGTTGTTCAGGCAAATAGTATTTATGATTTGGGCATCGGCGATGACGAGTATGTCGAATATAGTTTTGAGAAAGATACTAAATTTGCCCCTCAACTTCTTGTCACAGACAAATAATGATGGTGTTGAGATTTATTTGTAAATTCTTAATTAAAAATCATTAGGAAAACATTATTTTATGCTATACTAAAATAAACTTTTACGGAGGAATTACGTATGGACAATAATCAAAATTATCAAAATAATAATGGTAATTATCAGCAGGGGAACAATCAGCAATATCAACAACCCAATTACCAACAAAATCCACAATATCAACAGAATCAGCAATATCAGCAAAATCAACAATATCAGCAAAATCAACAATATCAACAGAATCAGCAATACCAGCAGCCAAATAACGGTAATTTTGTAAAAGGGCCTGTGGGTGTGGTGCGTAATCCTATATTAATCATTTTATATTCTATTCTGAGCTGTGGCATTTACTTCATTGTATGGTTCTATCAGGTTTCCCAAGAAATCAATGACTATACCAGAGCGGAAATGACAGCCCCTTCCTATTCAATTATCGGTATTTTCTGTTTCATCTTTACTTATTTAAATATGTATAAAGTCGATCAGGCGATTGTAACAATCGATAATGTAGAAGGTCGTCGTTCTGAAAGCCATTTCCTGTTGTGGTTATTGCTATCTATTTTGGCGGGCGTCGGTGTTTTTGTTATGATGTACCAAGTACAGGAAAGTTTGAATAATGTTTGGTACTCTAATGGTGTACCCCGTCAATAAAATATAAGATGATGTCACTGCTGCGAGAACTGTTCAAAGCGATTGCAATTAAATTAGGATTTATCGTCGATCCGGCGATGAATCCTCTTTTTCGTTATAGACAGCGCAAGACGAATCTATTGCTGTTCATCGCACTCTTAATTTATTTGCCTCTTTCCCATTTTTTCCTGGGGACGGTCTGTGTTGTTCAAAGCATGATTGGTGTTCCTTGTCCCGCTTGCGGCAGCACAAGAGCATTTCGCAGCTTGTTAAAAGGTCATGTGTCGGAAGCTTTATATTGGCATCCGCTCATTTTTTTGAGCCTGATTATTTTCTTTTCAGTTGTGGTCATTTCGCTGCGCGATGAAATAATGAAACAAAGAGCTTTCCAAGCAAATAAAACATATACTCCAACTAATTTCGGTAAAAAGTTTCGTTTCGTTTTTACCGGAATTCTAATTATATATTTAATCGTATATATATATCGCCTGATTCGCTTATATCCACAACCCCCGCTGAATTATAATGAAAAGTCAATTCTGGGCAGAATCTTGAATTTGATTCATTTGTTGCTTAAATAAGTGAGTGATTGAGCTTAATTCGTGCTCGGCTTCAGGCAAAAAATTATCTGAATAAAAAAGGACAATTTCGATCAAAATTGTCCTTTAAAAAAACATTTGAATTGATTTGATGATTAATTTTTAGCGAATAACGGCTTTTACATTTTCGGGAAGTTTCTCCGGGTCATCACTGATTGTAATTGTAAATTTAGCAGTCATATTTTTGGTCAATTCATTTAAGTCATTAAAGAATGCTTCCAATTCGTCTAAATCTTCACTATTCGCAATTTTATATAAACTGTCTATGTAAACATGAGTAATATCGTGATCTTGAGCGGATACACCGGCGATAAATGTCAACAATTCACGATAATTTTGAACCGGGTATTCTGTAATATCGATTAAACGAACTTGATAAGGAATTTGTTGATTAAATCTTTTGCCATATTCTATGCAAACAACATTTGTGTCATCTTTTTTGGAAATCTTTGAAATTTCATCAACCATTCTTGATGTTTTGCCCGAACCCTTTAATCCAACAACTGCTTCAATCATAAGTGTTCTCCTTTAGCGTATAATATATTAAAAGTGTTAAACTTTATAGGGTTTATTTTATATGAATCTATGCTATTTGACAAACATATGTATCAATTACGATCTGGTTTTAAGATTTTTTTATGGCTGAAATAAGAAGATATGATTATGTTTTACAGAGTAATTAATATTGTTTAGTTGGGCAAAATAAAAGATATGGCAAGTTTAAATCGGAATATTTATTCTGAAATTTGCTTTTGTCATTTAGAAAATTGATGCTGCGTTTGCGCTTATATTACTTGCAAAGCGCTGTTTTTCTTGTTATAGTAAAAAAGAACTTGAAGGATTTCTGAAAAGAGTGGGCATGCCCACTCTTTGTTTTTTGATAAAAGATTTTATAGGGATTTGATGAAAAAAGTAAAAAGAAATGCAAAAGAAGAGAGAATATATACGTATTTAGACCCGATTATTGAGGATATGGGTTTTACCTTGATTGATGTAGTCTATGAACGTGAAAATGGTAAATTGTTTTTACGTGTTCTGGCAGACAAAACGGGCGGTATCACGATTGATGATTGTGCTTTGATCAATGAAAAAATAGATCCTCTGATCGACAATGAGTTGAATTTACATGATCATGATTATTTTGAGGTATCTTCACCCGGTTTGGAAAGGCCTTTGAGCGAAGTCAAGGAATTTCGTATTTATCAAGGTCAATTAGTCGAAGTGCGCTTATATCAGAAGTATAATGATAAAAAAGTATATATCGGTTATTTACAAAACGGCGATGAAAAGCAAATTACAATTTTAGAAGAAAATACAGATATAGAAATGACCTTTGAATTAAAAGATGTGGCGAAAATTTCCCGCGTCATTCGATTTAATTAACAAAGGAGAATAAGGAGAAATAAATGAACGTTGAATTGATTGAATCTTTGCGTTTGCTGGCCAAAGAGCGTGGCGTTGAGGAAGAACAACTTTTTGAATTTGTGGAAGAGGCCCTGGTAGCAGCTTATAAGCGTGAATTTAACCCGAAATCAACCGATAATGTAAGGGCTGAAGTCGACCATGAAACTGGTGAAATGAGAGTTTTTGTGACGAGAACCGTCGTTGAGGAAGTAACGGATCCTAATTCTGAGGTTTCTTTGGAAGATGCCATCGCTTTGTCCGAAGATTTTGAAATCGGTGATGTTTTAGAATTCCAAATCAGTCCGCAGGATTTCGGCCGTTTAGCTGCACAGCAATCCAAAAGCGTGATCAATCAAAAATTGGCTCAGGCTGAGAGAGAAAGAATTCATCAGGAATTCAGTGATCGGATCGGCGAAATTGCTTATGGTGTTATTCAGCGCATGGATCGCCGTGAAGTCGTGGTCGATATCGGCAGGGCAGAAGCAGTTTTGACCAAGAATGAACAATCTCGCTTGGATAATTATGAATTTAATCAAAGAATGCGTTTTTATATTTTAAGAGTGGATGAAAGACATGGCAGACCGATTGTTTTGGTATCACGTAGCCATCCTAATCTTGTCCGCCGTTTATTCGAACAGGAAGTTCCAGAGATTACAACGGGTGTAGTAGAGATTGTTTCCGTTGCCAGAGAGGCCGGTTCCAGAACAAAAATTTCTGTGCGTTCGGATGATCCCAATGTGGATGCGGTCGGTTCCTGTGTTGGGCAAAGAGGAATGCGTGTACAAAATGTCATTGATGAATTGAACGGCGAAAAAATAGATATCGTTGAATGGAATGAAGATCCAGTTGTTTTCATCAGTAATGCTTTGAGCCCCGCTAAAGTAGTCAGTGTTGAAATGCGTGAAGACGGTTCGGTCAATGTTGTGGTGCCGGATCATCAATTATCTCTGGCAATTGGCAGATCCGGACAAAATGCTCGCTTGGCAGCCAGATTGACCGGTTTTAAGATTGATATTAAAAGTGAAAGTCAACATCGAGAAGAAATTGAAAAAGGTCTGCTCAGGCAATTCGGTGATGCTCTATCTGAACATGCAGGTTATGATGAAGAGGAAGAGTATGGTTTTGCAGATGAAACGGAACAGGAAAACGAAAACTTTACTGAACAGCCGACAGAGCAAGATGAGTATGAAGATAATGAATAAGTAGAGGCAGCATGAAACCTCGTTAGGAGAATATATGGCGCAAATTAGAAGAGATAAAGATTCGTAGTTGAGACACGGTTGTGTAACTAAAGAAGAATACAAAAAACTGGACAAGTCAACTAAAGAGCCCCCAAAAGAAAAAAAGGAAAAAAAGATGGCGGAAAAAAATAAAGAAGCCATAGAAAAAAAGCCTGCTAAAAAAACAAAGGCAAAAAAATCTGAAGGTCCTAAAATCAGTATGCAAGGAATTTCCGGTAAAGAAATTACCGGGGTCGTTAAGGTTGTCAAAAAGGTTCCAGCTGAAAAAACGACTGCTAAACTTGAAAAAAAGGATTCCGCAGCTTCTGAAAAAATAATTCAGAAAGAAGCTGTGACCGTCCAAACATCAAAGGATTCTGTAGCGCCAGATAAGACAGAAAATAAGAAAATTGTCAATGTTCAACAAGAAATTGCGCAGACAAAAGTTCAAAGCAATACTCAAAAAGTGCAAAAGGCATCTGAAACAATTGCTGTTGAAAAAACGGAGAAAAAAGTCGCTGCGGAAAGTGTCAAACCAGAAGCAAAAACGGGTGAAGTGCCGCCAATGCTCAATAAAGCAAAAGCTCCTGAGATAAAAGCAGACAAAGCAACAGAGCCAGTCTTGTCTAAGACAAATATGGCTCCTAAAGCCGAGCAAAGAGTTATCTCTGATCATGGAGTATCCGGCTCAAGCTATACCGGTCCTAGAATCAGACCGCAAAAGGGTAATTATCTCGGTAAGAACAAGGAAGTTCCGATGAGCGATCGTTCCGCCAATCAGCGAGAACCGCAAAAACGCTTTGAGCGTAATAAGAACAATGATTTTGGTAATCGCTCCAATATGCGTTTCGGTCGCAATGAAGGCTTCGGACAAAGATCGGAACGCGATGAAGGTCGTGCTGATCATCGTTTCTCAAGAAATGATCGCATGCAAAATCGCAATGGTAATGCAGGTGCTTTCAATCGTACAAAACCCGGCTATGACAATCGTCGTCAATTTGGGAGCAGAGATTTTATACAGGATAAAGATCGTGAAGAAGTACCGCGCAGAAGCAGATCACCCAGACAAAAAACGAATGATCCACGTTATGATGTTCAACTTGATCCTGAATTAACGGATAATGCAAAAGTTGATTTTCGCAAACAACATGATAAACGAACATCCGGTGCAAAAGGGCGCAAGCATATTGATTTTGATCGTCGCCGTGAAACCCAGAATAGGAATTTTAAGCAGGAAAAATTAAAACAACAGCGTAAACAGCAAAAAAATAAAAATAAAGCACAAATTGCTCAATTGACCAATGTAAAATTACCTGAGGTCTTAACGGTCAGAGAGTTAGCTGAGATCCTGAAAAAGACCACGGCAGATGTGATCGCCAAGTTGATGGGGTATGGTGTTATGGCAACCGTCAACCAGGAAATCGATTTTGATACAGCGGAAGTAGTCGCTAATGATTTTGGTATTGAAGCTGAGAAGATCGTGGAAGTCACGGAAGAAGATATTTTGTTTGACGATTCTGAAGATGATGAAGCTGATTTGAAGCCAAGACCGCCGATTGTTGTTGTCATGGGTCATGTTGATCATGGTAAAACTTCGATTTTAGACTATATCCGCAATACCAGAGTGACGGCCGGTGAAGCGGGTGGTATTACCCAGCATATCGGTGCCTACACGGTAGATGTTAACGGCAGAATGATCACATTCCTGGATACGCCGGGTCATGAAGCATTTACAACGATGCGTGCCAGAGGTGCTCAGGTTACGGATATTGCCATTTTAGTTGTTGCAGCGGATGACGGTGTTATGCCGCAAACGGTGGAAGCGATTAACCATGCCAAAGCTGCTGATACAGAAATTATTGTGGCGATCAATAAAATAGATAAACCGGGCATCAACATTGACCGTGTCAAACAGGAGTTAGCCCAATATGGATTATTATCCGAAGATTGGGGCGGTCAAACGACGATGGTTGAAGTCTCCGCTAAAACCGGTGAAAACATGGATGAATTGCTTGAAATGGTTAATTTGACCGCCGATGTTTTGGAATTAAAAGCCAATCCCGATCGTCAAGCCAAAGGAACGGTGATCGAGTCCAAATTGGATCGGGGCCGTGGTCCGGTAGCAACTGTTTTGGTACAAAGAGGTACTTTGCGTGTAGGCGATACAGTTGTTGTCGGTTCGACTATCGGCAATGTTCGTGCGATGACGAATGACCGCGGTGAACAGGTTAAAGAGGCCGGCCCTTCCATGCCGGTGGAAATTTTGGGCTTGCCGGATGTACCTGAATCAGGCGAGATCTTCTA
>CAYFQU010000023.1:2475-13663 GCA_964345335.1 uncultured Mageeibacillus sp. | reverse complement strand
AAAATCAGAGTTATTCACGGTGCTGTTGGTGCAATTACAGAATCGGATGTACGTTTGGCGGATGTTTCTGATGCCGTTATTATCGGCTTTAATGTTCGCCCTGCGGCGGGAGTTCAGGATTTAGCGGATCAATTGGGTATCGATTTGAGAATGTATCGTGTTATTTATGATGCAATCAACGATATCAGCGATGCCATTAAAGGAATGCTTGATCCGAAATTCAAAGAAGTCGTCTTAGGACATGCTCAGGTACGTGAAACATTTAATGTAACAGGTATCGGCACAATCGCCGGCTGTTATGTCACGGATGGTGTGATTGCCAGATCTTCGGAAGTGCGTATTGTCCGAGATGGTGTTGTCATTCATGAAGGAAAAATTTCATCTCTGCGCCGTTTCAAAGACGATGCCAGAGAAGTTAAAAGCGGTTATGAATGCGGCATCGGTATTGAGCGTTTTAACGATATTAAAATTAATGATCAAATCGAAGCCTATGAAATGAAGGAGATAGAAAGAAAATAATTCTGAACCGTTTATTAAGAGATATTGATTGCGGAGAATGAAAATTCTTGCGTTGATTTTGCAGACAAAAGAAAAGAGGAATTATGTTACGATCAGATCGTGTGGGTGAAGAAATAAAAAAAGTGGCTGCCTCCATTATTCAAAATGAAGTAGAGGATCCGAGACTGCCTGCTTTAACAACTGTGACGGATGTTGAAATGAGCAGAGATCTCGCTTATGCTACCATTTATGTCAGTGCTTTAGGTGATGGAGAACAGGACAAATTGGTTCTCAATGTTTTGGAAAGAGCAAAAAAGTTCATTCGCTATCGTATCGGCCAAGAAGTAAAATTACGCAATGTGCCGGAGATTCGTTTTAAATATGACAACTCTATTGCGGAAGGCAATCGTATTTCCAAAATTATAGATGAAGTCATTAAGCAAGATGAAAGTAAAAGACAAGATCAAGAATAGTCAAATTTGATGATTCTCTGATTTGAAAGGAATGTTTTAAGAAATCAAATGTACTCAATAGGAAATAAAGATGTTATTTTGGATGTGCTGTTCGGCTTAACACCGCAGCACATTGTTATTCTGCCTCATGTCAGAACAGATCCGGATGCACTTGGCTGCTCTGCCGGCATGGCTGATTTTTTAATGCAATTAGGACATGATGTTTTAATTTTAATAGATGAAGAAGCTGCCGATGACATCAAATTTATTTATGACTCATATCCGTTACAGGTTTTTTCTAAAGAAAAATTGGAACAGATGAAAGAACCCGGTCTGTTTATTTTTTTGGATCATCATTCACCTAAACGGTTGGATCAGCGCGAAATTTTAGTTGAACGATATGCCAATGTACCTTTTTTGATTATCGATCATCATTTAATCGCAGATGATTCGGAAGAGAATTTTTTACAAAACGAAGATTTTGCAGGAAGAGAAGTTTATGCCTGGATTGACAGCAAACGTTCCTCTGTTTCGGAAATGGTTGCTGAATTGTTCTTAGAGGAAAATTTAAAGCTCAATGACGATTATTTTAATGTAAAGCAGGAAATAACAATCAATGAAAAAGCCGCTAAAGCTTTGCTCAGCGGAATTTATGGCGATACGGACGGCTTGCGTTTTTCTAATTCATCGGATCGTACTTTCTATATTTGTTCTAAATTAAAATTGGAGAGCATTGAAATAGATAAAATAGCGGATGCCTTATTCGGTCAAAAAAGGCTGCAGGAAATGCAAATGATCGGTGACATCTATCAACAAGCTAAATTAAATCAACAAAAAAATATGATTTGGTTTACGGTAACACCGGACTTTTTGGCTAAATATCAGGCGACTCAAAATGATTTGGAAGGTGTTTGCTCCGCTATGAGAAATATTGAAAACATTGATTTGGCAATTCTGATTCGCCAGGTCGACAATACGGAAATTCGGGTAAATTTACGATCCAATGAACATTTTAATAGCCGTGACTTAGCTTTTGTTTTCGGCGGTGGAGGTCATGCGCGTGCGGCAGGTATCACCTTCAAAGGAGAAAAGGATCTTGCTCAGGTCGAAGCGAAAATTATTGCTGAGGCAACAAAAATGTTTGCTGAAAATCAGTCGGAGCGGAATTGATAAAACATGCTGCCAGAAGAATTTAACGGATTGATTTTATTGAATAAAGAAGTTGGCATGACCTCTTTTTCCGCGATTGCTCAACTGCGTCGCATGACTGGTATCAAAAAAATCGGACATACCGGAACTTTAGATCCTTTTGCGGAGGGTTTGTTGCCGATCCTTTTTGGACGTTATACCAGATTGGCACGGTATATAGAAAATACAGATAAAGTGTATGAAGTTGAATTTGTTATCGGTAAAGCAACGGATACCCTTGATATAACGGGTCATGTCATCACAGAAGATGATGCCGTGATGTTAAGACAACGTGTTCAATCAGGAGAGCTAGAGCAAACATTGCAAAGCTTGATCAAGTCGGATTTTAGCGGGGAGATTGAACAAATTCCACCTATGTATTCCGCTGTCAAAGTCAAAGGAAAGCCGCTTTATAAATATGCCAGAGAAGGTGTTGAATTACAGCGGAAAAAACGTAAAGTCACAATTTTTGATGCAAAATTGAGCGGAATTTATCAGGAACAGGGCGATCTGTTGGCTAAAGCGATCATTCATTGTTCCAAAGGCACCTATATACGTACTTGGGTAGACGACCTCCTGAAAAAAGCGGACAGCTGTGGTTGTGCTAAAAAATTAAAAAGAATATCCAGCGGCTCTCTATCATTGGGAGAAAAAAGTGTTTCTCTGCAGACTTTGCTTGATCAATTTGCAGAGCTGCAGACACAAGAAAAAATGCGGGATTTAATCAAGGACAAATATTTTTCCCCCATTGAATCAGCATTGCTGGATCTCTTGACGTATCCTCTATCAGATCAGGAATATCAAAAAGTAGTATATGGTCAGCCTATTAAAATTCATGCCTCAAAAATGATTGATCAACCATATCCTGAGCTGCAACCGGAACAGACTTTCAGGCGGAAAAATGAAGTGCTTTCAGAGCTGAAAACTGAATGGAGCACTCAATTATCTTCAACAGAAACCTTACTTTTAAAATTGAAATATGCCGGGCAAATCATTGCGATTGCTCAGTTTAATCCTGCAGAATCGGATTATGCAAAATATCAATGCGTACTGGCAGACAGTCATTCGTTACATTAAAATGAACACGGATATTGCGGAGAAGAAGCATACAGATAAAAAGAGAAAATTATGAAAGTATATGATTCATTTCCATTTCATATAGAGAAGAAAAACAGAGCGATTGCCCTGGGTTTTTTTGATGGAGTACATCTGGGACATCAGGAATTATTAAAAGAACTGGCTGAAATTAGTAAAGCAAAGCATTTAACCTCTACGGTTTTTACTTTTAATAATCATCCTGGCAGCCATTTGTTGGCAGAATATGAGTTTCCCGGTCTGATCCAGACTCAGGAGATGCGTTTGGAAACCTTAAATAAATTTGATGTTGCAGAAGTTATTCTTGCACCCTTAATTCCTGCCGTCACACATATTGCGGCAGAAGATTTTTATTTTAATATTTTATGCGAACAATTCGGAATGCAGGCTTTGATTGTTGGTGAGGATGCCAGATTCGGTTATCGGGGAAAGGGTAATGTCAAACTGCTAAAAGAGTGGTCAAAACAAACGGATGTGGACTTAAGAATTGTTCCTGATTTGATTTATAACGGTCATAAAATTTCTTCGACCTATATTCGCCGCTTAATTGCAGAAGGTGATATGAAACAGGCAAATCAATTGCTAGGTCATCCGTTCTCAATCAAGGGGATTGTCCGTAAAGGCAAACAGTTGGGCAAAACGTTGGGATTTCCTACGATCAATATTGGTTATGAAGATCATTTAGTAAAGCCTAAATTCGGTGTTTATGCCAGTCAGGTGCTGATCGATCAGGTGATCTATCCTTCGATTACTTCAATCGGTACGAATCCGACGGTGGAGCACAATAAAACGATAAAAATTGAAAGTTATATTTATCAGCAAAATCTCAATTTGTACAATACAACCGTTTATGTAGAATTATTGGATTTTGTCCGTGAAGAGATACGATTTCCCAATATTGATGCACTGATTGATCAGGTTATGACGGATATTCATTTTGTCGAAGATTTTCATAAAAAACGAAAAAGCATCTAAAATGTGTTAATATACTTATATTTCTAATTAGGAGGAATATGTTTCAATGTATCATGTATCTTTTCCCGGTTTGGGCATTCATGATTTAACAATTAATAATATCGCATTTACATTCAGTATTGCAGGTAAAGAAATCAGCATTTACTGGTATGGCATCATCATTGCCTCAGCTTTCTTAATTTGTATCTTCTGGGCTTCTAAAGAGGCACCAAGATTCGGTATGGAGAGTGATGATATTTATGATGCTTTTCTCTGGATTATTATTTTGGCTTTAGTCGGTGCAAGATTATATTATGTTGCATTTTCCTGGGATTATTTTAAAGATAATCTGATGAAGATATTTCAGACCAGACATGGTGGCTTAGCCTTTTACGGCGGTTTGATCGGCGGAATGATTGCTGTTGTGATTACGGCAAGGAAAAAGAAAATTAATTTGATGCGTTTTGTCGACTTTTTTGCTGTTTATGTACCTTTGGGACAGGCCATCGGTCGCTGGGGCAACTTTATCAATCAGGAGGCTTTCGGAACAAACACCGATTTACCTTGGGGTATGTGGAGTGAAAGAACCTATGAATATTTGGATCAGTTCGGTCAACAATATGCTCCAATGTCGCCCGTGCATCCTACATTTTTGTATGAGAGCATCGCTAATTTAATTATTTGCTACATTTTATATAGAGTGCGTAAAACCAATCGTACAAACGGCAAAGTGTTCAGTGTTTATTTAATTTTATACGGCATCGTTCGTTTCTTCGTCGAAGGCTTGAGAACAGATTCTTTATATATCGGCAATACGGATATTCGTATTTCGCAGGCTTTATCCTTAGTCTTTGTACTGGCAGGCCTTGTTATTTATTTAATGGCGAAAAAGAACATGTTTGGGAACATTGATCCGGAAGCTTTAGCCTTTGAAGCTGCGGAAGCCAAAGCCGATCTGAAAAAAGCCAAAGCTGAGATGAAAAAGACAAAAACGGATTTATCTGAAAGCAAAACTGAAATGAGCGAAACGGAAATGAGCGAAACGGAAATGAGCGAAACGGAAATGAGCGAAACGGAAATGGATGCGGCGGAAGAAAAAGTTGCCGTGACGGAATCCGACTTGGCTGAGGCAGAGGCCGAAACCGATGAGGCAGAGGCCGATTTGACTGAAGTAAAAACTGAAATGAAGGAAACAGAAGCGGTTGAAGAAGCATTCAATACTGCTGAAGAAAAAAATGAGCAGACAAAATCAAGTGCTTCGCAGGTTACAGAGGATAAAACAGAATAATCATTATGCATAGACAGAGCAGCGTTCGATCAAAATCAGAATCCTACTTTCAACTACTCGATTATTGGTTACTGATCCCTGTGCTGTTGATGACGATTATCGGAATTTATGTCTTGAATCGAGTCTATTTATCAGGCTATGGACAAGGGGCATATCCCGGTAATATCATCAAGCAGATCGGGGCTATCATGATTGGGGTTCTCTTGGCGATCGGAATTTCCCTGATTGATTTTCCGGCGATTAAATTATTCGGTTTCTTTACTTATGGAATCAGTTTGCTGCTTCTGGTGTATGTGCATATCGATGGGTTTTCCATGGCTGACGTCACCGGTGCTGACAGCTGGATTCGTTTTCCTGTTTTTGGCACTTTTCAGCCTTCGGAGTTGACCAAGGTTGGAATCGCTTTGCTCCTCAGTGATTATCTCGACAGAATGAAAAAAGGTGAAATTCAAACGCTCCGCGGTCTGATCAGCATTGCTTTGATCTGCGGCGTCCCAATGCTTTTGATCCTGAAAGAACCTGATTTCGGTACTTTTGCTGTGATCTTTCTGATGAGCTTTGCCATGTTTTTTATCTACGGTTTAAGGTGGATTTATATCATTTCCGGAATGATTGCCGGCTTGATCGGTATTCCGCTTGCCTGGAATTTTTTGCTTGACGGCTATCAAAAAAACAGAATTATGACCTTTTTATTCCCGGGGCATGATGCGACGGCGGATTATCATATTGAGCAGGCCTTAAAAGCTGTTTCTTCCGGGGGGATTACCGGTAAAACAGGCGGTGCTGATGTTCCCGTACCGGTCAAAGAATCAGACTTTATTTTTTCAGCTGTTTCAGAATACTTAGGTTTTATCGGTACGACGGTTTTGATCATTCTGATTATAGTTTTTTTGAACAGAGCAATCTATGTAGCTTTTAAAATGTCGGAATATGAATACTCAGCCTCTTATTTGATGATCGGTTTGGTGACGGTTTTGGGTTCCCATTTTATCGAGAATATCGGCATGAATGTTGGTGTTCTGCCGATTACAGGTATTCCTTTACCTTTCATCAGCAGTGGCGGGAGTTCAATGGTGGTCAGTTTCATCATGCTTGGCTTGATGCTTAATGTTTCACTGAATTATCAAATTTTATATCGAAATAAAATATAAACTGCAGATTTTTTCCCTAAAAGAATCTTTAAATCAGTCGGGATATAAAAACTGTTAAAAAAGGAGTCATATGCAAACCATTAAAGATTGGAAAAAACAATTGGAAAATCATCAGCTCGATTCACAGATCCGAAAACTGGCAGTGCTCACGCATGACGATGAAATAATTTCGCTGTATCATCAACGCTTTCTTTCACTTTTAAATTCTTTTCAATCTACCTATGACTTGTCTGAAAAGGCTGAAATCGATATTTTTTCCGCACCGGGCAGAACGGAGCTATTAGGTAATCATACAGATCATCAGGGAGGCAATGTGATTGCGGCAGCTGTCAATATAGATGCCTGGGCATGCGCCGGCTTTAATCAAAAGAATCAAATTCGTTTTCAATCAGCCGGTTGGGATCTGTTGGAAATCGATTTAGAAAATCTGACACCACAAGTTGAAGAGCGGGGATCCACGGCAGCCTTGCTCAGAGGTGTTGCGGCCGCTTTTGTTGAAAAAGGTTATGCGGTAAAAGGCGTGGACATTTACTGCCAGTCAAATGTACTGCCTGGCTCAGGTTTATCCTCTTCCGCCGCGATCGAAGTTTTAATCGGGGTGATCCTGAATCATCTCTGGGCGGGGGATCAGGAAGATGCGGTGGCGATTGCTAAATTCGGTCAATATGCTGAAAATAAATATTTTGGTAAACCGTCGGGTTTGATGGATCAGATGGCTTCTGCGGTAGGTTCCGCTGTACATATTGATTTTGCGGATGCGGATCATGTCAAAATCGAGGCTTTTGATCTGGATTTAGCCAAAGAACAATATGCTTTGTGTATTATTGATTCGGGTGCTGATCATGCTCATTTAACAGATGCTTATGCGGCAATTCCTAAAGAAATGAAAGCCGTTGCAAATTATTTTGATAAAGATCTTCTCAGTCAGGTTCTGGAAGCAGATTTTTTGGAAAATATAAAAGAGATCAGGCATAAAGTATCTGATCGGGCAATCTTGCGGGCTATTCATTTTTATCAGGAAAACAGGCGTGTTTTAAGAGCTGTTGAGGAATTTAAAAAGCATGATTTTTCTGCTTTTTTAAAGGAAATTCAAGGTTCGGGCAATTCATCCTGGACACAATTGCAAAATATTTCGGTAGAAGGTGCTGTTCAAAAGCAGGATATGGCTCTGGCTTTGGCAGTGACCGGCTCCATTCTTGCAGGTGAAGGGGCTTATCGGGTACATGGCGGAGGGTTTGCCGGTACCGTTCAGGCTTTTGTGCCACAGGAAAAACTATCAGTTTTTAAACTGAATATTGAAAAAACATTGGGTGAAAATACCTGTCATATCGTGCAGATCAGAAATATCGGTGGTTATGTTTTTCAACATTTGCAAAATTGAAAATATTGATTATCATCTCCCATCTTTAACAGTTGAAAAAGGATAAAAGCTCCGGAACTCTTGTAGAAAGGGCATTTCGGAGCTTTTTTAGTTTGTCGTGTAATGCGTAATATTATTTCTTGCCTTTTTGGTTGATTAGAAGTAAAATACGAAAAAATGATTGACAGTAATTGACAGTATTTACTTTTGGAGAATGAACTGCAAGCTGACGAAACAAAAGAAAATGAAATGAGTCAGGAAACGAAACAGACTGTTACAGAGGACAGCGCAGTTGCGGAAGAAGCAGAACAGCCTGCGATAGAGAACAGTACAGTTGTAGAACAGACTGTTACAGAGAACACTACAGTTGTGGAAGAGGCAGAACAGCCTGCGATAGAGAACGGTACAATTGTAGAAGAAGCAGATCCTTCTGACTGTTTTGATCCTGAAAATAATCAAGCGAGTTTTCCAAGTCAAGAATCTGATGAATTGGAAATATCGGAAGTGGGACAGACTCACAGTCCTTTAAGAGCTCCTGCCTATGTCGTTTCTCCGGAAACGAAAATAGGTAATGACTGGACTTTAGGTGATTTTATCTATGTGCGGAACAAAGTTATCGGCTTCAGCGAGTCAGGTCTTATTAAGGTGCAAACGCAAAAAGAATTGATTCTTCCTCATCTAAATCCGGAGACAGGAGAAACGGTTGACACGGTGGGAGAAAACGAAGACGCTAATTCCTGGTTTCATCAGAAAGGCTTAGTTTCAATCCGGGACTATAACGGTAATATTAAAGTGATCGAAGGGCATGGTAGCAATCGCGTTATTGGAGATCGCTCATCAGGTGTTTTTCTAAATAACAATATTTCCCAAGTTGATCTGCCGAATGTTGAAAGTATCGGTTCTTATGCTTTTAGAAATAATGCGATCACGAAGTTGAATTTCCCGAAGCTGACCTATATAGGTTCTCATTCCTTGGATGGAGCTGAATGCTGCTTTTATTAATGATCAGGAGATGCTGTCGCGTGCCGAGCCGATTTATTTGGAAGGTTACTATAATCTCCCTTCTTTGGCAAAATCGAGTCCTTTAAATTTACCGAATTATAATTACGGAAGTGGCTTTTCCAGTACTAGCAATGGACCGAGATTTATGGGAAAACTTGAAAAATATGTCACTTCCGATAACAAATATGCTTATAAAGTTACAGAAGCAGCACCTGTAAAATATAATTTTTACGTACCCGGTCTTGAGAGAAATATAGAAAGCTTTGTGTTGGTAGATACATTACCCGACTATATAGCAGTGAAAGAAGACGGATCGGAAGAAAGTAAATTGGCTGTTTTTGATCCTGCATTAAATCCGAATTGGGTATTAAGTGAAGACGGCAAAACCGTTACCCAGAGTAAGTCGTTTGATCCGACGACAAACATCTACAGTGTTGCAGATCCTTTGTATTTACTGTTCCCTGATTTAAAATCCGGTACCAATGTGGTTAATGAAGCTACGATCAGTCTTACCCCGCATAATAAAGGTAAAGATGAAACCGTCATGGAGAATATCAAGTCAAATGAATTGACGATCTATACAGGAAAGTACAGTAATGAGGTAGAAGAGGGCGATCCGAGATTTTCCAAAGAAGTGGCGGGTCCCCGATATAGTCAAGGTGATTACAGAACATTCTTCTATGATATACCGGAAGATAGAGCGAAAATCATTCCTTTCCGCCTGAGAGTATCTTCGAAGGCGTCTTTGACCGATTTGGTTGATGTTACAATGACGGATTACAGGCTTGATCCGAGATTATATTATTATGGTATTTCTTTTCCGTTAGAAGATCACACGGCAGGCAATGCGAAGGCGACGATTATTGCGTATCAAAAGGCTTCAGACAAAATGAATCCGACTGTGGATACGAAGCTTTTTGAGAAAGAAATTGTCATGAGCAAAGCCAATAATATGGTTTTCCCTGAGAATATCGCTAAAAATATAGATTATGTACAAATTGTTCTTGATAAAACTCATAAAATATTCTCGGCGATTGAGGTTCAAGTCGATACGAAACTCAGAGAGCCGGATAAAGCGCATTTTGTAAAAGCCGGGGAATCAGGTTCGAATATTTATCAAAATTATGCGGTCATGTCCGGAAATCTCTATCGGAAGAATACGGATGATGCTGTATCCAAGAGAACTGATCCGATTCAAGATAAGAAAGGGGTTACGATCAGTTCTTATTCAACCGATTGGGATAATCTTCCGGGCAATTATCTCTGGGGAGAACATGCTGAGGTTCAAATCAGGGATTATCATGCACAAATTGGTTTTCGTAAAACCCAGACTTATTCAACGGCCAGGGCTATTGAGCCCGAAGAGACCGGGTCTTACGAACTGAGCTTGATACCAAGGATTTATTCTTCCAATGGGGCTTCTCAATATGGAGTTGGTCTTTTATATGATTTGGATCATTTTGAAATGATTGATCTCATGCCGAAAGGAGTAGAGATTACCGATATTATATTAAGTGATGGATTTGAAGAGAGTGGCGGAGACTGTTCGATTATGAACAATTATAAAAATACCGGACGTTCAGCCATTATTTTTAAGACCGAAAAACTGAATAAAGGTGTCTACAATATTGCAACAATTAAAACTAAAATAGGACTTGATGCTCCGGAAGGATTTATTACTAATGAAGCCTTCGTGACTTTTGCAACAGAAAAAGATACAGACGGTAAGGATAAAATTGAAAAATATGCGCAAAGTCAGGCTGAAGGGAAACGGAACTTTGACCTGAAAATTTCAGATGAGCAATCTCAAAAAATCTTCCTGAATGTGAAACCGATTTACGGCAGAATTGAAATTGAGAAGGTCAACGGATCTGGTAAAGCCATGCAATATATCAAATTCGCCTTGCAGGAAAAGAACGCTCAAGAAGGTGAATATTTCAGACAAGGTACAACGGATATTAACGGAAAACTTGTTTTTGAAAATATTATTGAAGGCGAGTATACCCTGCTTGAACTTCCGGTAACAGCCGGGACTAAAGTCGATTATGATACTTCCTATCAGCCGATCGATCCGATCAAGATTACGATTGATCAAAAACAGCAGGAGTATATATTTACCGGCGATCGGAAACTTATCAATGAAGATATGTAATTGTTGATTGAGAAAGTTGCTGTCAATGATGTTGCGGATTTGCCGAAC
>CAYFQU010000023.1:0-2375 GCA_964345335.1 uncultured Mageeibacillus sp. | reverse complement strand
GCGGATTTGCCGAACAATGAAAATATTTTTGGATTTACGTCGGATGGAAAGACAAAACTACCCGGTTTCAAGTTTAAAATCAGTGAAGTAGAACATCCTGAACATATAATCGAAACTGATATAACGGATGAAAAAGGGCAAGTCGTTGTCAGAGGTTTAAAGGCAAATGTCTTGTATGAGATTTCCGAAATAGATATGCACGATGAAGATTATGCGACTAATAAAACAAAATATAGATTTAAGATAAACGAAAAAACGCAAATCTTGGATGAACAAGGCAATCCGTTTATTGAATCAGGTATTGTGTTTGCCAATTCAAAAAGAACAGAACCGGAAACAATTAGTCTACCTGTCAGTAAAGAATGGTTAGATCAGAGTAATCAGGCAGGCAATAGACCGGAGAGCATTATGGTCAGACTTTATGCCGATGGTGAAAAGACAGATCAAACGATAATCTTATCTGCTGCTCATGATTGGCGGGGAAGTTTTAAAGCACTTAAACAGTATAAAAACGGTAAAGAAATCGAATATACGATCAAGGAAGAAAATGTGCCGGCAGGATATGAAGCTCAGGTTGTGGGCAATCAAAAAGATGGTTATCAAATCATCAATCGATATATACCGGAAAAGCCGACAACGACAAATACAACAAACACGACGCCGACTACAACAAAAACAACAAACACGACGCCGACTACAACAAAAACAACAAATACGACGCCGACTACGGCGCCAACAACAATGCCGGCAGGATCAGAACAGAGAACGACACCGACAACAAGGCTGCAACCCAATACGCCGAAAACAGCAGAGTCAATCGTTATTTATCAATATTGCATCTTATGTACAGCCGTTCTCATCTGCTTGGGAATCGTTCGTATCAAGAAAGCAGGGCATAAAGAACAGTAATTTCTAAAGATACAAGTAAAATATAATTACTGATCTGCTTGGCGTATCAGACTTGACCAAGACCTCTCAAAATGGAAAGTTAATGATTTTGGGAGGTCTTTTCGTACCTTATATTACCGATTTCATTTTACAAAAAATAAAGCTTAAGATAATCTATCTATGTAGATATAAACTATAAAAAGAGGTAAAAATGTCAAAAAAAGAACTCAAAATTTTAGTCGGCCTACATCGCAACGTTAATGCTCTTGATCGAAAAACATTGAAGTTGGTTGCTGAATACGGCCTGACTTTTCGCCAGTTTATGGTTTTGGAGGCTTTGTACAGTAAAGGCGATATGACGGTCGGTGAGATGAGAGATAAAATTCTCAGCAGTATCGGTACAATTCCTTTGATTATCAATAATCTGGAGAAATTGAATTATGTGCAAAGACTGCCCGATAAAACTGATAAACGGGTGAGTATTTTACATCTAACCAAAGAAGGATATGAGATTATCAGCAAAGTAGCGCCTGAAAATGCAGCATTAATTACAGAGAGTATGTCAGTTTTGACCGAAAAGGAAAAAACAGATCTGTTATATCTTTTGAAAAAATTGGGAGGAAGAATAGATGCAAAGAACAGTGAAGCACAAAGTAAAAGGAATTAGAACAAGTGATGGCGCAGGTGTCAGCCTGGTCAGAGTTTTAGGCCATCATACAGTAGAAGAATATGATCCGCTGCTCATGCTGGATTCTTTTGACAGTACAAATCCCGATGATTATACAGCAGGTTTCCCTATGCATCCGCATCGAGGAATTGAAACTGTCAGTTATATATATAAAGGGAAAATGGTTCATAAAGATACACTCGGCAATGAGGACAGCGTCGGCGACGGTGAAGTGCAATGGATGAATGCCGGTTCCGGCATTGAGCATGAGGAAAAAGTACCTGCGGCCGACAGGCTTTTGGGTGTTCAATTATGGCTGAATTTGCCGCGAAAGCAAAAGATGAGCCATCCGACCTATCGCAGCATCAAACGGGATGAGATTGAAGAAATTGCTTATGAAGGCGGAAAGATCAGACTTTTAGCCGGTGAATATAAAGATCATATCGGTTATAAAGGAGAACATTTGCCTTTGAATTTTTATGATATACATATGGAAGAAAATGCGGAAATCACGCTTGAAACAAAAATAGACGATTCCATTACACTGTTTACATTGATCGGAGATATATATGTCGGTGATCAGAGGATTGCAGAAAAAACAGCTGTCAAATTAACCGAGGGTGATACTTTAACCATTAAAAATGCTGATCGATTTTCGCAAGTCTTATTTATCGGTTCACAGGTGCTCCAGGAACCGATTGCTTGGGCGGGACCGATTGTGATGAATACGCAGGAAGAATTACAGGAAGCCTATCGGGACTTACGCAATGGTACATTTATCAAAGAAAAATTAGATTTTCAAGCATAATGAATTATATAG
>CAYFQU010000022.1:0-21349 GCA_964345335.1 uncultured Mageeibacillus sp. | reverse complement strand
ACCGCACGACCTTTTCTGACCAGCTGGTTAAATGTAGGCATCTATCTTCCTCCTTTCAGTTAGTTATTTAGACATAATTATCCCTATGGGGAAAATCACAGCAATTTATTCTATCATTGACATTTCTGAATGTAAAGGGCAGAGTTCAAGTTTAAAGTCATTCTGCCGATAATCAGCTGTTTGCTTTAATTTCAAAGCTTTTCAGACTATTTTTTGATGAATTTGCAATAGTGAGCGCTCCGATTATTCAAACATTCCTTCAATTAATTCAAAGACAGCCGGATTATCGCTTGAGTCGGCATTCATCAGTATCACAACATCTTTTACCTTATAATCACTAATCAACTGATGAATATTATCGTTATATTGATCAAGTTTGAAAAAATGGCGATAGTCTACAACCAATACTTTATCGTAATTAGCCATGAGCAAAGGAGCAAAAGCATTGCCGAATGAATCTTTGATCAAAATAGCATTATCCCCATTATTGATATCGGGATTGTCCAAGATGACCAAAGGCTGATCCCCAGCAATGAAAGTCATATATTTATTCGGGTCATCCGTTTGCGTCATATCGCTGATGATTCTCCACTCATATTCATTTGAATCCACATCATAAAAGGTCATATCATTCGTACTTTTAAGACGATATGCTTCAACATAGTCCGGATGATTAGCCAGCTTCGCATTTTGATTGCTTTGAGCATAAAAAGATCCCAAAAAGCCGTCAAATTGATCACGATGCAAATCTTCCAATTTAACCGGTTCTACTCCTTTTGTTTCCGCAAAAGCCTGATAGGCATAATAAGCGCCAAGCTGTGTCCAGTGATGATCCGTTCTGAAATGGGTATATTCATCCCGGTGTTTGTAAATATTGGTATATGCATCGACAGTTTTAACTTTCGGGTTAATTGCCTTAATTCCGTTATTAATATAATCAAAACCGGCTTTTTGATCAGAAGATCCCACTGCCTTCTGCGTTTCTTTACTCAGTTTAATTCCACAGCTGGTCGGTGCGATGATATTATAAAAATTGAGATCGGGTTCACTATGTTGAATGTTATTTAACATATTAATATATCCATTGCTGTTTTCTTCATTGAATCCATAAAAACCGTATGCAGCATCATCGACAATAAACAAGCCCCCTACAAAATTTTGTGCTTCCAAGGCAGCTTGTTCCCGTTTCAAGCGTTCTTGTTGTGCCGCTAAATCAGCTGTTTCCTGAGGTTCTTTTTCAGCATTTGACTGATGGTTCGAAGAATTTGCTTTTTTACTTTTTTCTGTATTTTCATTTAAAGCAGCTAACTTTTTTTCTAATTCTTCTTTTGATACCTCTTCTGGAATTTCATCCTGACTATTTACTTGACTCGAGATAAATTCCATACCTCCGATCCCTTTCAAGGTTTGAACTTTATAATTTAATTTAATCAAACCTTCTCGAAACGGAAAAGTATCTGCATACCAGGTGGAGATTTGATTGGTAAACTCGCCGTTCATAAAATTTGCAGTCTTAAGTGAAGGAAAACTTGTTAGTTTTCGTTTTTCGAGCAAAGATTCCGACGGTCTGAAAAAAAAGAGTAAACCGATAAAAAAGAAAATATATAATACGCCGACAAAGAGTATCACTTGCAAGTTGAAATATTTGATCCTATTTTGATGATCCTTTTTCTTATCACTTTTTTGTAAGGCGGTGATCTTTTTATCATATCTTTGATCATTCATATTTCTATCATCCCTCATACTCCCCACCTCTTAAAACTGAAAATATAAAAAAGGATTGTAGCTGTTACCGATTAAAGATAAAGCCGATAAAACCAGAAAAACAGCCGGTGTGATCGCATCATAAATATAAATATATTTCTTTGCTTCTAGATTCCGACTGAACTTTTTCACAAAAAAAGTTCGTAAAGCCGGTAATACTCTGAGAGCGGCAAGAATACAGAATATAATTAAAAACAGATTATTTTTCACGAGCAAACGGGTTTGTAAGTCAATGAAAGTATTGCCGTTCAAACCGACCATACCGATCAAGGCAATCAATAAAGATTTTATATTCTCAAATTTAAATAATACCCAACCGATATTTACGACAGTCATTGTATATAACCAGGTCACGAAAGATGGCAGACGGTTGAATTTATCCGCCCATGTTTTCTTTTCCAAAACAAGTAAACCGAAATAATATAAGCCCCAAAGAATATAATTCCAACTGGCACCATGCCACATACCGGTTAAAAACCAGACGACAAATAAATTAAAAATCAGATTTCCTTCACGGCTGCCGCCTAAAGGAATAAAAACATAATCCCTGAAAAAAGATCCTAAGGAAATATGCCATCTTCTCCAAAATTCCGAAACAGATGTGGAGAGATAAGGATAATTAAAATTCTCCTTATAATGAAATCCGGTCATCAAGCCCATGCCGATCGCCATATCCGAATAGGCCGAAAAATCAAAATAGATCTGCAAAGCAAAAGCAATAACTCCGATCCAGAGCCCTGTAACCGGCACTTTAGCCAATAATTCCGGATTATCAGTGATCAAATTGGCATCAGCTATCTTGGCAATGCTGTTAGCCAGAATCGCCTTTTTGGCTAACCCCACGGTAAAGCGTTTTATCCCTTGCTTGATTTCAGAGGCCTTAAAAGTCCTTGCTGTAATATCATGTTCAACATCCCGATAACGCACGATCGGCCCGGCGATACATTGATGAAATAAGCTTGCATAGAGCAATAACCAAAAATAATTTTTCTGCGCTCTCACCTCACCACGATACACATCAACAATATAAGAAATTAATTGAAATGTATAAAAAGAAATGCCGATCGGCAAGACAATCGTCGGGATTGTGATATTCCAAGGACTAATAAAATTGAATGTATTTAAGAAAAAACCGGTATATTTAAAGATACCTAAAATGAGTAGTAAAACAGCAACGCCTGCAATCATATAATTTTTCGCATGATGTCGATTTTTTTCGATCAATAAAGCCGAAAGCCAACTGACAAAAGTCATCGAAACAATGAGTACCAAATATTTCGGCCCATTCCATGAATAGAAAATCAAAGAACTGATCAGCATCACTATATTTTGTTTTTCAATTGTCTTTACTCTATAGTAAAAAAATAAATTGATCGGCAAGAAAAAAAACACAAAAAACAGACTGGAAAAAACCACTAAACCTACGCTCCATATTTTACTCTAAAGATATAATAGGCAGCTAGTAATTTGAATGTCAATCTAAATTTGCTTAAATTTTTAATAAATTTCTGAAATAAAAAACAGCGATTGAAAATTATCATCGCTGTTTTCTGCAAGCTGTTATTTTATAAATTATATTCGTTTATATATTAGGCTATTTCGCCATATCTAAAACTCTTTTGACATCTTCAAATTCTGCATGTCCTTCATGTACTTTTACATCGTCTACATAAAATGTCGGAACATAATAATAGTCAAATTGATCCGCTATTTCCGGATTTTCTTTTTCATTGATGAACTCAATATCCAGATCTTTATACTTCTCTTCTTTTCTCAATTCATCCAAGATGCTCAGAGCTAAGCGACAATGGGGGCATTCATTGAACATAAACATTTTTATTTTTTTCATAATATACCTCTTTCTCTACTTCATGACCCAAACGGATAAAGAGCATGCCGGACAATGAAAACGTCCGCTGCCGTTTTCATCTAAAGTGATTTCTTCATCTGAATTACCCGTCAGATCATAGAAAACTTTTCCCTTTTTTTCTTGTGTAAATGATACATCCTTATATCCCGCTTCACCGTTACTTATGATACAAAGCAAACCCGAACCCTGATGTTCCGGTTCACCCATACGCTGTATCGCAACACAGTTCGGATGATCAAAAAACATAATTTCCTCACCATAGGCATAATCTTTTCTTGCTTTGAGCAAAGCATCCAGAATCGGGGCAAAAGGCGGTGTTCTTTGATCTCCTCGGCAACCATAATAATCGCCGTAAAAAACACAGGGATAGCCTTCGGCTCTTAATAAAATCAATGCATAAGCCAACGGCTTGAACCAGTCCGCAATCCAGGACTGCAAAGCTTGCCCTAATTGTGAATCATGATTGTCGACAAAAGTTAAAGCTCTGGTCGGCATAGATTCAAGAATGGTACCGTCGAAAATATGCCGCATATCATATTCATCACCTTTTTGACTGGCTTCAAAAAAGCGAAAATGCAAGGGTACATCAAAGAGTGTTAACTCCTCTCGTGAATCGGCCAATACTTGTTCGAGAATTTCTATATCTCCGCTCCAATATTCACCGACATAAAAAATATCTTTAGCGGCCGCTTGATTCAAATGATCGATAAAATGATTGATAAAAGATAAATCGATATGTTTAAGTGCATCAAAACGCAAACCATCCACCGGTAATGTCTGGATAAACCAAGTTCCCCAACGTTTCGTTTCTTCGATCACATCAGGATTATTATAATCGACATCAGCATGCATCAAATAATCGAAATTGCCGTTTTCCGCTTCCATGACCTCATCAGAAAAATCTTTGGAAGGTCCTAAGATTTTAAAAATCCCATGCTCACCAGTGCGAGCGTCAAATCGACTGCCGTAAAATGCTGATGATACCATTTAAAAGCGGAATATTGCTCATGGCGGCCGGGAAATTCAAATTTTGTCCAGCCTTCTATATCAAAAGGCTCAGAGATTACTTCTTCCCGATTATCCGGATTGACCTTCACAACAGAAAAAACTTCTTTTTTATCTGCACCGGCTTTATGATTCAGTACCACATCGGCATATACTTGGATCTGATTTTCCTGCAAGGCCTGAACCATTTCAAGCAATTCTTGTTTTGTGCCATATTTGGTACGCACGGTACCTTTTTGATCGAATTCTCCTAAGTCATATAAATCATAAGCACCGTAACCGACATCATTTGAACTTTGACCTTTACTGCAAGGAGGTATCCAGAGAGCAGTCATCCCCAGTTCCTTCAAATGAGGAATATCTTCTTTTATTTTATTCCAGAGACTTCCGTCATCAGCTAAATACCATTCAAAATATTGCATCATCGTGCCGTTCATCTTTTTCCCTCCCATTAAAAAGAGGTTATCCCGCTCGGATAACCTCTTTATTATATCGACAAAATTCAAATTTAAGAAATTTGTTCTGATTTCACGCTTTTCAATAAGCAATTTATCATAGCTAAGCAATCGCTAAATTGCTGATTTTGAACAAATCTCTAATTTATTTTAGATTCTTGCTACGCCCGTTTTTCTGGCAGCTTCTGCAACGGCGGCAGCCACTTTTTCGGCAACACCTTCGGCGAAAGCATGCGGCATAATATTGTCTTCGGATAATTCATCTTCAGAAATGAAGCCGGCAATGGCATGAGCCGCCGCTACTTTCATTTCATCATTGATATCCGAAGCTCTGACATCAAAAGTACCGCGGAAAATACCCGGGAAAGCCAAAACATTATTAATTTGATTCGGGAAATCGGAACGACCGGTAGCAACGACTCTCGCTCCGGCAGCTTTCGCTTCATCCGGATAAATTTCCGGAGTCGGATTGGCGCAAGCAAACACAATCGCATCATCAGCCATGGAAGCGACCATCTCTTTTGTCACGGTACCCGGAACGGAAACACCGATAAATACATCAGCATCAACCATTGCTTCGCTTAAAGTACCGGACACTTTATGCGGATTGATAACTTGGCATAATTCTTCTTTGTACTTATTCATACCTACCGGTCTTCCACTGTAAATAATGCCTTTGCTGTCGCACATCAAAACATTTTCGCCTTTTGCGCCGGCGGAAATCAGGATTTTTGCAATGGCGATGGAAGCGGCACCTGCACCGTTCATCACAATTTTTACATCAGCAATATCTTTGCCGACTAATTTCAAGGCATTGATCAAACCGGCTAAAGTAACGACCGCCGTACCGTGTTGATCATCATGGAAAATGGGGATATCGCATTTTTCTTTTAAACGGGCTTCAATCTCAAAACAGCGCGGAGCGGAAATATCCTCCAAATTGATCCCGCCGAAACTGCCGGAAATATTGTAAATTGTATCTACAATCTCATCGACGTCTTTTGATTTGATACATAACGGAAAAGCATCAACATCCGCAAAAGCTTTAAACAATGCACATTTGCCTTCCATAACCGGCATGCCGGCTTCCGGACCGATATCACCCAGGCCTAAAACTGCCGTACCATCGGTCACGACTAAGCATAAATTATGACGTCTTGTATAAACATAAGATTTCTCTACATCTTTAGAAATTTCCAAACATGGTTCAGCAACACCCGGTGTATATGCCAAAGCCAATTCTTCACTGGTACCGACAGGAGCTGTCGCGATCACCTCAATCTTGCCGCCCCACTCTTTATGTTTAGCCAAAGCTAATTGTCTTTTTTCTTGATCTGTCATGCAATTTCCTCCTAAAAAAGATTATTTATTTTTTCTAAAAATTAAAACTAACCTTTTCTAATTAATCAATTTTTTTACAAATATGCAAGTATTCCCGAAAACGTTTAGGATTTTACCAAAATTAAGAATAAAATGATTTGCTTGTTGTGTATAAACTCAAATTTTGTTAAATTATCATTAGGGAATTTTGGATTAAAGTTATTTTTATTCCATCTTTCTCTGCAGATTTATTGACAATAGTTTTAGTAATATGTATAGATGAAAGGAATGAAATATGACGAAACACAAACAATTACAAGCATGGATCGATGAAGTTGCCGCTTTGTGCAAACCGGATAATATCGTTTGGGTAGACGGTAGCGAAGAACAAAATCAAAAATTATTGGATGAGATGGTCGAGAGCGGAATGGCCATTAAATTGAATGAGGAAAAACGTCCCGGCTGCTATTTATTCCGCAGTGATCCGTCTGACGTTGCCCGTGTTGAAGAGCGTACCTATATTGCTTCCAGAAAAAAGGAAGATGCAGGTCCGACCAATAACTGGATTGATCCCGTTGAATTAAAGAAAACGATGACTGAATTATATGACGGTTGTATGAAAGGTCGTACAATGTATGTCATTCCTTTCTCCATGGGTCCTATCGGTTCTCCGATTGCCAAAATCGGTGTTGAATTAACAGACTCTCCTTATGTTGTTGTCAATATGCGCATCATGACTCGTGTCGGCAACAAAGTTTTAGACGTGTTGGGTGAAGACGGCGAATTTGTAAGATGCTTACATTCCGTCGGCTATCCGTTAGAAGAAGGTCAAAAAGATTTAACCTGGCCTTGCGCTGACATGGAACATAAATACATCAGCCATTTCCCGGAAGAAAGATTGATCTGGTCCTATGGTTCAGGTTATGGCGGAAATGCTTTATTGGGTAAAAAATGTTTTGCTTTGCGTATCGCTTCCGCTCAAGCTAAAGACGAAGGCTGGTTAGCAGAACATATGTTAATTCTCAAATTAACCAGTCCACAAGGTGAAGTCAGCTATGTAACAGGTGCTTTCCCATCTGCTTGCGGTAAAACAAATCTGGCTATGTTAGTTCCGACCATTCCGGGCTGGAAAGTTGAAACAGTCGGCGACGATATCGCCTGGTTAAAATTCGGTGAAGACGGTCGTTTATATGCGATCAATCCTGAAGCAGGCTTCTTCGGTGTTGCTCCCGGAACATCCTATAAATCAAATCCGAACGCTATGGATACCATCAAATCCAATACTATTTTCACGAATGTCGCTTTAACAGATGACGGTGATGTATGGTGGGAAGGTATTGGCACAGATGCTCCTGATCATTTAATTGACTGGCAAGGCAATGACTGGACACCTGACAGTGATAAAAAAGCCGCACATCCGAATTCACGTTTTACGGCTCCTGCCGCTCAATGCCCGTCTATCGCTGATAATTGGGAAGATCCAGCCGGTGTACCGATTGACGCTTTCTTAATCGGCGGTCGTCGTGCTTCCGTAGTACCTCTTGTACATCAAAGCTTAAATTGGAATCACGGTGTATTCTTAGGCTCTATCATGGGTTCAGAGATTACAGCAGCCGTTATCTCCGATAAAATCGGTCAAGTGCGTCGTGATCCGTTCGCCATGCTGCCGTTCATCGGCTACAATGTCGGCGAATATCTCCGTCACTGGATTGAAATCGGCGAAAAAGGTGACAGTGATAAATTACCGAAATTATTCTATGTTAACTGGTTCCGCAAAGATGATGAAGGTCATTTCATTTGGCCGGGCTTCGGTGAAAACAGCCGTGTCCTGAAATGGATCGTAGAGCGCTGCGCAGGCAAAACACATGCCAAAGAAACAGCCATCGGTTATATGCCGGAAGTGGATGATCTTTACTTAGAAGGTTTAGATATTGAACGTTCTGTATTGGAAGATATTTTATCCGTTGACGTAGAAGGCTGGAAGAAAGAAGTTGAATCCATCCGTGCACATTATGAAACATATGATGAAAAAGGCGCTAACATGCCGAAAGAATTATATGCTCAATTAGATGCCTTGGAAGAACGCTTAAACAAAGCTTAATTTGGGCTAACGCAAAATAAACGGTCAAGGGGAAGATCTTCGGATCTTCCCTTTTTATATTTCTCTATTGCGAGTCATCGTTTGATTTTGTAAACTATAAATACCTCATTAAAGGAAGTGCTCATATGTCAGAAGTCAGCGATAAAATTGAAAATGCCAAAGCCGCTTTACAAAATAAAGATTTTGAACATGCTTTATATCTATTGGAAGAAGTCAGCGGATTAAAGCTGAATAAAAAGCAAAGATTCGATGTCATGCTGCATAAAGGGATCACCAAAATGAGCCTGAACCGCTATGAAGAATCAAGAAAAGATTTGCAGGAAGCTTTAGCCATCGGTGAAAAAAATGAAGATCGCTATGAACAGACAAGAGCCTTGCATCAACTCGGCATCATCACTAAATTGCTCGGCGACTATCATGGTGCAACTGAATTATTGCGCGAAGAATTGCGCCGTTGCAGTTCTCTAATCCCTTCTTATTATTCTGATCTCTCCTATAATTTCTTTGAACAAGGTGATGTCAAAATGCTCTCCGGTGAATATGAAGATGCGGAAATGTATTTTCATCATGCTTATACTTTTGCCAGTACGGAAGGAAATTATCATGGAGTCGCTTTAGCCTTACAAGCTCTGGCCCATTTAAAATTAAAGCTGGGTGATGTGGAACAAGCTCGCTCCTATTTGCAACAAAGTTATGATAATTTCGCTTTGGCTAATTCTCAAAATGAAATGAATATTATCGAAAACGAATTGCGTCAGCTCGGCTGATTGCTCTCCCAAAGCTATGCTCTCAATCCGTCAGCAAAGTAATTTTACTGCCGAGAGTTGTGCTTTCCACCAGAATTCTTTTATGGATTCTTTCTTTCAGTTCGCTGACATGGGAAATAATACCGAGCATATGATCGCCATCACTCAATGTTTCGAGAACACGAATTGCCTGTTCTAGAATATTGAAATCAAGCGAACCAAAACCCTCGTCGATAAACAATGTTTCAATTTTAATACCACCCTGCATATTTTGCACGGTATCGGAAAGTCCTAAAGCCAGAGCCAAAGAAGTAACAAAACTTTCACCGCCCGAAATGGTCGAAGCAGGTCTGTATTTTCCCGTATTGGTATCAAAAATCTGAAAATCCAGTCCGAATCGTCTGCTTCTGTTTTCATTCTCCGTACCACGATCCAGATAGAAACGGCCATTGGTCATTTTCTCTAATCGAATATTGCTGGCAGCCAGCATTTTATCAAAATAATAGGATTGCACGAATGCTTCGAAGGTTCTTTTTTGACCGGCTTTGCCATTAGCGAGATCAGAAAGTGCGGACATTTTCTGATAGTCTTTCACTTTCTCTGCATAATCTGCCGCTAATTGCGTGAATTTCATTTCAATATTTTGGTTTGTTTCCAGAAGCAAAGCTATTTTCATCTTTTGCTGTTGCCATAAATTGATCTTTGCCTGTTGAGTTTTTATACGTTCTTGTAAAAATTCAAGATCAGGTTCCTTTTGTTCACCTATCTCATCTTGCAGTTGCAGAATAGCATGTTGCAACTCTTGATATAGAGAAAAATAAGTACTGAGTTCCTCTTCCTGCTTTTCCAAATCCTCTGAAGAAATAATATTTTGTTCAATATCCGCAAAATTCAGCTGAATTTTTTGGCAGGCAGTTGTAAGCTGTTCTTGATATATCTCACTCTGTCGATTTGCCTCAATTAGATTTCTACTTATCTGTTCCAGAGTAGTTTGGCAACGAAATTCTTCTTTTTCTGAGAGATTGTATTTTTCTATGACAGCATTCTTCTCTGCCACTTGTTTTGCATATTCACTCTTTCCCCGGGTATAGGCAGCTTGCGCTTCCTGATAGGAAGAATATCGGCTGCGTTTTTGAAATTGTTCTATTTCTGTTTGTAAAGCAGTCAGTTTAATTTTATTTTCCTGACTCTGATTGGCTAAAGTGATAACCCTTTCCTCGTTTTTTTCCCACTCTTGTGTTTTCTCTTCTAATGCCGCAATAAGTGAAGGGATTACTGTCGTCTTCTTTTTTTGTTCAGCGATCATTTGTTTCTTGGCTCGGATATGTTCAAATAAAGAGTCCACTTCCTGTTGTAAATTTTGAAATGCCGTCAAGTTCAATGCGGGCTGATCATCCTCTCTGTTCAGTTCGGAATAACAACGTTTGATACTTTCCTGATTTCTGGAAAGATTATTCTCCAAGCCAGCTTTTTCTGAAATAAGCTGCTCTCTCTTCGTCTGTAAAGTTAAAATTTTCTCCTCTAATGCATGTAAAAGAGCTTCTGTAGCAGCCGGCTTTTTCGCTAATTTCAGATGATGCTTTTGACCGCAAACCGGACAAGGCTCTCCTTCTTTTAAACTTTCAGCTAAAGTGGCGGCAAGAAATTTTTGCTTTTGCGCATGATAGTTATTTTCTTTTTGCTCTATTTCATTTTCTAAATCTGCCAAATCCGACATAATTTGCGCTAATGTATCCCGATCTTGCAAAACTTCTCTCCAACTTTCCAAAGCATTTTCTAAAATTTGAAAAACTGTCTGATCAGAATTCAAGTGATTTTCTTCTTGTAAAACAGCTTGGTTTAAATTTTTTAACTGTTCAATTTCCTGCTTGAGAGCCGCAATATTTTGCTCCATAAACTGGTTGTTTCCCTTTTCGGCTTTTAGAGCTTCTTCTTTTAACTTTTGTGCATCTGATAAAGAATGCAGTTCATTTTGTTTTTCTGAAAAAACAGCATACTCGGACAGTTCTGTTTCTAATTGATCCAATTGAATCTTCAATCTATCTAAGTCATCATTTTTTTGTTCCCATTGTACTTTGCTTCTTTTTAATGTCTCTAAATTAGAGCTAATTTCCTGCAATTGCTGCCGAGTCTTCTCCTGCTCTTTTTGATTTGCGGCAATTTGCTTTTGAGCATATTGCCATTGTCGATAGGGATTTACGATATGGTACAATACATATTTTTTGCGCTTTAAATCAATTTGCATTTGATCCATCTCTGCTTTACGTTCAAGCAAATTTTCAAAAGTTTTTTCCTGCTGCCGCTTCTTTTCGAATAATGCTTTTAAAACATTCGCTTTATCAAACTCTTTTGCGATTTGCCGATAAATCGTTTCTTCCGCCTTCTGAGTTATTTGTAGCTGAGTCTTTTGCTCCTCTAAGCCCTGATGATAAAGCTTCATTTCTGCCAACAGTTTTTCAGCCAAACTAAATTCTCCGCAGTGAACCAAATTTAAAATTTCCTTTACGGATTGACCGTTCAGCTCAAGATCATTCGTATGGATCTGATAGTGGCTCAAAACAGATTTCATCTCAATTTCCGACTGAAAAAGTTGATCCTTGATCTCCTTGGTTATCTCTCTTAATTTCAATTGAAAATTGATGATTTTATCTGTATTAAAAAGCTTACGGAATATTTTTTCTTTTGTATTGGCATCCGAAGAGAGTAATTGTTTGAAATCTCCCTGAGGCAAAAGACAAGTCTGCTTAAATTGTGCGGCATCAAGCCCGATTATCTCAATTATTTTCTGATTAACTTCACCTATTTTACTGAGAATACTGCCATCAGGTAAATGTAATTCTGCCACACTGATGTTTTTCGTCATACCTGAACCTCTTAAATTTTCACGCATATATTCAGGTTCTCTTCTCACAAAATATGTTTTTCCTTGATTTGTAAAAGTCAGCTCGACATAAGTTCTGGTTTTGGCAGCCGCGAAACCGCTGCGCATTTTGGCAGCATCACGATCTTTCTGGGTAGTAACACCATACAAGGCATAATAAAACGCATCAAAAATTGTCGTTTTACCTGCTCCTGTATTGCCGGAAATCAAGAATAAACCTGTTTGATAATCTGAAAAATCAATGCTGACCTCATCGGCAAAAGGTCCGAATGCTGATATTTTCAAAAATAAAGGTTTCATATCAAATCTCCGCTTTTATAGCTTTATCTTCGCATTAGAGTATATCTACATGTCATTTTTATAAATTCGTTTGTTGATGCTCAATATCTTCCAACAGTTTTCTTTCTTCAGCCTTTAATTCCTGTTCGGTTTCCGCCTGATAAAACAAAGCGAATAATTGTGTCGTACTTAATTTCCCCGGTTGTTCAGTAAAAGAAAAGTCGCCCGTCATGCTCTCGAATTGCAAATGATTCATTTGAATTTCCAGGAGATTCGGATAAAAGCGATGAAATCTTGCCGCTACCTGATCAATACTATGTTCGTCTAGCAATTCTATATAATAATAATCGTCATTCGGATGCTCGGCTGCCTCTTCGATCAAATCTTTAAAATATCCCTTGAGCCTTTTGACTTGATGCTTTTTAGGATAAGTCAGTTCTGAAATGTGTATTTTATCTTGAAATTCAACACAGGTTATGCTCTTTTCCCGCATGAGTTCCGAAGCGGAATAAGCCAGAGGAGATCCGGCATAGCGAATATGTTCATCCTGTACAAAATGCGGTTGATGCAGATGCCCCAATGCCACATAATCAAAGTCCGCAACAAGTTCTGCCGGTATTTGTTCCAGCCCGCCTACGGATATTTCTTCAGAATCCGATGTCAAAGCTTCTCCGCCGTTATTTACAAAAAACTGATGTGCCAACAAAATATGTTTACCCGGTTTTTGTAAATCAACTTCTTTTAAAATCTGTTTCAAGGCATCGGCATAATTTTTGATCTCGCTTTCCGGAAATAAAGCCCTGATCTGTGCAGGACGAAAGAAGGGTAATAAATAAAAATGATATTGTCCGTCAAACAGGGAAATCATCTCCAATGTTCCCTGATATTCAGTTACGATATGAATATTAAAATGCCGAAACAGTGCAGCCGCAAATTGCAAACGATCAACTGAATCATGATTTCCTGCAATCATAAAAACAGTCAAGTTCCGCTTGCTCAGTTCCGTCAGCAGATAATCTAAAAGTCGGGTCGCTTCACCGGAAGGAACGGTTCGATCATAAACATCTCCGGCAATCAACAAAACATCGGGTTTCTCATCATCAATTTTAGTCAGCAAGGTCTTCACATAAAAAAGCTGATCTTCAAGCAAAGAATGCTGATGTAAATTTTTTCCTAAATGTAGATCCGCAATATGGAATATCTTCACTATACTAAAGCCCAATTAATGAAATAATATTGCAAAATCAAAACCAGGAAAATACTGATAATAAAAATCCAAAACGGACTGTTTTTCTTTGTCGGATGCCCTTTTTGGAAGCCTGCATAGAGGAAAATATAAGCTTGAATTTTACCTGCCAAAGCGATCAAAGTTCCGACAATGGGAGCAAAGAAAGAAACCACGATAGACAGAAGAAGAATAAAGGTATAAGGCACTGTTGCAATCATTGTCGTTTGAAAAAATTGTTTCAACGATCTGCTTTCGCTCTTTAATAAGAAAGACATGCCGATCAGCAAAAGTACCAATAATAAAAGCGTGACCAACTGGCTCAATAAAGAAATTCCAAAAACACTGCCATTGCTCCTGGTTTGCAGATTTATCGCTTTCGTCAGGGTTTGTATGATCTTGGAATATAAAACAGTATTCAAGATACCGACAAATAGAATATTAAAGAAAGCAAAAACACCAAGAGTAGCCCAGTGTAAGTTTAAATGAAAACTTTGCATAGGTCTTTTGGAGAATAATAAAAATACAGTTTGCCGAATACCATTTGAAATATCCTGCCAAATTTTACCGGCAGCCGGAGAACGCCTATATCCGGCACGAGAGGAATTTGTATTTTGCAATCTGTCGCCAGAATACCTGCTTTGCTTAACCGACTGAGGACTATATGATTCGGCTTGTTCCAAATCAGCCAAATCATAAGCATTCGTATTTGTATCAAAGTCAGTACCATTTTCTGATGCCGCTTGTTCAATATTCCGATACATTGCTTCTCCCTGCATCGCTTGGGCTTCAGCATTGACGTCATGCCCAGACTGCTCAAAAGAAACTCTGCGGTAATGATTGGTTGTATGGTTCATATTAGCCTGTGAATTAGCTTTTCGTGCCGCTTCGGCATATTGTTCGGATGTGCGCTTATCTGCTAAATAAGCATCTGAATATTGTTCATTGTTTTGTTCAAAATTGTTATTCGGCATATTTAAACTCCCTCATTCTTATGCACAACACGCATCGCTTTCATGTTTACGGATAAGACATTGATCGCTGTGTAGTATTGTACATCCTTACTCAAGCAACTCTGTGCTTTGCTTAATATTTCTCTTGCATTATAACCATAGTATAAGGCGACACCTAAATTAAAAATTGCTCCATAGGTTTGTTTATAAACATGGAAATCAATCAAATCAAAAATACCCTCTACCTGCAGAATAATTTCCCTGACCAACATGGCCAAAGCCTCATCGGAAATAGAGTAATTACCGATCGTAGAAAAAGTCGGACGTACGACCGTTTTTTCGCCTCCGGAAGATAAATCGACTTTATCTAAATTACGATCCCATCTCCTTCTTAATTTTTGCAGCGGCTCCATAAAATATCCGGAGAAATCATGCTTGATTTCCATACTGGGTACGGGAATTGTATGGGTTCCCTGAGACATTCTGGTCGTTCTGGCAATCTGTCTTTCTTCTTCCGTTGTGATATCTTCAATCTTGATCAGCATGGAAGGTTGATTCAGCCATAAATTCTCACAAATTTTTCGCAGCATTCGATCGGATGTTCCTAAAATCATCAGGATCGGCGGATTCTCTTCAAGCAGAGCACGACGCATATTAGCTGCTCTGACCGGATCTGCAAACAAGGCCTGTCTGACCGACTCTAATTGCGTCGCTGCTGTTTTGGCCGAAGTTCCTGCGACGATGCTGCTGCCGTGAATCAACAAGCCATCATCAATCAAATAATTGATTTTATGTTCACTCGCCAAGGTCAGCGCTCTGGTACTTTTTCCGGTACCCGACTTACCGATAAAAGCAACAACGGCAATCTGTGATAAATAATCTCTTTCATCCTGCTCTGTTTCAATTTTTCCGCGATTTGTAACTTCCTGCACAGAGTTTTTCAAACCTTCGGTAAAATTCCCAAAAGGATTAAAGATAAGTTGTCTGGGCCTTAAAGGTACATCTTTTTCCGGCTCGGGAATAACCTGAGAACGGTTTACCTGTAATGACTTTTCAACCCTTTTCTCATCTTTTTGTTTTTTCCTTTTGCCGAATAAAAAATCAAACATGGATACCCAAAATTTCTATTCCTCGTTTTCCCAATTATGGAAAACATCTTGCACGTCATCGATCTCTTCTAATTTCTCCAATAGTTTTTCTAAATTTTCAACATCTTCCTCATTCTCGACCTGAGCGGTAGTAATAGGTTGCGGTCCAAGTGAAACGTCTATGAATTCATAACCGGCTTCCGTCAAATGCTGTAAAACCTGATTATAGTCTTCCGGTGTTGTTTGGATCTCATAATATTCATCCGTCGTATCGAAATCGGAACAACCCGCATCCATAGCATCCAGCATCACCTGATCTTCATCCGCATATTTTTCTTTATCGATGATCAAAACACCTTTATTCTCGAACAGGAAAGAAACGCTACCGTCTTTCCCTAGATTACCACCATATTTATCAAAAATATGACGCACTTCGCCTGCTGTACGATTACGATTGTCTGTTAAGGCTTTGACAATGATCGCCACGCCTGCCGGCCCATATCCTTCATAGTCTATTCTGGAAAAATCATTGATATTTGTATTCGAAGCATTCTCAATCGCCCTTTTGATCGTATCGTTCGGCATATTGAAAGAACGTGCTCTGGCAATTGCAGCCTGTAAAGCGGAGTTTTCATCCGGATTGGCACCGCCTTCACGAATGGCGATTTGGATTTCTCTGCCTAATTTGGTAAAAACTTTTCCTCTTTTTTGATCAACCGCTTCTTTTCTCTTTTTTATATTATTCCATTTTGAATGTCCTGACATAAATCCTCCGTCAATTATCTTTTTAAATTCTAAGATTTTATCTCATTCTTTATACAGAAATCGGAAATTCTTGTAAATCCTCTTTTTTATATATAATCGTATCATTTGTTAAGTCTTTTAAAGTAGCAATAAACTGCTCCGTCTGATCCTCTTTAACCGCAACCTGCCAAAATACATTCGCTGCATATTGCGGTTCTGTCTGCCGATAGCCGAGCTGTTTTAATTGATAGCGCAAGCGCTCCACATCGGCATAGTCCGCATATACCGTATACATACGATGTTGCACATATAAAACTGGTATAGCGGCTTCGACAGCTAAAGCTGCCGCCTTGCTATAACAGCGAACCAGACCTCCGGCACCTAACTTAATTCCGCCGAAATAACGTACCACCACGATTCCGGCTTGTGTAATATTGCGTTTTGCCAAGCAATCATACACCGGCAAACCAGCTGTTCCCTGCGGTTCTCCGTCATCTGAAAAGCGTTGCAAATGCTGTGGCTTATGGAGCAGCCAGGCATAGACATGATGATTCGCATCTTTATATTGTTCTCTTTGTTCAGCGATAAATAATTTCGCATCCGCTTCATTTTGTAGAGGCTTCGCCATCCCGATAAAACGTGATTTTTTCTCCTCAATTTCTACTTTGGCAAAATGTGTCAACGACTGATAGGAAATCATTCAACCATAGCCTCATTTAATTCTTTATAAATTTGATTTGCCAAAGTCAACAAAGATTTGTCCTGACTATAGGTAACTTTATTGAGTGCCTCGGCAAACGGGAAAAATGCCGCCTCCTGAAAACCCTGTTCCGTATTCACGTTTGTTTCCCTGGAATCACTGATCATCAAATACCAACGAATACGATTAGCAACCGGCTTTTTTCTCGATAAAGAATAGAATTCATAACTGGTTCTGCCTGCATGTGCTATTATTCTTGCATTGACATCGGTTTCATCCTTCACACGCCAGACTGCTATCTCTTCCGGATCATCATCCTCCCGAATGACACCCTTAGGGAAACTCCATTCGCCCTTTTCATTTTTCAGCAGCAACACATCGTTTTTACAAAAGACAATGCCACCCGCACAATTTCTGAGTAACATGAATAACCTAACTTTCTAATTCCTAATCTATTATTACAATTATAATACAAAATTATAACAGAAACGAGTTAGAAGTATCTTGTTTGCATTATTTATATTCAATTTGCTAATGATGCTATATACTGATTAAACAGAAAAAATAAAGTACAGCCTAAAATCGATCAGGTTGAAATGGTAGACAAATGAATTTTGGAGAAAATATGGATGATCAGCAAAAAAATTCAGAACAGAAAGATACGATAAAAAATCTGCATGCAGCTCCGGTGAGCAAACCTCAAGATCTGCAGCCGATTTTGATCAAACTGGAACATAAAAAGAAAAAAGTTTGGCCGTATATTTTACTCATCGCTTTATTGCTCCTCGCCTTGATCTATCTGCTGTGGTTAAGACCTCATGCCAATCAAAAAACTGCTATGACCGAAAATCACGGCAGTCAATCAAGCTTGCGGGAAGAAGTTGTTACCGAAAATACGACCGAAGCCCAGACCACAGAAGATAAATATGCTTTTATCTATGAAACAACCGTACCTGAAACCGAGTCATATGTTGACGAATCAGGAAATTTAAGTGAATCCGCTCCTTTCTCTCCCGAGGAATTTGAAAAGGTGCAAAATTTCTTTGGCCCTTTACCCGAACAAAAACAGAAAGCCAATTTTGAATATCAAAAAGTACGCGGTATTTATGTTTATGATCCTAATTTTTTAGATGATTATTTTTCTGCCATACAAGGCACGGAAGTCAATGCCTTCGTCATCGATGTGAAGGAGCGCTGGGGTTTACTTTATAATAGCCAGATACCGCTTGCCAAGGAATTAAATGCCGTGATCGAGGAGCGTGATTTAAAAAGCATTTTTGAGCGTTGTCATGAAAAGGGTATACAAGTGATCGCCAGAATCGTTTGTTTCAAAGATAACACCATCGCAGCTGGCAGACCGGATTTAACAATCGCTAATGAAGCCGGCACGCCCATTGAATTTCCACTGGAAGGCAATACCACTTTCGCCTCCCCTTACAATCAGGAAGTTTGGCAATATTTAATCGATATTGCGACAGAAGTTATTTCGCTGGGAGCAGATGAAATTCAATTTGACTATGTTCGCTTCCCTTCCGGCGGCTCTGCTGACGGTTCTGCCGCTTATTATGGCATACCGGAAGAAGTACCTGAAAAATTTTCCGCAATCAATCGTTTTTTACAAACGGTTGCCATTGAAATTCAGGATAATTTAAATACACCCGTAGGAGCCGACTTGTTCTCAATTATTATGACCAGTGAAGTCGACGGTATGGCTATCGGTCAAAACTGGCAAAAAATCGGTTTAACCGGGATTAGTAATATTTGCCCGATGATCTACCCTTCTCACTATGCCAATGCCTCCGACGGCGCATTAGGTAACGGGGTCGGCTCATTTATCGGCAATGGCTTCTATGAAGCACCGGATTTATTTGCTTATGATGTTGTCAAAGATGCTTTTGTAGACGGCAAGCCGAGTATTCAGCAAGAAGGTTTTGCTCAAATCAGGCCTTATCTACAGGCCTTCACCGCTTCTTATCTTGATCCTGGATTTTATCAGGAATATCTGGGACCGCAAATCAGAGAAGAAATTCAAGCAACTTATGATTCAGGATTTGATGAATGGATTTTGTGGAATGTCGATACAGTATATCCCGAAGGTAGCTTTAAGCCTGTAGAAAGTTCAGATCTGCCGGCTGAAACAAATCATGATTAAAATGAAGTGATTTTTTATTGAAGTCATTTGACAAAAAAACATAGCCGGCTTCGGCTATGTTTTTTTACGTAAAAGATAATATTTTCAGGCTGATACCTTGCTGCCAATTCGATGTTATTCTGGCTTATATCTCGCTTCCAATTTACTGAATAAATAAGAAATAGCAACACCGATCATAAACATGAGTATGCTGAGAATAAATGCTGAGCTGAAGCCCAAATGCATATTTCTCAGATTTTCTATCGTGAAGGCCGGAAAGATGACGGTCGGAAATATCGCTAAGGTAGAACCGATCACCAAGCCTAAAATGAAGTGATACATTTTGCTGTAAAATTTATCAAAGAGTAAATTAATCAATTTGGCAAACAGGAGAATACAAAGCACAGCACCCAAAATAAAAGGAATCAACATGGCAAAATCAAAAGATTTAACGGAAGATGCCATCCGATCATAGAGGCCGAAATAAATCAAAAAGTTTGAGGGGCTCATCCCCGGAATGATAAAGCCGAAGGCCACAACTATACCGCTAAAAAACCAAACAGGAATACTCGGTGTAATATGCGTGAAGGATTGTTCCCCCAGCATCATTAAACAAAAAACAAATGCTGCGGATAGAAATAAAACGACATAATCTGAACCGTTTCTGCTTTTTTCTCCGGCGGTTCTGAATAAAGACGGAAATGTACCTGCGACAAAGCCGATAAATAGAGCTGTAAACAGAGCGGCATAGGTACCGAAAGCAGCCTCGACCACGCCTGCAAAAAATAAAATACCTAACATCCCGCCAATGCCGACCGGCAAAAAGAAAAAGAAATTTTTCTTGAATTCATGGGTGATATTCCCCAAAAATTTCATAATCTTATCATAAATGCCTAAAATAACCGACAAAACGCCACCTGATAAGCCCGGCAAAATTGCTCCAAAACCGATAATAAAACCCTTGATTAATCTGATAAACCAATCTGCAATCAAGGAAGTCTGTTTTTCTTTATGTGTGTTTTTTTCCATATAAAGTTTGTCCCTTTAAAATTTCCCTGCAAGTATAGCACTATACCCACTCTGACTCAATCCGGCAGATAAAGCATAACAAATAGCCATATTTGTCAAGATAACTCCTATAAATTCTCAGCTATTCATCAATGAAACCCCGAGATCAACGATTTTTTCTATACTATACGATTTTTGATCCTGAATGCGGTTTTGATAATTTTGATTGAGCTTTACAAAAAGCTTCTTATTTTTCCCACAGACAATGCTCAGCCGAAGTTTATCCGAAAATTCAAGCGAAACAAGCTGAGCAATAACATGGCGCATGGCACGCAAACCCATGCTGCCACCCATAATCAAAAGATGAAGCAGTCCATTCTCAAAAAAACATGCGATGAATTGGTATAGAATTCTTGCTTCGTAGGAATGCCGTAAATATATATTTTTTCTTTGTAAGCCGCCCCTTTTGATCAATGAATCACGCGTATATTGACTTGCTACGATATAGGCATCTACATTTTGGTGCATATATACATTATGTGCTTTGAAATCTGTAACAATTTGCATAAAAGGGGCTTTAAAAACGTCCTTTTTGTTTTAATTTGCCAATAATTTATGCTCCCAATCCATGAACGGCTTAACAATGATGTAAAACTGTTTTTGCAGAGATGACTGTTCTTGTTTTTGATAATTTAATAGTAGCAGATTATGTTTTTTAGATAAATCTCTCTTTGCTTTTTCATTGACTCCAAAACAGATAGGGTTCAGAACGATTTTCAGGCACTCTTACATGCTGTTTGAAAAATCAATTGCCAACTACTTTTTTAAGCTCTATCTTTTGCATTAATCGTTATAATTATTTTTGCTTTGCCATACTTTTTTTCAGGTGCTTTTTTATGATTTCATCCGTGATATTGTCAAGTATATCGCTTTTGATTACAATTAACTGGTAATGCTCCGATGGTCCAATGGATAAGACAGCAGTTTCCGGAGCTGCTGATACGGGTTCAATTCCTGTTCGGAGCACCAGAAAGCAACTCCGTTATGTAGCGAATCGTAGCGGAGTGTTTTTATTTTTA
>CAYFQU010000021.1:15665-21952 GCA_964345335.1 uncultured Mageeibacillus sp. | reverse complement strand
CGAAACGCACGGCAACATATTCTGTTTTAATATTTTTAAAAATGTTATCCGTACTGTCTTTATGCATATTTCTTCTGCTTAAATGAGTGAATAATTGAGGAATTTCGTCAGCTTTACCTTCTTTAATCTTTAGGTCAAAGCTCTGAATGATCATTTCACATAAGCGCTTTGAAGCACCCATAATATTCGTTGGATTGACCGCCTTATCTGTACTGATCAAAACAAATTTCTCACAGCCGTGAACCATCGCCGCATAGGCTGTTTTATAAGTTCCTAAAGCATTGTTTTTAATCGCTTCACAAGGACTATCTTCCATCAATGGAACATGTTTATGCGCTGCCGCATGATAAACAATTTGCGGTCTGTACTCATCAAATATCTTATAAATTTTTCGGCTGTCACGTACAGATCCGATCAGCACGACCAAGTTCAAATCAGGATATTTTTCTTTCAATTCGAGTTGAATATCGTAAACACTGTTTTCATAAATATCTAATAGGAGAAGTAATGATGGTTGATGTTGCGCAATTTGTCTGGCGAGTTCGGATCCGATGGAACCGCCGCCACCGGTTACCATAACGCGTTTGCCGTTAATATACTCGAATACTTCACTCATATCGGATTGAACCGGTTCACGTCCCAACAAATCTTCAACGGAAATATTGCGCAAATTGCCCAGAGTCACTTCTTCATTCGCGAGATTATACATCGCCGGAAGTTGTTTCAGTTCACAATCCGTTTCTTTGCAAATATTGAGTATATCTCTTTTAACTTTGGCAGAGGCACTCGGTATCGCCAAATATATTTTATCAATATGATATTTCTTGACACCAGCAAGAATATCCTCTCTGCCGCCGATAATCGGCACACCGTCGACAAAACGATTCCATTTGTTTTCATTATCGTCAATGATACAGCAAACTTTTTCATTGACACTTCTCTGTCTTTCAATATCCCGTAATAATAGTTGCCCCGCATCGCCGGCACCGATAATCATTACATTGATACTATCCCCTTGAATATTCTTCTTGCGAATTTCATTCATGATCAGAAGTATAAATCGATAGGAAAATCTCGCTATGCCGACCAGCAAAAACTGCATCATAAAGCCTACCACATAATAAGAAATCGGCTGTCTGTGATAGAATTGCAAAGTGATCACAACATGCAGGAAACCCGTCAGCAAACTCGCCCAAATCAAGCGGATCAATTCATTGTAGCTGGCAAAAGCCCAAATACTGCGATATAGACGGAAAATGATGAATACAAGAATGCAGATCACTGAATAAATCGGTGTAAAATGCTTCCAAGTATTTAAGTAGTCAACCGGTATCCCGGATATGCGAAAATCAAATCTTAACAATAGAGCAAAAAAATAGGCTGCATTGACTGCAAACAAATCATATATAATCAGTAAAAACGAAATTTTTTTCCAATGTTTCAACATGACTTTTTTTGGTGCTTTAAACTCTTGAGATGTATGATCATCCATATATTTACAACTCCTCGTTTTCTAACCCCTCTATACAAAAATCTAAATTATTATACTGAATTCACTTTGAAATATCTACTTGAATAGCTAAACACCGATTATATACGTCAATAAAAAACATAAGTGAAGATAATAAGTAGCAATGGTTACAAGATTTCTTAGAAGATTTCCCGTGACCATTGCAGAATGAAATATATTTAAAATTAAATAATCGCCAATTCTTGCGCAGCTTTTTCAATCACTTGAACGGCCTGATCCAATTGTGTTTTCGTATGAGCGGCTGTGACCATGCAGCGTACGCGGCCGGTTCCTTTCGGTACAGTTGGGAAAACAATCGGACTTGTAAACACACCGTTTTCAAATAATTTTTCAGAAAATTCCCCCGTCTTCGCCTCGTCACCGATAATAATCGGAGTAATCGGAGTTTCACTGTGACCGGTATTCAAGCCCAATTGATTGACTTTTTCTTTAAAATATCTCGCATTATCCCATAACTTCTCCGTATATTCTTCACTTTCCATCAGCATATGAATGGCTTCCATCACCGCCGCCGTATCGGCCGGTGTATTACCGGTTGAAAAAAGCAAAGGGCGTCCGCGGTTTTTCAGCCAATCGATCGTGACCTGTTTCCCTGCGACATAGCCGCCAATGACACCGATCGCTTTAGATAAAGTACCGATGATAAAATCGACTTTACCGTGCAAGCCGAAATGATCCACCGTCCCTCTGCCGCTTTGTCCCAGAACACCGGAAGCATGTGCATCATCAACATAGGTTAAGCAATTGTATTTTTCGGCAAGAGCAACGATCTCCGGCAATTTGGCTATATCGCCGTCCATGGAGAAAACACCGTCCGTAATGATCAAAACTTGATTGTATTGAGCACGATTTTCTTTTAAAACTCTTTCCAAATCCGCCATATCTGAATGTTTAAAAACCGTCTTCTTAGCCTTGGATAAACGGCAGCCATCAATAATCGACGCATGATTTAATTCATCGGAAATAATCAAATCACCTGCTTCTACAACCGCCTGGATCGTTCCGGCATTACAATTGAAGCCGGATTGATAGACAATCGCCGCTTCTTCTTTTTTAAACTCGGCCAATAATTTTTCCAGATCATCATGTAATTTCAAGTTGCCGTTAATCGGCCGAACCGCTCCGGCACCGACGCCGTATTGTTCGATCGCTTTGATCGCAGCAGCTTTGAGCCTCGGATGATTGGCAAAACCCAAATAGTTGTTTGAAGAAAGATTGATGACCTTATGGCCGTCAATAATACATTCCGCTTCATTCGGACCTTCTACCATTTTAAATTTTTTATAAAGTCCTGTTGCCTTTAATTCGTCAATTTTTTCTTTTAAGTAATTCATTTCATGAATATCAGTCATCTTGCGCCTCTTTCTTTGGATTTTCAAATTTTTTTCTAAGATTTTTCAACATATCTCCAGTCATAGTTGTTAAATCATATTCCGCCCGCCAACCCCATTCCGCTCTCGCACAGGAATCATCAAGCCGGTTAGGCCAGGAATCGGCAATCGCCTGTAAGGTAGGGTTGACATTATATGTAAATTCAAAATCCGGCAATTCTGCCTGTATCGCCGCGGCTATTTCTTCCGGAGCAAAACTCATCGCTGCAATATTAAAGGCATTGCGATGAATTAATTTAGCAGGATCGGCTTCCATCAATTCAATAACCGCTCTTAAAGCATCCGGCAAATACATCATATCCATTTTCGTCCCCGCCGCAATCGGAGAGGCATATTTCCCATATTTCAAAGCATCATAATAAATCTCTACCGCATAATCTGTCGTACCGCCGCCCGGTATCGTTTTATAAGAAATCAAGCCGGGAAAACGCACACCCCTCGTGTCCACACCAAAACGCTTATTATAATAATCACATAATAATTCACCGGCAGCCTTCGTCACCCCGTACATTGTAGTCGGTCTTTGCACTGTATCCTGCGGAGTCAGATCTTTTGGGGTACTGGGGCCAAAAGCTCCGATCGAACTCGGTGTAAAAACACTTAGTTCTTTTTCGCGTGCTACTTCCAAGACTTTGAATAAGCCCATTAAGTTCACATCAAAGGCAATTTGAGGCTTGGCTTCCGCAACGGCAGATAGTAAGGCAGCCAAGTGAATGATCGTATCGATTTTATATTTATCGACCAGTGCCGCCAATTCTTTGCCGTGACAGACATTGAGAATCTCAAATGGTCCGGACTCATAAATCTCCTGCATATTGCGATGTGCAATATCTGTCACAACAACATTTCCATTGCCGTATATTTCCCTTAAAGTCATAGCCAGTTCAGAGCCGATCTGTCCTAACCCCCCTGTGATTAAGATTTTTTTCATGCAGCAACCTATTTTACCTTTCTTTGCCAATCAATTGTTTGTTTTTTATGCCTTAATCATACAATATTTCGTTATTGAATTCATTGTTTCCTTGCGTTGAATTTTCAGAGTGTTAGAATGTCTTTTACCGAAAGTTGAGCGATAGGAATAACATGAAAAAAAGGTTTCGTCATTTTAAGAATAAATATTCAGAGAAAAGAACAGCACAGCAAAAATTTTCTTTGTGGAAAGAAATTTTATATCTCATTTTCTTTTCCGTCATTTTATTCTTCGCTTTGGAAACAATGTTGCAAAATCCTTTTGCCGTCAGAGTGCCGATTATTTTTCTGAATATTGTGATCAATTTTGCCGTGCTCTTGTTTTTGAGTGCTCTGTTCGCCAATCACAAAATTGCTGTTTATGTGTATACGGGGATTTTATGGATATTCGGCTTGACCAATTATCTGGTCATCGCTTTTCGCTCCACACCATTGATGCCTTGGGATATTTATTCGGCAAGAACAGCTCTGCACGTTGTAGATAATTACAAAATGACCTTTACGAAAAATTTTATTATTTCCTGCATCCTTTTTATAACAATCATACTCCTTTGTCATTTTTCCGCTCGAATTAAACATACCAAAACAGCCAAAAGGATTTTAGTGTTAGCTTCTGTTCTGCTGCTGTTTTTTACTTTGCAATATTGTCGCTCAGACAAAGCCGTAAAAACCTATCGTCTGAATACCATCCTTTTCAACAGCAAAGTGATGTCGGAACGTAATGGGCATTTACTGAATTTTGTTTTTTGTACACGCTATCTAGATGTAGAAAAACCGGAAAATTATCAGACAGGAAAAGCCGCTGAAATATTGGCTGAAAATAAACCGATCGGACAATCCGTCGAGCCCGAAGTCAAGCCGGATATTGTTGTTATCATGGATGAGTCTTTCAGTGATTTACAAAATTTAAAAGAATTTACAACCAATCAGGATTATCTGCCTTTCTATCGTTCTTTTGAGCAGAATACCAAAAAAGGAATCCTTTATGCTTCCGTGATCGGCGGTAATACGGCAACTTCGGAATTTGAGTTTTTAACAGGCATGAGCATGGGCTTTCTGCCGTCCGGATCTATCGCTTATTTACAATTTATCCACTCTCCGATCAGCTCCCTGGTCTCCTATCTTGAATCCTTCAATTATCAGACGACTGCGATGCATCCTTATTATAAATCCGGCTGGAATCGGGAAAAAGTTTATGAATATTTTGGTTTTGATCAGGTGAAATTCAATAAAGAGTTTATTCATCAGGAAAAAGTCAGGAATTATATCAGCGATCAGGCTTTATTTGATGAGATATTATTGGAATTGGAAAATAAAGAGCAACCGCAATTCATTTTTTCCATCTCCATGCAAAATCATGGCGGTTATACAGATCTATTTGATAATTTCACACCGGATGTGGCTGTTACTTCTGAACAAAGCAGTCCCGCACTTGATCAATATTTATCTTTGCTCAAAAAGACAGATGAAGCTCTGAAAAATTTCATTCAGCAAATCAGTCAACGCCAAAAACCAACCATTGTGCTGTTCTTCGGAGATCATCAGCCAAATGATTATACTGTTTCCCCTTTGACGCAGGGTATGCCGCAGGATCTTCTACAGGAAAACCGCCGTAAAGCCGATTACGTTTTATGGGCTAATTTCCCTTTAAAAGGCAATGACTCCATGCCTTCTCCAATCGGCAACGATGTTTCTGGAAATGACACTTCTATAAATTATCTGGCACTGGATCTGCTTGAACAGGCCGGTTTGCCGCTTGATAATTGGTATCAATTGTTGGCGAATACAAGGATAGAATATCCTATATTGGACGATGCTTTTTATTTTGATCAAAACTTAAAGAAAAATGAAATCTCCGGCAAACAATTGCCGAAGATGTTAAATGACTATGCCATTGTGCAATATGATTATCTCAATCACAAAGATTTTTCCGATTTGAGATAAAACAAGTGCTCGAAAAACAGTATGTGTTGTTCAGGCAAATACCTGCTGTGTGCTCTTGTTTTTCAATCGATCTGAATCCCGCTACCATTTATAATGATCCATTTTCTTCATAAACAAGACCACATTTCACTGTTCATGAACCATCTAAAAAAGTGGATTGCCATAGTTTTTACACTACATGCAATCCACCTGTTTTAAACAATGCTCTCGGTTAAATATAATAAAATATCTTTAAATATCAGACTTGTCCTTGATGTTTAACTTGAATCTCCTATTAAGTAAGAGCAAGGCCAGAACCACGAGCAATAAAGAAATTCCGAAAAGAACGATTCTGTTTTCTCCTGTCTTAGGTGAAGTAACAGATTCACTTGACTGTCTCGGCTTGCTCGGTATTGTTTGGTTCGGCTTGCTTGAAGTAGTTTCCGGTTTACCTGCTGTTGGTTTTTCCGTTT
>CAYFQU010000021.1:2134-15565 GCA_964345335.1 uncultured Mageeibacillus sp. | reverse complement strand
GTTTCTTTCTTGCTGTTAACAATCTTGAGTTCCAAAGCACCATTCACAACTTCAAAATCATGAGATAAACTTTCAGCCATATAGCCTTCCGGAACAACAGTTTCTACCAATCGGTATTTTCCTTTAGCCAGATAAACCCGTACAGCATCTCCGGTTTTTTTGTCTACTAATTTTCCTTCCGCATTGCTGACCAGATTTGTCATCTCCTGATTCATATTGTTCTTGGCAATTGTACCTTGCGAACCGTCATCATTTAATGTGTAAATTGTAAATTCGGCATCTTCAACGGCTTCGCCTTTGTTATCCACCTTTAGGAATAAACCTAATGAATTGAAGCATGTGATAAAAGCTGAACCAAGTTCTCCATACAAACTAGGGTAGCCGGCATTGCCATAAAGAATAGAAATCTCTGTTCTAGCAAGAATTTTCTTTTCGAGGCCTATATGCCAAATAGATCAGTCCGGTATAGAGAAAACCTCCAAGGATATTGCCTATGGTCACAGGAATGAGATTCTTAAGCAAAAAATTAGTCCAGGTCAGGCTGGGAAAAATCGCTTCTAAAGCCGAGAGCTTGTCACCCATACCGGGCAACATTTTCAGAAAAAGCCCCGAGGAAATATAATACATATTGGCTATACTGTGTTCAAAACCGGCCCATACAAAGAAAGCCACAGGTAAATAAGCAGCCAGTGCCTTGCTTGGACCACTCTTCGCCATCAGGGCACACATCACAGCCAGGCAGACTAAGATATTGCAGAAAATTCCCAGGATAAGAGCCTGCGAAAAAGGCAGAGAACATTTGCGATCAGCCGTTTCCAGAATAGTCATCGCCAAACCTATTTTCCCCGACCCAAAGTCTCCGGTCATGATATGAGAAAAGGCAAGCAGGAGAGCAGCTGCAAAATTTCCCAAATAGACCCAGCACCAGTTACGCAACATTTTTTGGATCGGGATCGTTCCATCAAAACAAGGTAAACAGAGCAAAATATTACCCGTAAAAAGTTCGGCACCTGTATAAATAACCAAGATCAGACCAAACGGGAAGACCAGACCCTTGATCAGTCCGGCTACTTAACTCGTATACAGTTTATCCGTCTTTTTTCTATTCTAAGGGTTATTGTCATGAAAGTCACAATTGATTGATCCATACGATCCGTATTCGGAAAAAACATCTACAATATCCCAATCAAAGCTTTGGATCTGGCAGGATTTGGATAATGAAAACTCATACAGGAAATCCTGGATCTGCCGGACATATTGCTCTCCCTCAGAAGTACTAAGACAGACAAAAGCCGCCGCCAGAACAAGCTCACGGATATTGTCCTGCAGATCACTTTCCCGCACGCTCAAAGCAAAATTCTTTTTTAATTTTGCTGTCAGGGATTGCCTGATGCTGCGCTTATCTTTTAGAGAGCGGGCATCGGGCAGATTCAGGCTGATTTCAATCGCGAGTATAAGCATAAAAAAGAAAACAATTTAATTTGATCGTTTGATAGAAGCTACTCTTCATCACCATGTAAGTCGCCTACATAAATACCGGCAGGACGGATAATACGGTTGATATTGATTTTATCTTCCAAATCATGTGCCAGCCAACCGATCGAACGACTGATCACGAATAAAGGCGTGTACAACTCTTCCGGAATTTGCAAAATATCATAGATAAAACCACTATAAAAATCGACATTCGCCGAAACATTTTTATGTTTTTGCTCTTTGATATAAGTACAGGCAACTTCCGCAAAATCATTATAAAATTTCAATTCATCCAGCCGTCCTGCCCGTTCGGCTATTTCAGCGGCATGTTTTTTTTTTTTTTCTCTACGTGGATCAGAAAGTGTATAAACCGCATGACCCAGACCGTAAATCAGACCCGCTTTGTCAAAATATTCTTTGGCTAAGAGTTTTTTCGCAATTTCCAGCATTTCTTCCTTTGTTGCGTCAAGTCCGATATCCTTGATAATTTGTTTCATCATACGGCGACAGGTGATATTGGCTCCGCCATGCCTTGGTCCTTTCAAAGAACCGACGGCAGCTGTAAAAGCCGAATAAATATCTGTCTGCGTTGAGGAAACGACTAGGCTTGAGAAGGTTGAATTATTCCCGATACCGTGATCCGCATGAATGATCATCATCAAATCCAACATGCCCACTTCTTCTTTTGTATAATTGCCTTCCCCTCTCAATAAATACAAGAAGTATTCCGCCATATCCATGTCTGTTCTCTGCGGATGAATGACTAAACTTTCATTATCCATTAAATGTACTTTTGCTTTATAGCAGTAGACGCTGATCGCCGGCAATTTAGCAATGATCGAAAGACCCAATTTTAAAGTATTATCAATGCCCGGATCATCCGGATTCTCAGCTTCCGAATAGAGCAGCAAAATAGATCTTTGAATTTTATTCATCATGTCAAAAGAGGATGCTTTCAAAATATTTCTGGCTAAAAACCCTTCCGGCAAAGTATAATTTTCCCGCAAATAGCTTTTGAAAATTTTCTTTTCTTCCGCATTCGGCAGATAACCATTCAACAATAAAAAACAAATTTCTTCATATCCGTTATGCTCACTGGCGGCAATTCGCTCATAAAGTTTGGTCAAAGGAAAACCACGATAATTTAATTCGCCCGGAGCGTCAACTTTATTGCCCTGCTCGTCTTTGGTATAGCCTACAACGTCGCATATTCTGGTCAAACCGACAACGACGCCTGTGCCGTTTTCATTACGCAGGCCTTTTTTAACATTATATTTACTGTATAGATCGCTTGATATTGTATTTTTATTCTCAGCAGCATGAAAAATATTCAAAATTTCTTTTTCATAATCCATAATTTTACCTGTCCTTTTTCATCTAAAAAATAGTAATAAAACTCTTACACAAAAGAAAATCTATTCATTGAGCTTATTATTATAACAGGTATTTTACAACTTTAATAGAATGTTTTATGATAAGCATAATTTTATAAACAAAAAGAGAGGTGCATCATTATTAAAAGTTTAGCCTATAAAATTATTGAACAGCATCTGGCGGAACCGACCGAAATGAAAGCTGGCAACACCGTCAAATTGAAGATAGACAATACATTAACCCAAGACGCGACCGGCACAATGGCTTATTTACAATTTGAAAAAATGGGAGTCGACCATGTCAAGACAAAAGCTGTCAGTTATGTCGATCACAATACCATGCAAACCGGTTTCATGAATGCGGATGATCATAAATATCTGCAAACGGTCGCCAATCGCTATGGCGTCTTATATTCCAAAGCCGGCAACGGTATCTGTCATCAAGTGCAGTTGGAGCGTTTTGATAAGCCCGGCGAAACTTTGCTCGGTTCCGATTCGCATACACCAACAGCCGGCGGCATGGGCATGATCGCGATCGGTGCCGGTGGCTTGGACGTCGCCTGTGCAATGGCAGGTCTGCCCTATACCATTCAGCTTCCGGAAGTTATCAATGTAAAGCTGACCGGCAGTTTGCGTCCCGGTGTCAGTGCGAAAGACATCATTCTGAAAGTGTTGCAAATAAAAACGGTTAAAGGGGGAGTCGGTAAAATTTTTGAATATACCGGCGAAGGGATTAAATCTTTATCCGTTCCGGAAAGAAGCACGATTACCAATATGGGAGCGGAACTTGGGGCAACGACTTCATTATTCCCTTCCGATGAAAACACGAAGGAATTCTTAGAAAAGCAAGGTCGTGGTGATGACTATATTCCGTTAGCTCCAGATGAAGACGCCGTTTACGATGAGGTGATTGAAATCGATCTCTCCACATTGGAACCGCTCTGTGCTTTGCCGCATTCCCCCGATCAGGTAAAACCCGTCAAGGATTTAGCCGATCTGAAAGTAGATCAGGTTTGTATCGGTTCATGTACAAACAGCAGTTTTACCGATTTATGCAATGTAGCCAGTATTTTAAAAGGCAAAACCGTTCATCCGGATGTATCTTTGACCATCTCATTCGGTTCCAAACAGGTCTTAACCATGCTCGCCCAAAACGGTGCTTTAGCGGACATTGTCGCTAGCGGCGCGAGATTACTTGAAGCAGCCTGCGGTCCCTGTATCGGCATGGGTCAATCTCCCAAGTCCGACGGGGTTTCACTGAGAACTTTCAATCGGAACTTCTATGGACGCAGCGGAACTTTAAGTGCCGGCGTATATCTTGTTTCTCCGGAAACAGCCGCCATTTCCGCAATTACCGGAAAAATCACCGATGCCATGTCGGTTCCTTATCAAAAAGCAAGTTTGCCCGATCACTTTTTCATTGATGACTCAGCCATTTTGCAGCCCGATTGCGATCCGGAAAAACCGATTATCAAAGGGCCGAATATTAAGGATGTCCCCGTCGGTAAGCCGCTCTCGGCGATCCGGAAGAAAATCATGATCAAAGTGGGAGATAATATTACAACAGATCATATTATTCCCGGCGGTTCCGCCGTTTTGCCTTATCGCAGCAATATTGAAAAGATTTCAGAATTTACTTTTTCACAAATCGATCCTGACTTCGCTTTGCGCTGTGTCCAGAATCAGGGAGGGATGATCATTGCTGGAGAAAATTACGGTCAAGGCTCTTCCAGAGAGCATGCCGCCTTGGCGCCTCTGTATTTAGGGATTCGTGCCGTGATTGCCAAATCTTATGCCCGTATCCATAAACAAAATTTAATCAATTCCGCCATTATCCCTTTATTGTTTACGCAACAAGAAGATTATGATTCTCTCGCTCTATTGGATGAGCTGGAAATTGTTGATGTGGAACATATTGCCGTCGGCAAAGATTTAACAGTGATCAATCATACAAAACAAAAAACATTTACTGTAAAACATGACCTGAATGCGGAGCAGATTCAGATCATTAAAAACGGCGGCTTATTAAATACGATCAAGCTGCGTCAGCGATAATTCGCTTATATTTTCTATTCGATAAAGGAGCCGGAAAACAATTCGAATCAGGATGCTTTCTCCGGCTCTTTTTTCATTTCTAAAGGCTCATCTGTTCCACGCAAAATAAAATTTTGACAATATTGACAATTTTTTATACCTTTTAACAAACTGTAAAAATATATTTTTTCAAACAAAGACAGAAAATAAAAAGGTAAGTATTATGGCAGTCCAGATTAAAAAAGAAAATTTACAGCAACAAATTGATGAATTAAAGCATAAATTATCAATTCAAAATATTTCTTTAGAAAATTTTATCTTAGCTTTTCGTTATGAAAACGAACAGTTCGTTTATGTACAGTCGGAAAAACCTTTCGAGCTCATGAACGAAGATGATTTAAAACAAAGAGCTCCGCTATTGCAAAAAATTTTTCAGGCTAAAAAAGATCGTGATGTGATCATTCTCTCACAGCCTGAATTTGCTCTAAAACTGCTAGCTGAAAACAAAGAAGTTGAGCCTGTTTTGGATGATTTGCCGCAAATTGTCGGAATGCGCTGCAGGATCTGTGATGCCATGAACGAAGAAAAGACATTGGCGGTTTTAGAAAATCATGATGCCTGCCTGCTGAAAAATTATAATTTAAACAAAAATTTTCTCTTAGCTTTGGCGCCTTCTTTGGATCAAGCTTTCGCCGCTACTTTAATTGTCGAGAAAAGTTCTCAGGCGATGCTGGAAGCAAGATGTATCGGCGGTGCCAAAAAGCTTCCCGCACATATTTGCAAAGCCTATCGCAAAGCATATTTAACCGCTTATTCGAAAATGGATCAGGAAATCATCTCGCTTACGGCTCATGATTTCACAAGAGAAATTTCTGCCCGGGAAATGAGTTTGCGCCAGCAGGTTGTCGACTATGGTATTCATTTAACGGAAGAAAATCTCACGCTCGGCACCTGGGGTAATTTATCCGTCAGGCTCGATGACGACTATATGTTAATTACGCCGTCCGGTATGGCTTATGAACGTCTGACGCCCTTTGATATTGTACGGGTCAATTATCATACGATGGAGCATGAGAACAGATTAAAACCAAGCATTGAAAAAGGATTTCATGCTGCTGTCTATCGTGAACATCAAGATATCAATGCCGTCATTCATATACATTCTTTCAACAGCAGCGTTTTTGCGGCAGCGGGTCAAGCTTTACCGATCGTCATGCCGGAAGCGATTCGTACTTTGGGCAGCAAAACAGGCTATGTGCCTTATTATAAGCCGGGTACGGAACAATTATCCAAAGCCCTCGCCAAATCAATCACGGATGACATTTGGTGCAGTATGATGGGTTCGCATGGTCTTGCCTGCTGTGGCAAAGATATGCAGGATGTTTTTAACAGAGCGAAACTGGCAGAAAGTGCCGCCCGCTATTATTTAGATATGCATCAGACGTAATTAAAAAATCTGCAATATAGATAAAATTTGATTGGAGATCATTCTGTTAAAATGAATGATCTCTTTTTATTGCAGAAAACAGCCCGTATCCCTTTTAGTATTTTTAGTCAAAATTTTTTATTTTTTAGCAAACCTATCCACAGCGGCTAGGTTCAAATTGTTTTTTTTCTTCTTATGATAAAGATAGATTAAATAGGGAATTTTGCTTAGACAGAGTTCTGTCAGGATTCATAAAATAATTATTTGGAAATAAAAAACCAGCATATTACAAAGATATAGATGAACCTTCTCCTTTAGGTGATGGTCTAGAAAAATATTTTGTTTGGTTCGGTCAGGACAAAGACGGAAATGTTTCTCATCGGGTTATCATTATGTTCACCACATCTGAGAGCATGGATGATCTGACATACTACGGATATTCTGCCGATCTGACACCGACAGGTAAATAAGAGAAAAAGAGTTTAAAAAGGGGCAGGAGCTTGATACCTATGTATGCTTGGCTGCAGGAACTGTTTTATTTGTCATGCTCGCTGTAAAGAAAAGAAATCAGAAATAATAAAAAAACTATTCCTGAAAATAGGATGTGCTCAATTTCAAAATCACAAGCGTGAATATTCTCAAGCCGGTGAATCGTCATTTGATACATCGGCTTTTTAGATGAAAATTTATTTTATAAAATTTTGTAAAAACATTTTTATTTAAACAAAAATGTTATATACTAAGTTAAAGATACCACTCCCCCGGGGGTGATGTCATAGAACTAGATCAACCTACATTCGACAACCGTTTTGTAAAAACAAAATTTTGAGAACAGATCGAGGCATTATGAAAAAAGATTTTATTGTCAAAGGAATGAGCTGTGCAGCTTGCGTCAGTGCCGTAGAGCGCTCCGTGCAAAAATTGCCAGGCGTAGACTCCGTTTCCGTCAGCCTGTTGACCAATTCCATGCAGGTTGAATATGATCCTGAGCAAAGTTCCGTTACCCAAATTATCGCTGCTGTGGAAAAAGCCGGCTATTCCGCCTCAGAACAAATACAGGAAATCAATGAGCACCCTTCCGCCGCTAATGAGCAGAAAGGGATTTGGCAAGAAGAAATTCAGTCCTTAAAGCAGCGTTTTTGGATTTCCCTGCTCTTTTTGATCCCCTTAATGTATATCGCGATGGGACCGATGGTAGGTTTACCGACTTTCTCTATTTTCGAAGGTTCGGAAAATGCAGTGATTTTTGCTTTCAGTCAGATGCTGCTCGCTTTGCCGATTTTAATTGTCAATCGTAAATATTTCACAAGTGGTTTCAAAGCTTTATTCCACAAAAATCCCAATATGGATTCTTTAGTTGCGATCGGATCATCCGCTGCCTTTTCCTATGGCATTTTTGTCATTTATATGCTCGCCTATGCCACCGGTCATAACTTGCCGGAAATCACCCATCAATATTTACATTCTCTCTATTTCGAATCAGCCGCCATGATTTTGACTTTGGTCACTTTAGGCAAAAGTTTAGAAGCTAAATCCAAAGGTAAAACAACCGATGCTATTACCAAATTGATGGATTTAAGACCCAAGACCGCTATTCTTCTAAAAGACGGTTCAGAGCAAGAAATTCCTTTGGAAGCCGTCAAAGAAGGGGATATTCTATTGGTCAAGCCAGGCAGCGCCATTCCGATTGACGGAACCGTTATAGCCGGTAACGGTTTGTTAGATGAGTCCGCGATCACCGGTGAATCCATTCCGGTTGAAAAGGGTGTAGGATCACAAGTGATTGGTGCCACTCTCCTGACGACCGGTTCCATTCAAATTCGAGCCGACCGGGTTGGTGAGAATACAACTTTAGCCAAAATCATTCATTTAATGCAGGAAACGATTTCCTCCAAAGCCCCTATTTCAAAGTTAGCCGATAGAATTTCCGCTATTTTCGTGCCGACAGTCATCGGTCTGGCAATTCTGACAATCATGATCTGGCTTTTATTGGGTTATGATTTTGAATTTGCTCTGAGCTTAGGTATTTCCGTATTGATCATCTCCTGCCCTTGTGCTTTGGGTCTGGCAACACCCGTAGCGATTATGGTCGCAACCGGCAAAGGAGCCGCCAATGGTATTTTGATCAAATCGGCAGAAGCATTGGAAACCTTACATGAAGTACAGAGCGTCGTTTTGGATAAAACAGGAACAATCACGGAAGGCAATCCCCGTCTGACAGATATTGTTACGCTATGTGATCTGCCCTCTGAAAAGTTTCTGCAAATTGCCGCTTCTTTAGAAGCACCTTCTGAACATCCGCTGAGCATTGCAATTTTGGAATATGCCAAAATGAAAGAGATCCGCACTTTGCCAATTGAAGATTTTAAAAATATCTTAGGCAAAGGGATTCAAGGCAAGATCCAGCAGCAATTTTATTACGCCGGCAATCAAAAATACATGGAAGAATTAGGTTTTTCTTTAAAGCAAATACAGGAAAAAGCTGATCGACTCTCTGCCCAGGGTAAAACAGCTCTTTTCTTCGCTGATGAGCAAGGATTGATCGGCTATATGGCCGTGGCAGACCCGATTAAAAAGAATTCTCGGGAAGCCATCGCTTTATTGCATCAGGAAAATATCAAAGTTTGTCTTTTATCGGGCGATCATCAGAGAACGGCCGATGCCATTGCAAGACAATTGGAAATTGACCATGTCGTAGCCGAGGTTTTGCCGGATGAAAAAGAAAAAATCGTACGCCAATTCCAAGAGGAACAACAAAAAGTTGCTATGGTCGGCGACGGTATTAACGATGCCCCCGCTTTGGTGCGTGCCGATGTGGGAATCGCAATCGGTGCCGGTACAGATATTGCCATTGAGGCCGCTGATATCGTGTTGATGAAATCCGATTTAATGGATGTGGTAAACAGCATTGCGCTGAGCAAAAAAACGATTCGCAATATCAAACAAAATCTATTTTGGGCTTTTTTCTATAATATATTGTGTATTCCCCTGGCAGCGGGCGTTTTCTATTTACCTTTCAATATTTTGCTTAATCCGATGATCGCTTCCGCAGCAATGTCTTTATCCTCGGTTTTTGTCGTCACAAACGCTTTGCGACTCAATCGTTTTAAAGCCAAAAAACCCGTTTCCATGTCGGATGAAATCGTTCTGCCCGATACGATACATGAAGAAATCAATCATTCTGAAAATAAAAAAATAATCTCAGATCAGAAAGGAAAAAACACAATGCATAAAATCATTAAAATTGAAGGTATGACCTGTGCTCATTGCAAAGCAAGAGTAGAAAAGACTTTACAGGAATTAGGCGCTCTTTCGGTCGTCGTTGATTTAGAGAACAAACAGGCTGATCTCATTTCTGAAAAGCCAATCGATGATGTCGTAATCAAAAACGCAATACATGATGCCGGTTATGAAGTATTGGAAATCATTCAATCCAATTAGGTAACGATTATGCAGGCAGATCCGAAAAAAGTATTGAATCGTTTGAAAACGGTGCGCGGACAAGTTGACGGTATTATCCGCATGGTCGAAGAGAATCAATATTGTATTGATATCTCCAATCAAATATTAGCTGCACAATCGATTTTAAAATCCACTAACAGAATCATTTTGCAAGCTCATTTACAGCATTGTCTGCGTCAATCTTTCGATGACGAAAAAGCGAAGGAAGCAAAAATTGCAGAATTGCAGTCTTTGCTAGATAAATTAATTAAATAGAGCGGATAAAAGATCACTCCGATTTTGCTTTTGTTCAGTCAGACAACTCTTATCAGTTGCATGAAAAAGCAACTTCATGATCAGAAGTTGCTTTATGAGGCTTGGCGAAATCGGGGTTTCTTTATATTGCTATTTACTTTTCCCGTCTGTTCCAAGATACTATGATAGCGAATATTAAATAAAGGAAATGAAAACATGAAATATATTATCAGTCAAACCAATGATACGGCGTATAATGTAGCACTTGAGGAATATGCCTTCAAAAATTTGCTGAATGAAGATGAGATCTTCATGCTCTGGATCAATCAACCGTCTATTATTATCGGGAAAAACCAAAACGGACTCGCCGAAATCGACAGTGACTATGTGCGTGAACATCATATTCGGGTCATTCGCCGCATTTCCGGTGGCGGAGCTGTCTATCATGATTTGAATAATCTCAACTATACTTTAATCGCCCCCCGTAAAAATGAAAATGCTTTTGACTTTCAGGCTTTTTCGCAGCCGGTTATCAAAGCTCTGGCAAATTTAGGCTTAAACGCAACGTTCAGCGGCAGAAATGATATTGAATTAAACGGCAAAAAAATCTGCGGCAATGCACAAGCCTATTCCAAAGACCGTGTTTTACATCATGGCTGTATTTTATTCGATGTCGATTTAAGTGTTCTTGGCAAAGCGCTGCATGTCAAAGAAGACAAGATCAAATCCAAAGGTGTCAAATCCGTACGCAGCCGAGTGACGAATATCAATGATGAATTGGCAGAAAAAATGACCATTGCCGATTTCCAACAGGCAATTTTTGATGAAGTGAAAAAAACCAGACCGGATATGACCGAATATCAATTAAGTCCGGAAGATTTGGCGGCGATTGAGAAATTGGCAGAATGGAAAGCCGGTTGGGAATGGAATTATGGCAAAGCACCTGAATATGATTTGCGTAAAGAAAAAAGATTTCCTTCCGGAAAGATCGAAATGTTAATGCAAACAAAACATTCCGTTTTGCAAAATATTACTTTCTACGGTGACTTTTTCGGTATCAGAGATGTTCAGGAACTGGCAACGGAATTAATCGGTCTGGAGCTTGAAGAAAATGCGATCAAAGCAAAAATTGCAAGCCTCAAATACCCTGTTTCCGATTATTTTGCCGGTGTCACAGCAGAAGATTTCGCCGCTTTGCTGCTTCCTTAACCTTCCGGGTATTGGCATCATATTTCAAGAAATTAGTTGCTGCTGCAACACTGACTGCAATGCATGGGAACTCCAGCGTCAGCGTAATATTTTAAGAAATTCGTCAAAAAGCCGAAAAATAATTTCTTTTTAAGTGTACATTTTGCCTGACTTTTTGCCTGTGCGATAATCAGGGCAAGAGGGAGGGATTTTTATGTTGAAAAAAATACTTACATGCATGATGATTTTTTGTTTGGTGCTAGGTATGACAAGCTGTAAAAAAGAAAAAACAGAATCTCCCGTTAAGGAAAACGGGACAATGCTAGAAAATATTGAGCAAGAAACGACCGATCATGTTCATCACAGCGACCGTTTATCAGATGAAACAGAGCTAAAGCAAAACGGCCCGAATGACTCAAGCAAAAAACAAATCATAGGAATTAGTAAAGGTCCGCTGATTGAGGCTTACACAGATGATTGGGGTATTAAATTATCTGCGAAAAACATCACTCCTACCCGTTTAACTTTGCTTTGTGAACAAGAGCAAGGTGAACCGAAAGGCGAATTAGCATCCGGCTTTTTTTATACTTTGGAAAAATTGGAAAATGGGCATTGGACAGAGCTTAAACCGCTTATTCCGAAAGAAGAAATGGCATTTAATGATGAGATATTACAGATTTTGCCTTCCCAAATCACGGAATATAATGTTGACTGGACTTCTTTTTACGGAACATTGAATCCGGGTCATTACCGTATTGGAAAACAGATTATGGATGTTCGCAGCGTTGATGATTTCGATGAGAAAATGTACTATGCCGCCTTTGATTTAATAGAAGCTGATGCAGATACAAAAATCTGTTATGAACATGATGGATTCGGACTCAACCTGCCCTATATTGCAGGATTCGAGTACAGCGTGGAAGAATTCACGGATACTGTCATGCTGCTGGGTACCGGTGAATATTTCAGATTCAGCTTTAGACCCTTAAATGAACAAGGGGAAATCATGTTTTCTTATTATAAAAATTTTGGTCTTTGTGGAACGGGTCTGGAAACCAAAGATTACGGTGAAGGACAAATGGCTGTTTATGACGGCAATCCGGATTGGGACTTTATCATCTACCCGGCAAGTGAAGGATATTTTGTCGTAATGAATCGCAGTTCCGGCGAATGGTTAAATACTTATCGAGATCAGGTCATGCAAATCATCGATCATACAGAAAGAATTGATCCCGGCAGATAAAGCCGGGATTATTTTTAGACTGAGCTTCTATCTGATGGCCCTTATTATATTTCTATTGCAAATTGATCCGTCTTTTTTAAGTCTACGACCAAGCAATCATTCGCGTAAATTCTTTCCGGTAAAATAATGAGAATGTTGGCTTCCTCCTGATTTACCGGGATCGGTGCCAAATGCCAAACGCCTGTATTGATTTGAACGGCAGTTCCTTTCGGTACGATAAAAGCTTCCGCCTCATCGGTATTCGGATAGTCTTTTACCGGAGGAGCGACATGTATCACAACATCTGCATTAAGACATAACAAACCTTCCGCTGTCGTATTATGCATTTCCATTTGAGAAATACATACTTTTTCCGGTTTCTTAACCTTTAACGGCGATAAAGCAATATTGCTTGCAGTTTGAAAAACAATGCGATCAGGATAAAATTGATGAGTTTCTCCGGCAAAATTAAATCCTGTCGGCTCTAATACGGATGTTATTTTCCCGTATGGTGCAAAATTCTCGCAAGTAATTTTTTTCGCTTTGATAGTTTTCATAATGTACCTCTTTCCTCTTAAATAATTCTCTTTCTGTATCAGGCAATTAATTAAACTTATTGTAATACACTGTCCTATTAAGGAAAAGCAGATTTTGTACTTGGATTAAAAAACGAATCAATTTAATTTTATGATGAGTTTTCGTCTATATTTATGATATGAAAACAGGCCATCTCATAAGAAACAGCCTGTTTTATTTCCAATCAATGCTAAATATTCAAAGCTTACAAAGCATCAATCAATTTGATTTTTCTTACGTTTGAGTATCAACAAGGCAGCGGCACTCAAGACTAAAACCAGCGGTACTGCAACTTGACTCATTTCACCGGTTTGTGGAGTTGTTTTATTTTTTTCAACTTTAGCCGTTGTCGTGGAAAGTGTTATTTTCTCTGTCACTGTCGGCTGTGTTGTAGCCGCTTGTGTTGTTGTTTGCGTAGTCGGCTCGGTTGTTTGTTCTGT
>CAYFQU010000021.1:0-2034 GCA_964345335.1 uncultured Mageeibacillus sp. | reverse complement strand
GTGTTGTAGCCGCTTGTGTTGTTGTTTGCGTAGTCGGCTCGGTTGTTTGTTCTGTTGACGGATCAGTGGTTGGTTCCGTTGACGGATCAGTAGTCGGATCAGTGGCTGGTTCCGTAGGAGTAGTATTTTCTACTTTTTTTGAAAACCAAATACTGACACTGCTGCGGTAGGTTCTGCTCGGACCTTCATCGACAGTAAGAGTTGTCATGTAGCCGTTCGGAGTATCTTGTCGATAACCTAAATCCTGAGCGGCTTGTGTTAAACGCGGACTATATGTTCCAACCGGGATTTTATCAAAATAAAATTCGCCTTTAATCACTTCATCAGCTTTGTACGCTGTCCCGTCTTCCGCAATTAACTCGATCATATCGGCATTCGACAGAATTGCCATGTCTTCTGCGACAATTTCTTCCCCGACGGATGCCTTGTAATCTGGATTCACATAAAGTGTGGTGCTGGCATAGCCTACTTCCTCTGACTGTAAAATACTTTCAGCCTTAGCCGGATTAGTTGATCCTAATGTAGAAAAGATGACCAAGAATGCCAATAAAGCTGCTAACAATTTCTTTGACATTTGACGCAAGTTAAATTCCATAAATCCTCCTCTGTGAATTTGTTCTAATATGAATTGGATTTTCAGAGTATTCTCCAATAAATTAATTTTTTACCAATTCGTTTTTAGTATGAGATGAGAAGGTAAGGAACAAATAAAAGACCGGTAAATTATGCAGTTAAAATTAGGTTAATAGTTATTAAACTAATATTTATCAAATTCAACTTGACATTTTCCTTTATTCAACAAAAAAAGAAGAATGTTATCCCTAAATAACACTCTTCTTCTTATTCATAAAAACAGTTTTTATATTGCTTCTGCAAGCTAATCCAATAATCTTAAACGGATTGTGCGCTCAAACTGATCTGTTTTTTATCAACCCTCAAGTTAAAACAAGCATCTAAACAGATTAAGGAGAAGTAAATTCTATATCTGTATCCTGTGAAGCAAGTAAAAACCAAGTTTGTCCTGGATTTAAACATAATGGCTCACCGTTTACAAGATATTCGGTGCGGCTGTTTTCATCCGCTTTGGACCAGGTTAAAGGTAGAACTTCTCCATTGCTGAACAAGTATCCCTCGCCTTGACCGACTTGATCTAAACTTAAAATCCCCGGATAATTCGGATTCGGATAATAATTTGCCACTTGTACGACGATATTTGTAATTTCTAACGGCATTTGATCGTTCTCGTCCAGCATCTCAACATTATCTTTTATATAAGAATAGGTATGTTTATCCGGTTGATACTGAAATTTACTTTGATTATCGGCAAAATAGGTGATAGAAATTTGCTCAGCGGCTTGACCATTAAGTGAACTCTGCTCCGGATAAAAATCAAAGCCGGGTACTTCCGTGGTCATAACGGAACCTTGTTCTTCGGCATAATCGCGGAGTGCTTTTGTGCCGGCATAGGCATTATGAGGAGCAAATTTCCCGGTATCATTATAACGATAAATAACCGATGAAGGCACAACCATACCGTCAATATCATCAATACCCCTTGCCGCTAAAATATCATCTCCTTCCGCAGAAGCTCCGAAATGCGTATACAGGCTGTCAAATTCCTGCATACGATCGATGAAATATTTTCTGGCGGAACGAATCGGGCCTACACGATCGGCTTCCTGCGAATGGAAGAGCATCATATAGCGGGTATAAGTTCCTTCGACAATCATTTCAAAAACCATATCTGCTTGTCTGAAACCGGCTTGCATTCTGGCATCCGGATGATTGTCAATCATCACGGCAAGCGGTCTTTTTTGATTGTCTTCCACATTGATCGGCTGTCCGCTGAATTTAGAAACTTTTTTCAGCTCTATTTCCTGTATTTGCTTCGTACTGTCTGTCATGTCTTTCGAAGAAATTGTTTCTTCTTTCGGTATGGTGGTTTCTGCCAAAGTCTCCAATTCAGGTTCCTCCACATCCGCAACAGACTGATCTTTTGGTGAACAGGCGGGCAAAGCAAAGCAGCATATTGTT
>CAYFQU010000020.1:0-22331 GCA_964345335.1 uncultured Mageeibacillus sp. | reverse complement strand
CCGGATAAAACACAGTTGGCAAAAGAACAAGCTGAAATTGATGCTTTAATTTTTCAGGAAATAGCGAAAACATTGAATATAAGATGTCGGTATGTTGGTGAAGAGCCTTATTCCGAGATGACATCTATCTATAATCGAACAATGCAAGAAAAATTTTCTGAGAATATACTTACATTGCGTATTGTACCACGACATTCGGCGGCGGGTGATATGATATCCGCAAGCAAAGTGAGAGCTATTTTGCAAGAATATGATTATGCTGAAATTCCGGATAAAATCGTCGATCTGGTTCCCAATCCGGTTTTACAATTTGTAAAGACGGAACAGGGAGAGAAATTTATTCATAATCTGAAGTTAAAAACGAATTGAATACGTATTTTTATGTTCATATTAAATGAAAAAAACTGGGAATAAAGTAAGGGTAAAACATGAAAGAAAAACAAAAAGCGGTAGTCGTTGCGGCTTTGATTTGGCAAAACGGTAAATTTTTGATCTGTCAAAGACCGGCTCATAAAAAAAGAGCTTTGCTCTATGAATTTGTCGGAGGCAAGGTTGAGCCGGGAGAAACACATGAAGCGGCTTTGAAAAGAGAATGTTTCGAGGAATTAGCGGTTGAAATTGAAGTGCAGGATTTATATATGCGAGTTCAGCATGAATATCCCGATATTGCGATTGAACTATTTTTATATCATGCGGTCTTAAGTAGAAGCAGTCAGCCGCCACAAATGCTGGAACATGTTGATTTGCGTTTTATTGAGCCGCAGGAGATACCGAATTATTCTTTCTGTCCTGCCGATCAAGAGATTTTAGAAAAATTGATGCGAGAGAGTTGTTGACAGATGAATATAAAAATTAAACATTTTAATGAATTAACAACTTTGGAATTATATCGTATCCTGCAGGTTAGAGCAGAAGTTTTTATCATTGAACAAAGTTGTTTTTATCAGGATTTGGATGGAAAAGATCGAGATGCCCTGCATTTATGGTTGGAAGAAGACGGCAAAGTCTTGGCATATGTCAGAAATCTGAAGCCGGGAGTTTCTTTCAAAGAGGCGGCGATCGGACGCGTGATAACTACCGTGAGAAGTCAGGGGTACGGTTTGCAAATAATGCAGATTGCGATACAAGAGCATTTGCATAGTGGTTTTAATAAAATTCGGATCAGTGCCCAAGCTTATGCCAGAGAATTTTATGAAAAATGCGGCTTTCAAAAAGCGTCAGATGAATATCTTGAGGACAGTATTCCGCATATTCAAATGCTATGGGAGAGATCATGAGTAAATTATATTACTGTGCTAAAACATTTCCGGAATTGACGAATGATGATTTATACAAAATCATGCAAGCTAGAAATCAGGTTTTTATCGTCGAACAAGAAATTCTCTATAATGATTATGATGAAATTGATTTAGACGCATTGCATATTTGGTTGGAGGATGAACAAGGCTTAATTGCTTATTGCCGCATTTTTAAAACAATTGAAAATCCTCAGAAGATTTCCGTCGGTCGTGTTTTGACGATTCGGCGTATACGCCGTACAGGCATGGGTAAAAAGCTGATGCATTATGCACTCAAACAAGCACAACAATTTTTTAAAGTTGATACGATTTATTTAGCGGCGCAGGCCTATATTCGTAAATTTTATGAAGATTTAGGCTTTGTTGCCATCTCAAATGAATTTTTAGAAGTCAATATTCCACATATCGAAATGAAAAAAGAATTGTAGATATGGTCAATCTTGAACAATATCAATTCAAGCATTTTATGAACTATCTATGATAAAAAAACAGCTAAACAAAATATCGGAAAGTATAGGTATCAATAAAAGCACCGAATCTGTTTGAGGTGACCCTGAAAATTTTAGCCCAATAATCTAACATCTAGCTTAAGGAGGTTAGTTTTGTTTCTCTCGGTGCTTTTTTATCTCATTCAATATTGGCAGGAAATTACGCGTCGGATCTAGCGAAGCCGTTTTTCATATGATTGCTGGCTTCATAAAGCACATTGCTTAATAATTGATCCGCCTCTTTTTTGACCATCGCCGCAATTTTCAGATTGGCTTCTTCACATAATTTACTTGCTTCGGCCTCATCGATCTCTTCTTCCGCAATTTTTTTATCATAAAGATTGATGATTTCATGTCCTTTACTTTGTACGGTTAATTGATAACGTTCAATGTGAATGCTTGTTTTGGAAAAATGAGCATCTGCCAAAGCTGCAATCAGACGGTTAGCCCAATAAATATTATCCGTTGTAACAGCGGCGGTCGTGTTTTTGAAATAAGCCGGAGTGTCATTAATGTTTGCATACATCGGGATAGAAGCGTTGAAAACATTGGAACCGAAAGATAACCATTCTACTGCTTGGTTTGCCTTTGATGTATAAGGGCGTAATTGAATTATAGCTAAGTCATCGGTACGATTGACTCCGATTGGACGGAAAGGCGCTTTGCCAAAATTTTTTGCCGCATAGACATCATATTCTGTTCCCTGGAAATGATTGGATAAACAATATTTTATGTCTTCTATGGTGATTTTTTTCTCCGGTACTCTGCACCAGGGAATATCATCTGAAAAAGGCGTATAATCCGCATCCGGGCCGTCCCATAAATTGCTGTTAGGGTTGAAATAACGCTGAATTGCCCAGGAGCGAGGTGTGTTATAGATATGATCCGAATCGGCATGAGAGCCGAAAGCGTCGCGAGGATTAAACATCTCACCATCAAAATTCAAATTGAGATGATGCTTTACGATAAAGTCCTGTAGATCAGCAGAAGCCATAAAATTTTCCTGTTTACCATAAGCATCTGCAAAATCAAAATGATCCAGACCGAATTGATTGGGCATGGTCACATAGCAATCATCTGGTACGCGGCGGGCAATATAATGATGACCGCCAATTGTTTCCAGCCACCAGATTTCTTTGCTGTCGGCAAATGCCATACCGTTCATCTCATAAGTGCCGTATTTTTCTAAAAGTTCTGCGACACGCAAAACTCCTTCACGTGCAGAATGAATATAGGGCAGAACCAAAGTAATATAATCCTCTTCCCCGATCCCACCGATTTTTTCGGCTTGATAATCGGTATCGCCCGGTTTACCGACAGCTTTTTCATAGATAACCAGGGGATCAGCTCCTAATACACGTTCATTGCTAGTAATGGTTTCTGTTGCGGTCATGGCGACATTTGCAGCATTGACACCGGCGGCACCCCAAATTCCTTCGCCGTCAACGGCATTCGGCATACAGGTATAGCGCAATGGATTGTCTGGCAAATTAATTTCGACATGGGAAAGTACGGACTTATATTGACGGGGCTGTTCTTCAGGCTGAATGACGACAAATTTTTTCGGCATATATATTCCGGAAGGGGAGTCATCATTTCTGGCAATTAATGTTGAACCATCATAACTGGCATTTCTGCCGACTAAAATTGTTGTACAAGGCATATGAATTCCTTCTTTCTTTGAGAAAAGTTTATCTAAGCTTAAGCAAAGGGATAGCTTTTTAAAAAAAGTATATAGCGGTGAATAATCCTCTAAAATTATAAACGATCGGCAATTTCAAATACCAATTCTTCTGTTTTTTCCCAACCAAGACAAGGATCGGTAATTGATTTTCCATAAATACCGTCGCGTGCATCCTGACAGCCGTCTTCTAAATAGCTTTCAATCATCAAACCTTTGACCATCTGATTAATTTCGGGTGAGAGATGACAGCTATGCAAAACTTCTTTGCTGATTCTGATTTGTTCCAAATAACGTTTATTGGAATTGGCATGATTTGTATCGACGATGACTGCCGGGTTTTTTAGAGAAGAATTTTGATAATTTTCGTATAAATCAATGAGATCCTCATAATGATAATTCGGGATGGCCTTGCCGAATTTGTCAACATAACCGCGCAAGATCGCATGGGCAAAAGGATTGCCATTGCTGGAACATTCCCAGCCTAAATACTCAAAAACCTGACTTTGCTGAGCGGCATAAATGGCATTCATCATTACGGAAATATCACCGCTGGTCGGATTTTTCATGCCGACAGGCAAATCGACACCACTTGCGGTCAGACGATGCTGTTGATTTTCTACAGAACGAGCACCGACAGCAACATAGGATAAAATATCGTCCAAATAACCGTGATTTTGCGGATAAAGCATTTCATCGGCAGTACTGAAACCACATTCTGTTAAAGCACGCATGTGAATACGCCGAATCGCGATTAAACCGCGCAAAATATCCGGTTTTTCCAAGGGGTTGGGTGAATAGAGCATTCCTTTATAACCTGTTCCCAAGGTTCGCGGCTTATTGGTATAAATGCGCGGAATAAAAAATATTTTATCTTTGACTTTATCTTCCAATAGGCGGAGGCGGGAAATATACTCTAAGACGGAATCTTCATTATCTGCCGAACAAGGACCAATAATTAAGAGAAAACGCTGATCTTCACCAATAAAAATTTTACGGATGATTTCATCTCTTTCTGCTTTGATCTGTTTTGCTTTTTCCGAGATCGCATATTCTTTTTTGATTTCATCTGCAGATGGTAATTTGCTGATAAATTGCATGTTTTACTCCTGATAATGCTCTGATTAAATTATTATAAGCTTTTCTTCGATTTTAAGACAAATTAGCACAATATAGATTGTGAGATTAGATAATCCGTGATAGAAAAAGTTTGCTTTTAGAATGGATTGCTCAAATACCGCTTTTGCTAGTAAAACCGGTTAATCTTTTTTGTCAAATAAAGCTCGATGTTCGGTAGCTCTTTGCATCATCTCTCGCAAATAAGCCTGATCATCTTTAGCCAGGGCTAATTTTAACTGATCCATCTCCGCTTCAAACTTTTCAATATGTCTTAACAGTTCCGTTTTATTTAATAAAAATAATTCCGACCACATGGCATCATTGATTCTGGCAATTCTGGTTAAATCACGGAAAGAATCGCCGGTATAATCTTCTAATTTTGGTGTCGAATTGCTGTTCATCAGAGCGATTGCAATGCAATGCGTCAATTGTGAAACAAAGCCGATGATGTCGTCATGCTCTTTGGGACTTAGCTGTGAAATATGTGAAAAACCTAAGATTTCTGCTAATTCGCTGATGGTGGAGATTGCTTTTTTCGTATTATTTTGATTGGGAGTCAGGACAAAGTTGGCATTCCTAAAAATTCGATCATCACTGTTTTCAACACCATAAACCTCACGGCCTGCCATCGGATGAGAAGCAATAAATTCAACTCCTGCCGGCAGCATTTTTTGAATTTTTTCAATGATTGGTACCTTAATACCGGTTACATCGGTGATGATTGTAGGCGCAGAAAAAAGCTGATGATTTTGTTCAATCCATTCAATGAAAGCATTTGGGTATAAGGCAAAAACAATGATATCCGCTTCTCTGACTAACTTCGGCTCAATTTCCGTACAGCCGCTTTGAATATAACCGTGCTGCAAGGCAAAATCGATGGAAGACTGCTCCTTGGTAATGGCTTTGACCTGATAATTTTTTCGAGATAAAGCCATGGCATAGCTGCCGCCCATTAAACCTAAACCGATAATTAGAAATTTTGTATTGGGGTTAATATACATTTTTTACTCTTTCTTTAGTTGAATACCGACTTTGCTTAAATCGTCAAAAAAAGTCGGGTAGCTTTTATTAATTGCTTCGGCTCCCTCAATTTGCCCGCCGATTCTGCTTGCTAAAATGCTTAAAGCCATGACGATGCGGTGGTCATTGTGAGCGGAGAATATACTATGTGGAGCTTGCAGATTTGCCGCATTGATCTGTACATGATTATCAAATACAATCACTTCCACTCCGCATTTGGCTAATTCTTCTGCCATGACATCGGCTCTTTTGCTCTCTTTTATGGCCAAACGTCTGGTGTCTTTAAAAATAATATTTGTTTTTTTGCTTAGAGCCGCCATGACAAAACAAATCGGCGCAAGATCAGGACAATTCGCCAGGGAGATTTCTGGATCCCCCGGCTCCCTTGCCATGATCTGGGCAAATAGATCCGTAAAAATACGATCGCCCTGTAAACTGTTTTCTTTTAATCCAAGACAGTTCACTTGACCGTTTAGAAAATTGAAAGCGCCGAAAAAAGCGGCATTGGAATAATCGCCTTCAACAGCAGTCTGTAAAGGTTGATAGTTTTGTTCACCTGCTATTTGTAAAAGCCAGTATTTTTCATTTTCAAAAGCATGATTAATTTTGATCCCGGCTTGCTGCAAAGCGTCTAAAGTCAGATCAATATAAGATTTGCTTTCAATTGGCTTTAGGATCTCAATTTGGCTGCGACCTTTGAGCAGGGGCAAAACAAAGAGCAATCCGCTGATGAATTGACTGCTGATATTGCCTTCAATTGAAAAATTTCCGGGATTTAAGATTCCTTTAACTGAGATCTTCTCATCGTTTTTTTGAAATTGAATTTGCGGATCATCGGCAAATAGTTTTTCATAAACAGATAGAGGTCTTTCAAGTAAGCGAGGAGCCCCTGTATATGTTACTTTTGTCCCGCTTAAAAACGCTAAAGGCAAAAGAAAACGCAAGGTACTGCCGCTTTCCTGACAGTCTAATATCGGATTTTGTAAATTCAGCAAAAAGTTTACGGCATCCATTTTGACTGTTTTATGCTGATACGTATATTGCAGTCCCAAAGCAGCTAAGCATTGCAAAGTGGCCTGAATATCTTCGCTCAGTTCAACATGCTCAATTCTGCTTTTCGACTTGGCTAAAGCAGCACAAATTAAAAGACGATGCGCCATGCTCTTAGAAGGGGGAACCGTTATATTGCCTTGGGCAAGAGAAGGGAAGATGTTTACTTTCATTGCGCTTTTTGTTTTTCTAAATAAGCGGCCAATTGATCCATAGCCTGTAAATAGCCGTCAAAACCCTGACCGCTGATCGTGGCGATGCAGGCTTCGCGAACATAACTGACTTGACGATACTCTTCTCTTTTTTCTACATCAGAAATATGTACTTCGATAGTCGGGATTGCCACCGCTTTTAAAGCGTCCAACAGAGCGATGCTCGTATGCGTATAGGCGGCAGGATTGATCACAATGCCGTCTGTTTTGGCAAAATAAGCTTGCTGAATTTTATCGATTAAATCACCTTCATGATTTGATTGATAAAAATCCACATGATAATCTTTTTTTTCAGCATGCTCTAAGATATCCTGCAAAAGTTTTTCATACGTCGCGGCACCGTAAATATCCGGTTCACGTATGCCTAAAAGATTGATATTTGGTCCGTTAATAATTAAAAAATGATAATGCATAATTCTCCTTTAATCTTGAAAATGTTTCTTAATAATCGTCTGGCTGATTTGTTCCGGATCGGCATCTGCGTTAATCCGGCAATCACAAGACTCCAAGTATATTGTATATCTTTCTTCATATTTTTTTGCTAAAGCGTCAAATGAAGCAGATAAAGGTCTGGAAGCGGTGGGAATCAGCTTTTCCAAAGAGCGATCCAGAAAGTACAGTATACCGTTTGCTTTTAAACAGTCGACATTTTTGCTGTCTAAAATACTGCCGCCGCCGGTTGCGATGATCTGACCTGTTTTTGGGGTCAAAGCAGAAATAACTTTCTGTTCGATTTTCCGAAAATGAGCTTCTCCGTTTTGTTCGATGATTTCCCTAGGCGTGAGCTGTTCCTGCTCTGTGATCAGCTGATCAACATCCAAGACAGGACGCTTTAATTTTTCGGCCAGTACCTGGGCAATCGTTGTTTTACCGCTGGAAGGCATACCGATGAGAACAATATTTTGCTTTTCACTTTGTAGATTTTGAAATGTTTCTTGCGCTTTTTGTGGATCAAGTTTTTTGCCACTAAATAGCTCCGCAGCATAGAATGCCTGCATGATCAGCATATATAAGCCATTGCAGGTTTTAAGACGGCGCTTTTCGGCAGCTAAGAGCAGTTTGCTGCGCAAAGGATTATAGATGACATCGATAACGCTATGTACTTGCGGAAAATCATCCAAATTGACAGGAGTTTTGTTGATGCCAAGCGAGGCCATGCCGCAGGGTGTTGTATTGATGATGACGGTAGCATCCCGATGCTGAAGAGGTGCTTCCTGATAATTCGAGAAATGAGGTGATTTTTGCCGACTGACCAAGACAGTTTCTTTTGCTTTCAGCAATTTACAAAGCTCCAAAGCTGTTTTGGCAGTGCCGCCGGTTCCTAAAATCAGAACTTTTTGATCTTGCAATTCAATTTGATTTTTGATTAATAAATCACGCAAACCACAAATATCAGTATTGTAGCCGTAGAGAGAGCCGGCATGATTGACAATGGTATTGACCGTTCCGATTTTGTCAGCCAAAGGGCTGATTTCATCCAAAAAAGGGATGACTTTTTCCTTATAGGGAATGGTGACATTTAAGCCCTTAAAGTTTTTTTGAGTTAAAAGCTGCCGCATCTCTGCTTCGCTCATCGGATAAAGCTGATAGTCATAACCCGCCAATGCTGCATGAATGGCAGGCGAAAAACTGTGTTCCAGAGGATTCCCGATTAAACCGTATGCTATTTCTTTCATGCTGCTTATACTTTCTATCTTTGAAATTTCTATTTTGAAAATGTTCGGTCGCTTTGTGATCTTGTTTGTCTGCATGACGAACTAATTTTGGAATGGCCAATCAGTACCGTAGCGTAAGGTTAAAAAATCACAGAGAACAAAGGCGGTCAGGGCATTCACAACTTGCCTTGCACGATGGATAATCGCCGGATCGTGGCGCCCCTTGATCTCAATTGTTTCGGCTTTTCTGGTTTTTAAATTGATGCTGTCTTGGGCTTGAGCGATAGAGGGTGTCGGTTTGACCACTGTATTGAAGACGATCGGCATACCGTTGGAAATTCCCCCGTTGATACCGCCATTATGATTGCTGCGAAAAGCAATTTCACCTCTATCTGTGATATAGGGTGAATCATTCGCCTGACTGCCTTGTTTTCCTGCAAAAGCAAAACCGTCACCGAAAGCGATGCCTTTGATTGCCGGAATGGAGAACATGGCATGGGCGAGCATGCTCTCAATGCTGTCAAACCACGGTTCGCCAAGACCCGCTTCTATGCCGATGATCACTGTTTCGAGGATGCCGCCGACACTGTCTTTCTCAGATTTAGCCGCTATTATTTTTTTCTGCATTTTTTGCCCTTGTTTTTCATCAAGCACCGGAAATATTTTTTGGTTTAATTGTTTAACTTGTTCATTCAATCGTTCATATTGAAAAGAAGAGTCGGAAATGCCGGCACATTCTTTAATATGTGTGCCGATCAGAATGTTTTTACTGAGCAGCATCTGTTCACAAACAGCTAAAACAGCGACCAAAGCAGCGGTGATGCGCCCTGAGAAATGACCGCCGCCACGATAATCCTGAAAGCCGTGATATTTACATTCGGCTGTATAATCGGCATGCCCAGGTCTTAAAACAGCAGCTGTTGCGGTATAATCCGCACTTCTTGTATTCTGATTGCGAATGATAATCGTCAGAGGTGTTCCGGTTGTTTTATTTTGAAAAACACCGCTGATTATCTCAAAATCATCGGCTTCTTTACGCGCTGTGGAAATTTGGCCTTGAGGAGCTCTCAGGGCTAGTTTTTCACGGATAAAATCAGAATCAATTGGAAAGCCCGGTGCTAAACCGGCCAGTGTAGCACCGATTGCCGGTCCGTGACTTTCTCCGAAGATTGTTAAGACAAGGCTGTTACCGAATGTACTTTTCATAATTTCCTCAATTTATTATTTCTATTTTATTTTTTATTTTTGCTTCTTGCTGCTGTAAGTAATTTTTTAATTCAGGAAAGGTCATATTTCTTAATTCAAAGCTGCCAATTTCAGGTACATAGACAACAGTCAGATGATCCGCCGCCGCTTTTTTATCATGTATGAGAGCCTGCCAAAGTTGTTCAACACTTAAATTGGTATCAGTTGGTAAATGATATTTTTCAAGGACTGCTTTGATTTCCGCACGTACTTTATCACTACAAAAATAAAGCATACCGATGCCGACACATTCTCCGTGTAAATAATCGGATTGTACTTCAATGGCATGACCGACCGTATGGCCGAAATTTAGCACTTTCCTTAAACTGCTTTCTTTTTCATCTTTTTCAACGACAGCTGCTTTAATCAAAAGGCTTTGTTCAATGATCGTCTCAATTTTTTCAAAAGCTGCTTCATTTTCTAAAATAGAAAAAAGTCCGGCATTGGAGGTGGCTGCCATTTTAATTGCTTCGACAAGTCCTGATCGCTTTTGACGATCTTCTAATGATTCCAAAACGGTCGGATCAATCAAAACTTTTTTAGGCTGATAAAAAGCACCGCAAATATTTTTCAAATTTGCGATGTCGATCGCGGTTTTTCCACCAATCGAAGAATCGATTTGTGCCAATAGGGTAGTCGGAATATTATAAAAATCAATTCCACGCATATAGCAAGCAGCGACAAAACCTGCCAAATCACCGACTACACCGCCGCCGATCGCAATCACGGCATCATCGCGTTGAAAACGATATTTGATCAAAACTTTCATTAGACGTTCAAACTGTGCTAATGATTTACTTTGTTCACCTTGTGGAATGACGGCAATGACAGGGTTTTTACATTGGTTGGCAATCGAATCGACATATTCTACAGGTACACCGTCATCCGTAACCAATAAAATATTACGCCTTAAGTTAATTTCCTCACTTGCGCGCTGCAGGCAATTTTTTTCGATGATAATATCATATTGTGCATCGTTTAAATTTATGGGGATCATCATTTTTCGATTTTTTCTCCGATCATCTGTTCTTCTGTTACATCTTTTTGATATTGTTTTGAAATACGCATCAAATCTCTTAAAAATTCCTGATAATAGGGCAATAGTTTTTCATCTTCCAGCCAATCTCTGCGTTCTTCTAAAATCTGTTTTTCGCGTTCGGCATCAAATATCGGTAAATGCCGGATTGATTTATAAAGGGCAACTTGCTCGGCTAATTGCATGCGCATCTCAAATAATTCTGTCATCGTTTGATCTAATTGATCGATTTCTTCTCTGATTTCCTTTAAGTCCTGCATCTTTTTTCCTTTCATGTATAGATATGCCGTATACGGCTTTCGTTCAATTTTGTTTATAAAAGAGAGAGCGACTCACATTTATAAAAAATGAGATTGAATATGTTATTATAATACTCTATTTGAAATCTTATTTGTTTAAACAATATTATGCTTTATTTTGCATAAAAATTAAATGAAGAATGTGATACTGAAAGTGAAAGCTGCAATTTTTGATTTAGACGGGACAATTTTGGATTCAATGCCGATGTGGCATCGTTTCGGGGCGAATTATTTATCCTCATTGGGGATTAAAGCGGAAGAAAACCTTGATCGCAAATTATTTCATCGCACGAGCGAACAATCCGCTCAGTATCTTATCGATATGTACCAGGTACCGAAAACAATTCCTGAAATGCTTCAGGAAATGAATGAGCTTTGTTTGCTGTATTATCAAAATCAAGTTCCGCTAAAAGAAGGATTTTGGGAATTCCTTGAAGGGCTGGCGGCTAAAAATGTAAAGTTGGCTGTAGCAACAGTTTCCAATATTGATTGTGCTGTTGCCGGTCTGAAAAGAAATCAGGTTTTTGATTTATTCGATACTGTTGTCACAGTAGAAGATGTCGGGATTGGCAAGGAGAGTCCGAAAGTATTTCAGGAGGCGGCTCAGAGACTGCATGTACCTGTGAGACAAAGTTATGTTTTTGAAGATGCTCTGCATGCCGTTTTGACAGCAAAAAAGGCGGGCTTTAAAACGATCGGTGTAAAAGAGCCGATCAATATATATTTTGAAGATGAATTACGTGAAGTCTGTGACTTTTTTCTGGAAAGTTATTCAGAAAAAGATCGAATTTTCAAATTCATGGGATTGCAATAAGGCAATAAAAAATCATCTGACAGCTAAATCTCGAAAATGAGTTTAAGCACTGTCTATTTCAAAAAAGCCATATAGACTACTCATCTATATGGCTTTTATCTCCAAAGTATGCAATCCATTCATTGCTGTTTTATTCTGTCGCGAAAACTTATAAGAATTTTTGTACTAACTGTACGAGCATATCCAGGGCTTTTTGCATGGTTTCCACCGCCAAAAATTCATATTTACCATGGAAATTATCGCCGCCGGTAAATAAGTTCGGACAAGGCAAACCCATAAAAGATAATCTGGCACCGTCTGTGCCGCCGCGAATCGGAACGTCCAAAGGCTCAATGCCCACTTCCAACATAGCTTTTTTGGCAAAATCAATTAAAAAACGATGCGGTTCGATTTTTTCTTTCATATTATAGTAGGAATCTTTGATCTCACAGCTGAATACATCTTCACCCAATTCCTGATTAAATTTCTCTGCCAAATCCGTCATGAATTTTTTCTTTTGGGCGAATGAATCAGGATCAAAATCCCGAATGATATATTCCAAAGTCGCTTCTTCGACTTGTCCCCGCATTTCTACCAGATGATAAAAACCCTCATAGCCTTCGGTACATTCCGGTGTTTCGTCCGCCGGCATTGCTAAAATATATCGGGCTGCCAAGGTCATAGCATTGCGTAATTTATTTTTGGCACTGCCCGGATGAACACTTAAACCCTTGATTTTCAATACAGCGGAAGCGGCATTAAAATTTTCCCATTCAATTTCACCCAAGGCTGCACCATCCATGGTATAAGCATAATCCGCACCGAATTGATCAACATTAAACAGATCAGCACCACGCCCAATTTCTTCATCCGGAGTAAAAGCGATTTGAATATCGCCATGCGGAATTTCGGGATGTTGGAGCAAATATTTGATCAAAGCCATGATTTCAACCACACCGGCTTTATCATCAGCTCCGAGTAAACTATGTCCATCGGTGATGATTAAATCCTGATTCAAATGACTGGCTAATTGTGGAAACAGCTCCTGCGACATGATGATCGCTTCTTCTTCTCCTGCCAGATAAGCCGGATGTTCTACGTTCAAAACGATTGCATCGCCCTGATAAGTGATACGTCTTGCCTTTATATCTGCACCGTTCATATCCGGGGAAGTATCCATATGGGCAATTAAACCCAAACTGTATTTTGCTTCTTGATTTGCCGGCAGAGTAGCATATAAATAACAATGCTCATCTAAGGTGGCATTGAGACCCAATTCTTCCAGATCCGCTTTTATTTTTTTAGCTAAATCCCAAATTTTCGGATTGGACGGACAAGTTGAACTTTTGGGATCAGACATTGTGTCATATTGAATATAATCAGCAAAGTATTCCAAGGCATATTTTAGAATTTCGCTGTCTGTCTTTTGCGTGAACATATTTACCTCCTGCTTTCAGTCTTCCTGATTTAATTCTGCTTCTTTCTCAAGAGTTTTTAAGTGAACCGACTCAATACGATTTTTATCCATTTTTTCTACCGTAAAGACTAAGTTCTTATATGTAATGCTGTCTTTTTCCTGCGGTACACGATCGAATTCACTATATAAAAAACCGCCGATTGAATCGAAATCCTCATCGCTTAGATCGAAGCCGAAATAATCATTGATATCTTCAATATTCGTACTGCCTTCGATTAAGTATTCCGTATCGTTCAACTTGCGGATCTCAATATCTTTTTCATCATATTCATCTTCAATATCACCGATAATCTCTTCAATTAAGTCTTCGATGGTTACTAAGCCCGCTGTACCGCCATATTCATCCAAAACAATCGCCATATGGACATGTTCTTGACGCATGGATTTGAGCAATTTAGTCACACTTTGTAACTCATAGGTGAAATATGGTTTATGGATTAATTTCTGTATATTGAAATTATTTTCATCATAATCAAGAGTCGCGAAATCACGCACATGCAAAAAGCCGATAATCTTATCAATGCTTTCATCACAGACAGGAATTCTGGAATAGCATTCTTCTTTAAAGACTCTTTTTAATTCAGCATAACTTGAATCAAGGTATACGAAAGTAATATCCGGTCTGGGGGTCATAACGGCACGAACTTGTGAATCCCGAAAATCGATCACATTTTCCAGCATTTCTTTTTCATCTTCCTCAATGACACCTTCTTCATGCCCGACATTGAGCATGGTCAGAAATTCTTCCTGTGTGATAAACGGTCTTGGTTCTTCATCTGAATTGCCAATGATCTTCGTGATCCCTTTGGTGATTTTGAGCAGCAAATAGGTGAGAGGCGTCAGCAAAACACATAGAAAGTTAACGGTCGGTGCAACTGCTAATGCGAGTTTTTCAGCATTTTGTACAGCCATTGATTTAGGTGTAATTTCACCGAAAACCAGAATCAGGAAAGTGGTAATACCTGTCGCAATTCCGACTCCTTTGCTGCCGAAAAAGTGAATGCTTAAGGAAGTTGCCAAAGCCGTAGCCAGAATATTTACCAAATTATTGGTAATTAAAATCGTGCTCAACACTTTGGTTGGATTATCGATCAGCTGCATAACCGTTTTGGCATGCTTGACGCCGGCATCCATCATATTGCGCATACGAACCTTATTGATTGATGTTAACGCTGTTTCGGAAGATGAGGCAAAAGCTGATAGGAAAAGGCAGATGATAAAAACGATGATCTGCACTATATGACTGTGACTCAGAAGGCATTCTCCTTATAAATGTATATCAATATCGGTATATTAATCGGTATATTAAATATTATATTTAATGTTCTTATTCTCTAAACATTATTAGCTTATTTTCTGGTTTGATTTTTGTCAAGTTTATCCCTAAAACCGTGAATTCATGTATAATATGAGCATGTTTTTGGTGTTTTCCATCAATGATTTTCTTGAGAAATATGAATGTAGATTGTATAGATATTCATATTGAACGAATATAAATAAAATATAGACAATATGGGAAACAGCGGATAAAATGATAGTCGGTCTATATCGCGTTTGTTGGTGAAGTTGATCATTGCTTGATTTTACTGATGATCAAAGCAATAGAAAACCGCTCCGTTGAGTCGTATTCCGGCAAAAGCGGTTGCTGATCTGTGACAGATAAAGGAAGAAGGAATCATGGTCAAACAAAGTTTTTTTGTCGGTTTGATTTTGGTCTTTTTAGGACTTTCTGTTTTTCTCTGGGGTGTTGATCAAAGCATGGAACCGATTGGTTATCATATGGCGAATGAAATTGCCACCTCCAAAGGTTTATGGAAAACGATCATCTTGGGCTTTGCTTTGGGTTTTCTTGTCACAATTGCCGAACCGGATATTCTAATTTTGGCGGATCAGGTGGAAACGGCTTCGGGCGGCAGTTTGAAATCAGGCTTTCTGGTGATGATTATTTCAGTCGGCGTCGGCGTATTGATTTCTCTCGCTTCACTGCGTATTTTAACCGGGTTTCGCTACCATCTGATGATGCTGCTTGTCTATTTTCTGATTTTGCTTTTAGGGCTGAAAGTATCAGAAGAATTTTTAGCGATTTCATTTGATTCATCCGGGGCGACGACAGGTGCTCTGACAACCCCGTTTGTACTGGCGATTTCCGTTGGCTTATCCCAAACCAAAGGGGGTAAAACAGCAGAGGAAGACGCTTTCGGTATGGTTGGCGCCATGAGTACCGGACCGATTTTGGCAGTGATGTTGATTGCTGTTTTATCCGGACAAACTCAAATGCACGGCGAAGCTCCGGAAATTGTCATGAGCGATGCCGTATTGGCTCCGATTTTAGCAGATTTTAAAGGCACATTTTTAGCTTCCTTAAGAGCCATGTTGCCGATTATGCTGTTATTCTTCGGTTTTAACTTTTTGAAATTTAAAATTGAGCGTGCGGAAATGATCCGCATCGTTCGTGGTTTGATCTATTTGGTATTGGGCTTGACTCTGTTTTTGGTCGGTGCGCATACGGGCTTTATGGATATGGGACGTGTACTGGGTTTTGGCATTGCTGAAAAGTATCTGCGCTTTTTGCCGATGATCGGATTGATCTTGGGAATGTTGGTGGTTTTAGCAGAGCCGGCTGTCTTGGTGCTGGGTGAACAGGTGGAGAATGTAACAGCAGGCAATATCAAAAAATCAGTCTTACGGATGACCTTGTCGATTGGCGTGGGGATCGCTTTGGCTTTATCCATGTTGAAAATCATGCTTCCGGGCATTGAACTTTGGTATTTTATTCTTCCGGGCTTTGCCATTTCGATTGCCTTATCTTTTTTTGTTGATCCAATTTTTACAGGTATTGCATTTGATGCCGGCGGTGTTGCATCAGGACCGATGGCTGCGACTTTTGTTCTGGCATTTGCGCAAGGCGTGGCGGACCAAATTCCGACAGCGAATGTTTTGCGAGATGGTTTCGGAATTATTGCGATGATAGCTATGACTCCGGTGATCAGCATTATGCTGCTCGGGACAGCACATAAAATTCAAATGCTGAGAAGTGCCAAGCTACCTATATCAAAAGCGGATCATGAAAGAACTGAGCTGACAACAGTATTGACCGAAGAGGAGCTGTCCGCAATTTATGAGATGATTGTCTGTACGATTGATCGCGGTTATTCTGAAGAGGTGATTGAATTTGCCAGAAAAGTTGGCTGCCGCGGTGCGACTGTTCTCCACGGACGTGATACGCAAGAAGGGACTTGGCTGAGTGCTTCATTAAGCCTGCAAACTGAAAAAGAGATGATTTGGTTTCTGGTCGATCGCACGAAGACAGCTGATATTTGTCAAAAATTATTAGCTGATTCAGAACAGAATAATGGACATATTTTATCAATTTATGCTTTGCCCGTCAGCAATGTGGCAGGTTTATCAACAGCTGATCAAACTTTCAAAGCATGAGCGACAGGGTACGATTATAGGTAGCAGATTGCATTTTTATGATTTAGCTTTAGAATAAATGAATGGATAATAGAGATTTACAACAAAAGAAAGCGACTTTTTGGCAGAAAACAATTGTCTGGCTGCCTCTGACCTTGCTTTGTGTCTTTCTCTGGGGAACTGCGTTTCCGGCTGTGAAATCAGGTTATGAACTTTTTCAAATTAACAATCAGGATCCGGATTCGATCTATTCTTTACTGCTCTTTGCAGGAGCCAGATTTGCTTTGTCGGGAATTTTAACGATCGTATTTGTTGCGGCTTATGAAAAGATCAATCCCTGGCCGCAAGGCACACGGCAATGGCGTGATATTTTTGCCTTGGGAATGCTTCAAACAGCTTTGCAATATGGTTTTTTCTTTGTCGGTTTGGCAAATACATCAGGCACGGTCGGTTCAATTTTAGCCAGCACATCTTCTTTTATGACGATTATTCTGGCTGCTGTTTTTTTCAAAAATGAACGCATGACGAAAACGGTTTTACTGGGTTGTTTGCTCGGTTTTATTGGGGTCGTTCTAATTGATTTCAAAAGCGGAACAAATTTAGGCTTTAATTGGTTGGGTGACGGCTTGATGTTGCTCTCGTCTTTGACCTCTGCTTTTTCGATCATTCTGATCAAAAAATTAACCGTACGCAATCATCCGAGTTTATTGAGCGGTTGGAACTTTTTGATCGGTGGCCTCATTTTAATGTCAGTCGGTTTAGCGGGCGGAGGCAGTTTGCAGGCGGTTAACTTCAAAGCCTGGTTCGTTTTGTTCTATTTAGCTTTGTTGACGGCAGTTGCCTATTCGCTTTGGTCAACCATGTTGAAATACCATGAAGTGTCGAAGCTGAGTGTTTATAAAAGCTTGATTCCGGTGATCGGTGCTGTGGGTTCGGCCGTTATTTTAAAAGAAAATATTTGGCAGCCGCGTTTAATGATTGCCTTATTATTAGTTGTTTCGGGTATACAATTAGTGAACTATAAGAAAAAAGATATGGCGGAGAAATCAATATGAAAGTGACAAAATTTGGAGGCAGTTCTTGTGCCGATGCAAGTCAATTTGCCAAAGTTAAATCAATTATCGAGGCGGATCCTAAAAGGAAGATCGTGGTTGTTTCTGCACCCGGCAAACGCTATGGCACGGATCATAAAGTAACGGATATGCTGTACTTATGCCATCAATTGATGAATATCGGCATCGGTGGGGAAGAAGTGTTCGAATCGATCAAGCAGCGCTTCCTGGACATACAGGAAACATTGAATTTATCGCTTGATTTAAAAGCAGATTTTGAGCAAACAGAACAAAAAATCAAACAGAGGGCGACCCCGGATTATACAGCTAGCCGCGGTGAATATTTCTCGGCAAAATTGATGGCGAGTTATTTAGGCTATGAATTTATAGATGCGGCGGATATTATTCGTTTTGATCGACAACATCATTATGATGAGGACAAAACCAAAGAATTGATTCGCAATCGTATTTCTGATGGCCAATATGTCATTCCCGGCTTTTACGGTGCACAGGAAGACGGTTCCATTGTTACTTTTCCACGCGGTGGTTCCGATATCACCGGTTCAATTGTCGCATCAGCTTTACAGGTTGAGGAATATGAGAATTGGACCGATGTGTCAGGTTTTTTGGCAGCGGATCCTCATATTGTCAAAAATCCGAAGCCTCTGCATATGGTCACTTACGATGAATTGCGTGAATTGAGTTATATGGGTGCGCAGGTTTTGCATGAAGAAGCGATTTTCCCGGCCAGAAGGAGAGGCATTCCGATCCATATCCTGAATACAAATGCACCGAATGATTTAGGAACCATGATTTTGCCTAAAGCAAAGCGCATGAGCGATCAGAATATTGTTACGGGCATTGCCGGCTTGAAAAACTTTATGGTCATCGATGTTGAGAAATATCATATGACACAGGATATTAGTTTTTTCAGAAAGCTTTGTTCGGTTTTTGAAGCAAATAGCATTGCCGTGCATCATATGCCTTCTTCCATTGATCGCATTTCCGTGATTGTGCGGGAAGATCAGATGAAAGGTATCGAGAAGAAAATTCTGGAAGAATTAGATATTTATTGTTCGCCTGATAAAATTGAGATTACTCCGGGTTTATCCTTGATCGCGATTGTAGGTGAAAACATGGCTTTTCGAGCCGGTGTTTCAAGCAGAGTTTTCCGGGCGGTGGCAGAGGCCGATGTCAATATACGGATGATCACTCAAGGTTCCAGTGAACTAAATATTATTATCGGTGTTTCCAATGCTCAGTTTGAAACGGCTATCCGAGCAATCTATCAAGAGTTTTTTGAGGTATAAGATGAATATTGCAATTTTAGGTTTCGGGACAGTCGGGCAGGGACTGTATCAAATTATTGAGGCAGAGAAAGAAAATGATCAGAAGCGTACACAGCAAAACTTACATGTCAAATATATTCTGGTCAAAAATAAAAATAAAAAGAGAAAAGTCGATTTTCCAAAAGAAATTTTGACGGATGATTTTGCACAAATAGTCAATGATCCGGAAATTGATGCAGTGGTTGAAGTAACCAGTGAAAAAGCGCAGGCAGTTACATATATGAAAGCTTGCTTAGCAGCGGATAAACATGTGGTGACGGCCAATAAAGCAGCTCTGGCTTTGGCTTTTTTTGAATTACAGGATCTAGCGAAAGCAAAACAAAAACATTTAAAATTTGAAGCTTCCGTAGCCGGAGGCATACCTGTTTTAGGCAGTCTGACAAGATTGCTGGCTTTTAATCAAATCTCTGAGCTGTACGGTATTATCAACAGTTCAACCAATTATGTTTTATCTGAAATATCAGCCGGCAAACAATTAGAGGAGGTCATTGTCGCAGCCAAAGAATTAGGTGTTTTGGAGGCAGATCCCACCGATGATTTGGCAGGCTATGATGCCAGAAGAAAACTTGCCATTTTAAGCATGATGATTCTGGGGCAGACTGTTCAGGAAGCGGAAATTCCATTGCTGGGGATTAGTAATATTAAAAATAAAGATATTGCGATCTTGGCAGAACATGGCTATCAGGTAAAATTGATCGCTGAACTTTTATGTCGAGAAGAGATGTTGGGAAAAAACATTTTTTATGCTTCAGTGCTGCCAACAGCTATACGAAATTCTGATTTTAAAACGGTCAGCGGCTTGATGAATGAAGTTGCCTTTGTTGGTACATACTGTGAAGAGTTACGCTTTACCGGCAAGGGAGGCACGAGATTTCCTACTGCCGATGCGGTGATGCTGGATCTTTATGAACTCGGCATCAGCCGACCGCTTTATTTTAGAGAGCGGGTAAAAAATTATCAAAATCAAGCCTTGAAGCAAAAGTCACAATTTTATTTACGTCTTTCTCAGGAACAAATCAGACAAAATCATTTAACGGAAGAGATTGCATTGATTACGGCCAACATTTTAGAGCAAGGTCAAGATTTGATCATTTTGAGCAAAGAATTGAGTATTGCAGAAGCTTTAGCTTTAGCGGGAAAAGGAGCCGTCATGATTCGCCTCAATGAGCAGGTTCTGTAAGATAGATGCTCAGGTTCTGCAAGATAGATAAGAGAGCGCGAGATACATTGATGAGGTGAATATGAAATATCACAGCACGAGAAATAAACAGCAGACATATTCTTCCGCCGAAGCTTTATTAAAAGGCATCGCCGATGACGGTGGTCTATTCGTTCCGGAAATGATTCCGGCAATTCATTTCGCAGACTGGATCGATGACTCTTATCAAACAATAGCAGAGAAAATATTTTCAATTTATTTCTCGGATTTAGCTGATCAAATACCGGAAGTTGTCAGAGCTTCCTATGGTGCTAATTTTGATACAAAGGAGATCGTGCCGCTGTTTTGGCCGAATGAGCAGACTGGCTTTATCGAATTATGGCATGGTCCCACTTTGGCCTTTAAAGATCTGGCACTGCAATGCCTGCCGCATTTAATGCAGGCGGCACAGCAAAAATTAAAAGATCAACAGAAAATATTAATTTTAACCGCAACTTCCGGCGATACCGGCAAAGCCGCAATGGCAGGATTTGCCAATTTGGAGGATTTTTCCGTATTGGTTTTTTATCCCTATCAAGGAGTCAGCTCCTTTCAGAAAAAACAGATGCTATGTCCCGGAGGCGAAAATGTCAGGGCGATAGCAGTTCGAGGTAATTTTGACGATTGTCAGAGAGCGGTCAAAAATATGTTTGCCGACCCAAAATTGCAGACAGAAATTTCAGCTGAAAATTATCGCTTGTCATCAGCCAATTCGATTAATATTGGGCGTTTGATTCCTCAGATGAACTATTATATTTATAGTTATTTGCACAGTGTGAAACAAGGTCGCATTGCTTATGGTGAAGCTCTGAATGTTACCGTTCCGACTGGTAATTTCGGAAATATTCTGGCTGCCGCCTATACGAAAGAGATGGGTTTACCGCTGGGACAAATCTATTTGGCAGCCAATCCCAATCATGTATTGGCAGACTTTTTGCAAACAGGAGTATATGATGCGAATAGAACTTTGCTCAAAACATCTTCTCCCTCCATGGATATTCTGGTGGCCAGCAATTTAGAGCGTTATCTTTATTTAAGAAATCCTGACTGCACTTGGATTCAGGACTTGATGCAACAGCTTAAAACGACGGGTCGGTTTGCTGTGTATAAAGAAATATTGGATATAAAGGCTGACTGGGCAGATGAACAGGAAACGGCAGATGCTATTGCCGAACTTTATCGCCGAGATCATTATTTAATTGATCCGCATACAGCTGTAGCTTATGCTGTGGCTGGTAAGCAAAATATGAGCCATAAACAATTAATTGCCTCTACGGCAAGCCCTTATAAATTTGCCGATAAAATTTTAGAATCTTTAGATATTTCCGCAAGTGCAAATGATTGGCGCAAGCTGCAGCAGATTCGGGCTTTATTAGAAACTGACTTACCGCAGACAATCGTTCAATTATTTCAGGAAAAAGAACAAACCGAATGGATTGCGGAGCAAAATACATTAAACACGATCGTGCCGGACTGGTTGTTGCAAAAATAAAAAAATATATTTATGCAAATTCTGTATGTTCAAACATATCAAATAAAAGATTTCTGTATATTATTTTTTTACAGTTAAATTATTCATAAATTGTTTAAAATACAAATGAATATTATACAAATTAACATTTAGTTTAGGATTTCTTTGTATATCTAAAAATAAAATTATATAATTATTCGCTACAAGGGGGAGATTTTTATTTAAACAGAAAATATCTCTCTTTCGATTTAAAAATGTTTGGAGGAGGCGTTACGCTATAACGCTGAGGAGGAGATATGGGATCTAAAACCTGGATCTATATTTTGAAAAGAATATTACTTGGTATATTAACCATTTGGGCAGTATTAACCATTACTTTCTTTGTTATGCGTGCCGTTCCGGGAGGCCCTTTCTTAGGTGAAAAAGCGATTTCCGAAGCTGCGACGAAAGCATTAGAAGCAAAATACGGATTAG
>CAYFQU010000019.1:0-22501 GCA_964345335.1 uncultured Mageeibacillus sp. | reverse complement strand
CGTGATAAATCGTTAACCGGTTTTGCAATGCCTTGCAACAAAGGACCATAAGCTTCAGACTGACCTAAATATTGTACTAATTTATAAGCGATATTGCCTGTATTTAAGTCCGGGAAAATCAAGACATTCGCTTCGCCTTTAACTTTATTACCCGGAGCTTTTTTCTCGCTTGTGGCGGGAACGACAGCTGCATCAATTTGCATCTCACCGTCCAAGCGTAATTCCGGAGCCTTCTCTTTGGCTAATCTGGTCGCTTCGGCCATTTTGTCTACTAAGGGATTTTTTGCACTACCATAGGTTGAATAAGAAGTCATCGCTACGACCGGCTCTACGCCCAATAATTCACGGCAGGAATCAGCAGAAGACAAGGCAATTTCCGAAATTTGATCCGCATCAGGATTTTCATTCAAACCGGAGTCTGCAAAAATAAAAGATCCGTCGGCACCTAAATCTGTCGGAGTGACCATGACGAAGAAAGCGGATACCAATTTAGCTCCGGGTTTTGTCTTTAAAATTTGCAAAGCAGGACGCAGCGTATCTGCTGTCGTATTGACTGCACCGGCAACTAAACCGTCGGCATAGCCTTCTTTTACCAACATCATGCCGAAATAAGTATAATTCGTCATCATCTCAACAGCTTTTTCAATCGTCACGCCTTTTTTCTTGCGCATCTCAAAAAACTTTTCTGCGAATTCCTGCTTTTTATCATACGTAGCAGGATCGATAAAGGTTGCCCCGTCTAAAGAATATTCCGGTGTAACTTTTCTAATCTCTTCTTCTTTCCCGATAAGAATCAAATCGGCAATATTGCGTTCCAGAATCTTGGCAGCTGCTCTGGTGACTCTTGCATCATTTGTTTCCACAAGAACAATTTTCTTTTTGTTCATCTGGGCTTTGGCAATGATACTTTCAATAAATTTAGACATATATACCTCTTTCAATACAAAATAAAATCCTGATATGTTTTCTTGAATTTTCATCTTAGAGTATAATACAAGGAGTATGTTGATTCAAATCATAACATAAGATAAGATAAAACTAATTTTTTCAATGCGTGGAGGAAGATCATGAATATATCAGAAAAAGATGTCTTAGCTCAAGCAGATCAGCCTGTTAAACAGTATACAATCAGCAATCAAAACGGTATGTCCGTTTCAATCTTGAATTATGGCTGCACGATTACCAATCTGTATGTTCCAGATAAAAATCAGAAATTGTGCGATATCGTTTTAGGGTATCAAAATATTGCCGATTATCTTGATAATATCTATTGTTTCGGTTCAACGGTAGGGCGTTTTGCCAATCGTATCGCTCAGGGTAAATTTTCATTTCAGGGCAAAACGTATCAATTAGAACAAAATGAACAGACAAATCATTTGCATGGTGGCAGTCACGGCTTCTGGAATCGCATTTGGCAGCATATTCCACAAGAAAATGCCCTGCTTTTTGAATTGCAGAGTGCAGATGGAGATGCCGGTTATCCGGGTGATTTGAGTTGCCGGGTTGCTTTTGTTCTAACCGATGATAACGCTTTGAAAATCAGCTATACAGCTCATTCCAATACATCAGCTTTTGCCAATTTGACCAATCATACCTATTTTAATTTGACCGGTCATCAGGCTGAACAAATTCTCGATCATCAATTGCAGATCCAGGCTGCAGCTATTACCGAAATCGATCAGAATTTAATTCCAACCGGCTATTTAATGCCAGTCGAGCATACGCCTTTTGATTTCAGAAAAACTAAAAAAATTGGTCAGGATATTCAGCAACAACATGAGCAATTAAAAATCACCAGCGGTTATGATCATAATTTTGTACTTGATCAATCTGCTGATCCGCAAATCAAAGTTTTCTCCGAAAACAGCGGTATTGAGATGCAGATAAAAACGAGCTGTCCCGGTGTTCAATTCTATACAGGAAATTTTTTAGATCAAAGGAAAATTGAAAAGAGCGGAAAGCCATGTGCCAGGAGAAGCGCCTTTTGTTTAGAAACCCAGTACTTCCCTGACGCAATCAATCAAGAAAATTTTGCTCTGCCGATCATTGACAAAGAACATCCTTATCGCTCTGAAACAACTTTCAAGTTTACACTTCATGAATAATATGCCGTGAAATAAAAAGCGGGGTCAAGCAACAGAACAGAGCTTTTCCCCGCTTTTCAACAATCAACCGTTAATTAAATTGAAACCCCGTCAATAGAATATGAATCTGCTGAGCGGCATAAAAAGTATTTGTTTCCTGATTGTCTTTCTCATAGAAAAGTTGATCCAATGTATTAAACTGATCATGATATTGCTTGGTACTTAAGCTGTTGGCAATGATATTGAGCAAGGTTTGTGTTTCAGCTTCCTGCTTTGGCAATTCGTTGCTTAAAAATTCAGCAAAAATAGCTAAGGATATTATATCATCCTGATTTTGCAATCCCTGTAAAGAAATCAGATGATAAGATTGATCCAAGGTATTCGTTCGTAAAAGAGCTCTCTTATAAAAACTGAGTGTTTTGGTATTCGCTATTTGTTCGGATTGATAGATCATTTTCAAATTATCATAGGTAGAAACAGCAAAGGCCTGATTGCCAGTTGTCAGATAATTTTTTAAGTCGGCATAAATGCCCAGCGGGTAAAATTGGCTTTCCGGTTCAATCGACTGCTCAATAAGCGCAGCCCATTGTTCATAAATCGGCTGCCAAGTCTGATCAATCAGAGCGAAAGAATGTAAGACAAATAAATTGATATCGGATAAGCGAATAATGTTCTCTTCCCGATAAGGGTTCAGCAGTTCCGGATTTTCGGTTGGCCGATCGGAAGAAGAAGTTTCCGGATATAAAATCCGCTCTGCACTCACCTGATAATCTGCTAATTGCTCTGGATCTTCAAAATAAGGCAAAGCTCTTTGCATCATCCGTTCAATTTGTCTGAATAGATCCTTTGTCGGATTGATATTATAAGCGGTCAACAATACCTCAGCATATTGTAAATCATAGTTCCAGGTCTTTTGCTCAACAGCCAAAATCTGATTTTGCAATGTCATTTGCGTCACCCAATGATCTTCTTGCAAAAATAGATGTTCGATCATGTCGCGCCATTCCTGAAAAGCTTTTTTCTGTTTGGAAGAAGCTAAATAACGTCCCCATAATAATTGATCCGTTAAATTCAATTCTGAACTTTCCTGATTTTCTGCACGCTTATTGAGCGAAATTGAGCTGATAACTCCTGAATAGCCGCTTTTTTTACCGTCAATTTCAATCTCTTTCAGAAAATTCTTTTGAAAAACATCAGATAATTTTTGATCAGGATTGATCTGCTCTGCAAGACTTTGTTGATCCCACATCGTAAAACGTTTGTTTTCCAAAGGCATATAATGCTCATGTTTGATTAAAAAACCCGGATAAACAAACAATAGTAAAGCAATTAAAATCAATAAAACTAAACCAATCAGCAAAAGATTTCTTTTATTTCTGATAAAATCTTGCATCTTATACCTCGAATTAACTATGATAACTATTACCTTTATATTTTAGAAGAATTTTATCAATTATCAAAGTGAGAAATCTATGGAAGTCAACGGTATTATTGCAGAATATAATCCATTTCATAATGGGCATTTCTATCAAATAGAAACAATTAAGCAAAAAAATCCAAGATCCTTTATTATCGTGATGCTGTCCGGTTATTTTTGTCAAAGAGGCGAACCGTCCGTCATTTCCTTAAGAGCCAAAGCGGAGATGGCTTTGACCTGTGGAGCCGATATCGTCTTGCTTCTACCGGCTTATGCTGCGACCGGATCGGCAGAGATTTTCGCTGCAACGGCAACAAGACTTTTAGCAGCAACAGGCATTTGCAATCGCTTGGTATTCGGTGCGGAAAATGATTCTTTAGCCGATTTAGAAGAAATCGCGAAGTTCTTAATTGATCAGGAAGCTGCCATGTGGACTGCCATTAAACCGGCCTTGAGAGAGGGGAGATCCTATGCCGCTGCCAGGCAGGCCTTCATCGCTAAACATTTAGGGGATGCGAAAAGCCTCTTATTGCAGCAGCCCAATCAGATTTTAGCCATTGAATATTTAAAAGCGATTTATCAATATAATTTAAAGCTAAAGCCTGTCTTAATCAAACGAGAAGGTTCAAGTTATGGCAATACGAAAATAGGCAGTGAAAAGCAAGCTTCCGCTATGGCAATCAGAACATATCTTGAGCAAAATGATACCGTCGGTTTAATATCTCCCGAACTGATTCGAACTTTGGCAAACTATATGCCTGAAAAAGCTTTAGCTGTCTTTTTACGGGAATTACAACAAAATGCTTATCTTCTGCCGGAAATGCTCGCCGATCTTTATTATCTGGTACTTGAAAACGCAGAGAAAGCCGATACGCGCTATATGGATGAAAATATCTTAAATCGTTTAAAGCAGGAAACTCGTTTTTGTAAAGAACATTATGTCAGCATTGAGCAATTGGTTGAACGGGTCAGTCATAAGCAATATCCCAAAACAAGAATACAGAGAGCTTTATTAAATTTACTTTTAAATATTAAAGAACATGATTTCAGCCCTGCTTATTTACAAGTGATCGGGTTCAGCAAAAACGGTCGTTATGCGCTGAAGAAGATGCAGCAATATGCGAGTTTACCGCTCGCCATGAATTTCAGCGATCTCTCTTCAATTTTGCCTAAAAATGCTCTGTGGCAGGAAAATCTTGAACTCAGAGCCGCCCGGCTCTGGCTAAATCAGGCTAAGCAACCAATCAATCAACTTTTTGACAGTCCTTTGATAATGAGATAGAATTTTCGTGATTATGCAGTATACAGGAGATGAAAAATGAAAAATGTATATGATATTTTAGTAGAGCGAGGTTATTTTGCACAGGCGACCCATCCGGATGAAATCCGTGAATATTTGGCTAAACCCGGTGCTTTTTTCTATATAGGTTTTGATCCCACAGCAGACAGTTTGCATATCGGACATTTAACACAAATGATGGTCATGGCACATATGCAACAAGCGGGGCATATCCCCATCGCTTTGATGGGCGGCGGTACAGGTTGGATCGGTGATCCATCCGGTCGTTCGGATATGCGTAAATTGATGTCGCGCGAAACCATCGATCATAATGTGGAAAAATTTAAGGAGCAAATGTCGCGTTTAATTGACTTTTCTGACGGCAAAGCGATTATGGCGAATAATGCTGATTGGCTGCTGAATATCAATTATATTGAATTTTTAAGAGATATCGGCGTGCATTTTTCCGTAAACAAAATGCTCGCAACAGATATTTATAAAAACCGCCTGGAAGACGGCTTAACTTATTTTGAATTCAGCTATATGCTGCTGCAAAGTTATGATTTCTTAGAATTATTCCGTCGTTACGGCTGTCGCTTGGAAATGGGCGGTCAAGATCAATGGGCAAATATTATCGGCGGAGTGGATCTGATCAGAAGAACCGAGCAAACCGATGCCTATGGCATGACTTTCAAATTATTGGAAACAGCTGCCGGAGAGAAGATGGGTAAAACGGCTAAAGGTGCCCTATGGCTTGACGCGGACAAACTCGCACCATTCGAGTTCTATCAATATTTCCGCAATCTGGAAGACGCATCTGTGATTAAAACGATGAAAACCCTAACCTTCCTGCCTTTAGAAGAAATTGAAGAATACGCCAAGTTGGAAGGTCAGGAAATCAATAAAGCAAAAGAAGTTTTGGCTTTTGAAGTGACTAAGATTGTCCACGGCGAAGAGATTGCAAAAGAAGTACAAGAACAAGCCAGACAATTATTCTCTGGTGCCGGCAGATCCGATTCCATGATCACGGTTGAATTAACGGAAGACGCTGCTTTTCAAACACCCATTTTGGATTTATTAAACGAACACAGCATGGTCCCCTCTAAAAGCGAGGGACGTCGCTTAATCAAACAAGGCGGTATTTATTTGAATGAAGTTGCCCTTTGTGATGCCAATTATTTGCTGACCAAAGCAGATTTCAGCAATCAGGAAGCAATCATACGCCGCGGCAAAAAGAATTTCTTCCGCTTTGTTTTAAAATAAAAGATAATCAGAAATTTTATAAAAATTAAAACGCTATCTTCTGCAAATAGAGATAGCGTTTTTATATGTTCTCATATTTTTCAACAATCAATGCTGATTGCGCCGTGAAGCTTTCAAGCGATTTAAAGCGCGAACCAAATTGGCCTGTACTTTATAAAACTCTCGGCGATTAAGTTTTTCTCGCAATAATCTTTCCGCCTCTTCCTTAGCTCTTTCAGCTCTCACCACATCAATTTCAGTAGGATCGTCACAGGTGTTGACTAAAATCAAAGCATCATTTTCTTCGAATTTCATGATTCCATTCGAAACGACCGCTTCTCTTCTCTTCTCTTCACCCGGCACCTGAAAGCTCAGTAAACCGGGCACAATCGCACAGATGGAATTCACATGATTCGCTTGAACGCCATATTGACCGTCTTCCATCGGAATGATCAGGGACTCACATTCCCCTTCATAAAAATCATGATCAGATGCAAATACTGCTAAATGAAAATTCATTATTTTACCGCCCTAATTTTGGTATACCAATGTTTTGGCTTTAACGAATACATCGTCCAAGGTACCTACATTAAAAAATGCCGCTTCCGGGACTTCATCCATCTCACCGTTTAAAATCGCCTTGAATCCCTTGATTGTTTCTGTTAATGGCACATAGACGCCTTTTACATCCGTAAATTTCTCTGCCACACTAAATGGCTGCGAAAGGAATCTTTGTAATTTTCTGGCACGATAAACAACTAATTTATCATGTTCATCTAATTCATCCATCCCGAGAATCGAAATAATATCCTGCAGCTCATGATATTTCTGTAAATATTCCTGAGTTTTGACCGCCACTTCATAATGTTCTTCTCCGACAAATTCCGCCTCCAAAATTCTAGAACTGGAAGCCAGCGGATCAATCGCCGGATAAAGACCTTGTTCCGCCACTTTTCTGCTCAGAACGGTTGTCGCGTCCAAATGGCTGAAAGTAGTCGCCGGAGCTGGATCTGTCAAGTCGTCCGCCGGTACATAAACGGCTTGAACGGATGTAATCGATCCGTTTTTAGTGGAAGCGATACGCTCTTCCAAAGCCCCTATCTCTTCCGCCAAAGTCGGCTGATAACCGACAGCTGAGGGCATTCTGCCGAGCAAGGTGGAAACTTCGGAACCAGCTTGCACAAAACGGAAAATATTATCAATAAAGAACAGAATATTTTTATTTTCCTGATCTCTAAAATATTCAGCCATCGTCAAACCAGACAGAGCGACACGCATACGCACACCGGGCGACTCATTCATCTGACCAAATACCAAAGCCGTCTGATTTAATACTCCGCTTTCCTTCATTTCCAGCCAGAGATCATTTCCTTCACGGCTGCGCTCGCCGACACCGGCAAAAATAGAGTAGCCGCCATGTTCTTTCGCTATATTATGGATTAATTCTTGAATCAAAACCGTTTTACCGACACCGGCACCGCCAAACAAACCAATTTTTCCGCCTTTCGGATAAGGTTCCAAAAGGTCGATCGCTTTGATGCCCGTTTCAAGCATCTCAACTTCTACTCTTTGCTCACTGAAAGCCGGTGCTTTGCGATGAATATTCCATTTTTGTGCTTGATCGGAAACCGGTTTTTGTCCGTCAATCGGTTCGCCCAATACATTGAACATGCGTCCCAGAGTTTGCTGACCTACCGGCACTTCTATTTGTCTTCCATTACAGAACACTTCCATTCCTCTGGAAAGGCCGTCACCGGTTTCCAATAGGATACAGCGTACAGCACGATCTCCTAAATGCTCAGCAACTTCCATCATGCGCCGCTTGCCGTTTACTTCTACGGATAAAGCTTCGTATAGCTTAGGCAGGCGTCCTGCTGCAAATTTAACATCAACGACTGATCCCTGTATTGATATGATCATTCCTTTATTTTGCATATTAATCTTTTCTTCTTTGCTTTCTTTCTTTTTGCTGCGCTTTAGCACCGGCACTTACTTCATTTATCTCTTCCGTGATATTTGCCTGACGAATCTGATTTCTTTCAATCGCTAAATTTTCGATAATTTCTTTAGCATTCTCATTCGCCTGATTCATCGCTTTAATTCTCGCATTCTCTTCACTGGTAAAACTGTCGACCAATGCTCCGTAAATAAAACCCTGTATATAGCTTTCGATGACATTATTCAGAACTTTTTCCGGTGAGGGCACAAATTCAAACTCATGCAGCACCTGTTTTTCCTGCTTGGAATCATCAAAATAGTCACGATGAAAAGGCAACAGACGAGTTGATTTTGTTTCTTCTTCCAAAGGGTTGAGCATCGTGGTATAGATCACAAAAATTTTGCTGATTTTCTGTTCATTATATTCCTGCAATAAAATATCGGTAATCTCTCTCGCTTCATCAAGCGTGGCATGTGCCGGCGAATAATGAAAATCTTCAACGATTTTCTGCTGATGAGTCAAAAAATAATTTCTGCCGTACTCTCCTACGACAAAAAGCTTAACATCTTTATGGGATTTAATTAATTTTAGAGCTTCCTTAATAACATTTTGATTATAGGTTCCGGCAAGGCTTTTATCCGATGTAATAATTAATATCCCGTAGGTTCCAAAAGAAAAATCTGCGATGTCTTTAGGATAAACATAAGGGTGATCAATGTCTTTCAATGTTCTGAAAACACGTTTGATCTCCGTGCGCACCGCATCAAAATAAGGATGTGCATGTTCTAAATCACGTTTTGCTTTGCGCAATTCATTTGATGCGATCAGATACATGGCATTGGTTATTTTTTGTGTATCCTGTACGCTTTTCATCCTGGCTTTTAATTCTTGTAAATTAGCCAAAGTTATTCTCCTTTAGACTGTTGAGAAAGAATATATTCTTTTGCTTTTTTCAGGACAATATTCTGCGCTTCATCGCTGAGCATACCTGTGCTGTTAATGCGTTCTAATACATCATCAGCCTCTTTTTCCAAGTAAGCAAGAATTTGCGGCATCAGAAGCACAATTTCATCCGTTTGATAATCGAGTAGCAAATTGCTTAAAGCGATCATCAGAATGCAGACCTCCTGATCCAAACGATAAGGATGATTCTGTTTTTGTTTCAGCAAAGCCATTAAATTAGCGCCGAAATCCAATTGATGTTTCGTAGCGGAATCCAGATCGCTCGCAAATTGTGTAAATACTTTCATTTCACGATATTGTGCCAAGACCAAGCGCAAAGAACTGGCCGCTTTTTTCATCGCTTTGGTTTGAGCCGCACCACCGACACGGGAAACGGATAAGCCGACATTAATGGCGGGTCTTTGTCCAGCCCAAAATAAATCCGTTTCCAAAAAAATCTGACCATCGGTAATCGAAATGATATTCGTCGGAATATAAGCCGAAATATCGCCTTTTTGTGTTTCTACAATCGGCAGAGCCGTTAAACTGCCTCCGCCATTTTCATCCGATAACTGGGCGGAACGTTCCAATAATCTTGAATGCAAATAAAAAACATCGCCGGGATAGGCTTCTCTGCCCGGGAAACGCTCCAATAACAAACTGATGGAACGATAAGCGACCGCATGTTTTGATAAATCATCATAAACAATCAAAACATCTTTGCCGCGATCCATAAAATACTCCGCCATCGCCGTACCGGAATACGGAGCGAGGTATTGCATAGCAGATGAATCACTGGCTCCTGCAAATAAAACAATCGTATAGGAAAGTGCATTCTGCTTGCGTAAATTCTCAACTAATCGGGCAACTTGACTGCTCTTTTGACCGATAGCTACATAAATACAAATAACATCCTTGCCTTTTTGATTGAGGATTGTATCCATGGCTATCGCCGTTTTACCAGTCTGACGATCGCCGATGATCAATTCTCTTTGTCCTTTACCAATAGGAAACATGCTGTCAATGGCTAATATACCTGTTGCCAGAGGACGATAAACAGGACGTCTTGCTAAAATACCCGGAGCCGAACGTTCAAGTCGCGCATCACTTCTTTAATTGTTTCCGTCTTTGCCGGAGCCTTGATTAAAAACGAAGCAATCAGTGTCAGAATGATGAGAACTCCGAATATCATGAACGGTTTTCCGGGTATTTTATTTGTTTTATTTTTTTTCATAGTTTGCCTTTTCTATTTGCCTATATGAGCTTGTTATTTTCCGATTTGCAAACTATACTATGCATTTCCGGATAAAATATTTATATCAACTTGCAATTAAAATAATAGTACTCTATGGTACACAATTCAAAGGAAACTTATATGAATTTGCTGGGACAGGATTGTGCTTTTTTGTGCAAATTAAATTTAAAATGGGGAGATTATATTTTTTGTTGGAGATTTAGCCGTTTTTTTATGAAGCAGTATTGATTTACTCTTGCTTTTCTGTAAAAATGTTCTTTGTTTTTGAGGTGACAATGTTCAAAGGAAATCGTGTTTTAAGAGATAAAAAATTTATTAGAGAAGTCATCGTTTTTGCTTTGCCAATGGTTTTGCAGCAGCTGATCACTTCTTCGGTTAATTTACTGGATAATTTGATGGTCGGTCAAATTGGCGGCATTGCAATTGCAGCCGTCGCTGCAACAAATAAGTTTGTAATGATCGCCAATTTTGGCATGATGGGTATTGTGACTGCCGCCACGATCTTTTTGGCACAGTTTTCAGGTGCTCAGAAAAAAAAAAAAATGAAACAGACTTTTCGCTATACTTTATTGTCTTCACTCGCTTTAATTCTTCTGTTCTTTTTAGCAGGCTTATCTTTTCCCAGACAAATTATCGGATTTTTCGCCGACAATGAACAGATGATCGATACGGCAATGCTCTATCTCCCGATCGCCGCTCTGACCACAATTCCTCAGGCTGTTTCATTCAGCATACAGTCCTCAATGCGTTCGGTCGGCAATACAAAATTACCTCTCATCTCATCCGTCATTTCTCTCTTCACCAATGGAGTCCTGAATTATATTTTGATTTTCGGGAAATTAGGCCTTCCCGCCTTAGGGATTAAAGGGGCTGCCATCGGTACTCTGATCGCCCGTTTCATTGAATTGATTTATCTGTTAATTGTTTTAAAACTAAATGATTTTGCTTTCAAAACAAAAATAAAGGATCTCTTTAAAATACCCAAGCAATTGGTCAAGAATATTACCATCAAAGCCATCCCTCTTTTCTGTAATGATATCGGTTGGGCGGGCGGTATGGCTGTTCTATTTAAATTTTACTCTTCTCCCGGAGAAACCGCCCTCATGGCATTGCCGATCGCTTCGACTACGGCAGACTTGTTTTTTGTTTTATTTTCCGGTGTTTCCGTAGCCACAATTTTAATGATCTCCAATCCTTTAGGCGCGAATCAAATCGACTTGGCTAGAGAAAACGGCTATAAAATGCTTGCTTTATCTCTTTATTTATCCGTCCTCTTTGCTTTAGGAATGGTCGGTGCTTCCTTTATCACGCCCCATTTCTTCAATGTCAATCAAGAGGTTTTTCATTTGGCGACCGGCTTCATTCAAGTACAAGCTTTATTCTTCGGGGTTTACATGTACAATACACAAATTTTCTTCGTTATCCGGGCCGGCGGAGATACTAAATCTACCTTGTTAATGGACGCAGGATTTATGTGGCTGGTCAATATTCCGACAGTCGGAATGGTTGCTTATTTCACGCATGCTTCTCCCATTTTAATTTATATTGCAGGACAAACCACCGATATTCTGAAAATGTTGATCGCCCGTCATTTTTTCAAAAAAGAAAAATGGTTAAATAATTTAGCTGCGGAAAATACTGAAAAAGAAGATTATTCTTGAAAATCTTAAAGATTGAAATATAATTTTTTTCATAATAGTTGAACGCTGATGATAAAAATAAACCAATTGCCCTATCGGACAATTGGTTTATTTATTTTTAAATTCTTCATTTTTTTTATTTCGCATTTAAGAAAGCGAGATATGCACGATATGCATTGTAAACATCGACCTTGGAGGTTATTTCAAAGCAAGAATGCATTGCGAGCATCGCCACCCCGCTATCGATCACATTCATACCCGTTTGAGCAAAGTATTTGGCAATGGTTCCGCCGCCGCCCCAATCGACTTTGCCGAGTTCAGAAATTTGATAAGGAATATCATTTTGATCAAAGAGATTCAGAATATAAGCAACATATTCCGCATGGGCATCGTTGGTGGAAGATTTCCCTCTGGCACCGGTATATTTATTGATACCGATTCCTTTGCTCAAATAACAACTGTTCAAAGGATCACTCACTTCTGAATAATTAGGGTCAAAAGCATTGCAAACATCAGAAGACAGTAAATTTGTGTGCATATAGAAATCTTCAATTTCTTTTCTGCTCGGCTCTCTGCCCAAGATCAATTCATGCAATTGATTGAGTTTATATTGGAAAATATAAGATTGTGCACCCGTATTACCGTCACTGCCGGTTTCTTCTTTATCGGCAAGTAAAATCACAGCCGTCTTCTTTACCTTTTTGATGTCTAATAAAGCACGCGTTGAAGTATAGGCGCAAACTCGATCATCCTGACCATAAGATCCGATCATGGAACGATCAAAGCCGACATCCCTGGCCATTTGCGCAGGAACCGCTTCAATTTCGGCACGATTGAAATCCGCTTCTTTCAAACCGTATTTTTCATTTAACAGAATTAAAATCGCCAATTTAAAACGATCTGTTACCTCTTGATCGGGATAAGGAATACCGCCGACTAAAAGATTCATCTTTTCCGGATCAATAAATTCGCTGACTTTTTTATCTCTTAAATGTTTGTCCAGATGCGGCAATAAATCCGTGATCGTAAAAACCGGATCACTCAGATCATCTCCGATATTAATTTCAACTTTCGTGCCATCTTCCAGGAAAACAACACCGTGTAAGGCCAATGCCGTAGAAAGCCATTGATATTTTTTAATACCGCCATAATAGTGAGTTTTTAAGTAAACTAATTCTTTTTCCTCTGTAAGCGGATTCGGTTTCAAATCCAAGCGCGGCGAATCAACATGTGAACCGACAATATTGAAGCCCTGACTCGGTTCTTCATCGCCGATTACAGCCGCCAACAAAGTTTTGTCATGCATTGTCAAATAGACTTTATCACCGGCATTTAATTTTTTGAATGCGGTGATTGGCTGGAAACCGTTTTCTTCTAATAAATCAACGGTGTGTTGTATATATCTTCTTTCTGTTTTACCGAAATCAAGTGCTTTTTTATAATTTTCAGCAAAAGCAAATATTTGTTCTTTGTCTTTGCTTTGCACATCCCAACGATTTTCTTTTTGCATAAATAAATCTTTTTTGAGATCATCTGCTTTTATTTTTTTTGTCATGATTTCCCCTTCTTTCTAAATTGCAATCTCAATTATTATAAGGCATCGCCATATAATTACCAAGCATTTGGAAAATCAGATAAAGACCTCGTCAGAACATGCAGAGATAAAAGAGCACAAGCAATCTGTCCTTTTTGCTGCAACAGCTGATCAATTCAAAGAACCGCCGCAATATTCACATTTACCGTCGGCATTGGGGATCGTATCGGTACCGCACCAGGGGCAAGTGACCATCGTCTGATTCGCCGGAGTTGCGACAGTTTCATTTTTCTCATAATTTTGCTGAGTCTGCTCACGGTTTTTCTGACGAAGTTGAAGTAAAACTTGCTTGATTTCTTCTCCCATTTTTTCATAACGGCGATAATGAATATCCTGCTCAGGCCGGGTTCCGGTATTCATCAAGCGCGCAGCACCGGTACGCGGTCTGTTCATTGCCGGATCGCTTTCAATTGTCGTATCATTCAATTTAAAACGTATTTCGTTAAAATATGGATTTTGGACATTGATGATCATGTAAAAGTCATATTTATAATGATAGCGAGGCGGATTATAACTGATTCGCTCAGTAGTTCCGTCAGCTTTTTTTACTTCTCGTTTAATTTCGGTTTCCCGTTCATCAATATCCAATGTGCAGCCGGTTACATCCGATAAAGCCAGAACATCCGGATTTGCTTCAGCCGGATTGCGAGATGAGGTCACCATAAACATACCTTTATCTTCATCCAGTAAAACTTTCATATTTTCTCCTAAGGTACGAGTGGTACGAAATTGTTTTACTTTTGTACGATTCGCCTCACGATATGCCAACTGTCCTTTGATTTCCTCTACCGTGCTCTGACGGCGATCGCTAAACCAAGGTGATAACTGGGCAGCACAATTTTTGCACATATTACCGTCTTCTAGCTTTCGATTCCCCAATAAACCAATTTCTCCGCCGCAGATAGAACACACTTTCTTTTCAAATAATTTTCCAAAAATCCCCATAACATTTCCTCCGATTTTAATGATGATCAATGATCTGTTCAGCAATGGTTGATAAAAAAATTCAGTCTGAATCTTTCTACTCTCACACAGTATATTCAAGCATATGAGCTGAAAATTCCAGTTCTTAGTAATATTATAATAACCCATATTTTTTATTACAATATATAAATTTATTTTCAGGTCACCTTTAAAGGAAGCTGATTTAAATTTGAGTAAATTTAGAGTTTAATGGTTTATTTCTTCAATTTTTAAATCTCGCTGCAAGTTTTCGGAATAATAAATTTGATAATCCTTATCAATAAAAATGGCATGTACATCTTCCAGTTCATTGATTAGCTTTAAACCGTCCGTCAGGCCTAACGCAAAACAGGTCGTGCTCAATGTGTCTCCGTCCAATCCATACTCACTTAAAATCGTCACCGAGAGCAAATTATTTTGGATCGGATAACCGGTTTTCGTATTTAAAATATGATGATAAAACTGACCGTCTTGCTCAAAATAGCGTTCATAAACACCGGATGTAACGACAGACGGATATTTTTCAGTTGCCTCTACCGTCAGGAGATAACCTTCATGAAAAGGATTCTGAATGCCGATCACAAAGCCCTGACCCGGATTTTTTTCGCCCAAGCATAAAACATTGCCGCCTAAATTGATAATTGCATTTTCGACTTTTTCGGAAATCAAAAATGTCTTCATTTGATCAGCGATATAGCCTTTGGCAATGCCGCCTAAGTCGAGTTTTGTCCGCGGATTAAGAAAAGAAATTTGCTGATCTTTGATCTGTATATTTTGATAACCGACAGCCTTTAAAGCCTGTTCAATCTCCTCCTCTTTCGGCACAATTTGAGCTCCCGAAGAAAAATCCCATAAATCGGTTAAGGTTCCGATCGTGATATCAAAAGCGCCATTCGTTTTTTCAGAAAATTGCAGTGCTTCTTCTATTAAAGTAAAACTCTCAGCAGATAAAGAATTTTTTGTTCTATTATTAATTTGTGAAATTTCAGAATCGGCGATTTTCCAGGATAATTGATTTTCCAATTGTTCAATACGAGCAAAAGCCTTTTCCAAAATTTGCGTTTGATCCAAATCAGGATTTTTATCGTAAATGCTGATCATACAATTGGTATCTAGCATAAAGGCACTGCCGGAAACAATGCCATTATTTTCCTGTATAAAAACCTTCCCTTCCGCTTTGCAGAGATCATCCTGTTCACCTGACCGAGCAGACGGCGCTTCATCTTTAGCTAAACCAGTACAGGCACTCAAGAAACTGAGCAAAAAAACAAATGTACAAATATAAATTAAAAATTTCCGCATGGAGCATTCCTTTTTTGCAAAATATACTTCATAGTATACTACATGGATTCAAATGTCATAAAACAATCAAAAAGCCAAAAGCGAAATGACCTGATTTTAATCTTTTGCTTAATTATGATCGCCTTGCTCAGCTATGTTTTTCTGCGGAGTAAAAAAAACAGCGGTCAGCGGGTACAAATTATCCATCATCGGCAAATTCTTTTTGATTTGCCTCTGGCGAAAGATACCGTTAAACTCATTCAAGATGATGATCAATATAATCGGATTGTGATTAAGGACGGACAAGTTTGGATCGATTCGGCCAACTGCCATAATCAAATCTGTGTGCATCATGCTAAAATTGAATACAGCGGTCAGAGCATTGTCTGCCTGCCGCATCAATTGATCGTACAAATCAGCGGTGAAAGTGAGCAAAGTCATCCGGTGGATGCCTTTAGTTATTAAAATGATGAAAAGAGAAAAAACAAAAGTATTAGTTCTACTCTCGATGTTCATTGCCGTCTCTTTAGTTTTAGGTTATGTCGAATTTTTATTGCCAAATTTCATACCGATTCCGGGAATTAAATTGGGCCTGGCAAATATTCCGGTGATCTATGCTTTATTTAAACTGAAACTGCCTCATGCTCTGTTGATTTCATTTGCCAGAATATTGATCCTCTCTTTGGCTTTTGGAAATATCTTTTATTTTTGTTTTAGCATAGCGGGGGCTTTATTCAGCATCTTGACGATGTTGCTCCTACAAAAAACAAAATTATTTACGATTACCGGTGTCAGTATCGGCGGAGGGGTCGCTCATAATCTGGGGCAAATTTGTATTGCCGCTTTGCTGTTCAAAACACCGGGACTTTTCTATTATTTCCCTTTTCTTTTAATCGCCGGAATCATTGCCGGAATTATAATCGGCTTGCTCAGCCAATTGTTGATCAATAGAGTTCACTTACCTATTGATTTGTCCTGATTGTTTACCGCTCGCATAAATAAAAGTTACAGTGAGTTCAGAAAATCCAGCCATTTTTTAATTTTCGCTTCATAGCCCATTTCCGTTGCCTGATAAAAAGTTTGACCTTGTATTTCCTTAGGCAAAAATTCCATCTTGGCAAAGTGATAAGGATAATCATGGGCATATCGATAGCCTTCCGCATAGCCCAAATCACGCATTTTTTCCACGGGAGCATTGCGCAAAGCAAAAGGAATGTCTCCGCTGCGCTGATTTTTGACAGTGTGTAATGCTTGATCAATTCCTAAATAAGCTGAATTTGATTTGGGTGAGGTCGCGATTGCTACAGCTGCTTCCGCCAAAATAATTCTTGCTTCCGGCATACCGATCATACAGCAGGCTTGATAAGCCGAAACGGCCAAGCTGAGCATTTGCGGATTCGCCAGGCCGACATCTTCAGCCGCACAGATCACAATTCTTCTGGCTAAAAATTCAATATCTTCTCCGCCGTGCAAGGCTTTCGCCAAATAAAAAAGCGTCGCATCGGGATTGCTGCCGCGCATTGATTTAATAAAAGCACTGATCGTATCATAATGAGCTTCTCCGCCTTTATCAAAAGCCGGACTGCGCTTTTGCATACAGTCTTTGATAATCTGCAAATCAATCACAATACTTTGCTCGCTATTCGGAGCTGTCGTCAGTACTGCCAATTCCAAACCATTCAGGGCAATTCTGGCATCACCATTTGATAAGTCGGCAATAAAATTCATTGCCTCATCCGTCAGTTGAATATTCAATTTGCCATAACCGTTAACTTTGTCATGCAAAGCATTATTGATAATCTTTTTAATATGACTTTCGGAAAGCGGATATAATTGAAAAACAGTCGATCTGGAAATGAGAGCTTTATTGACTTCAAAATAAGGATTTTCCGTCGTCGCACCAATTAAAATCAAAGTTCCGTCTTCTACCTGCGGTAAGAGAGCATCCTGCTGAGCCTTATTAAAGCGATGAATTTCATCGACAAACAAGATGCATCTGCCTTCCGGCGTCAATAATAAAATCTGTGTGTCATCCTTAATATTTTTAATATCTTTGACTCCCGAAGTGACGGCATTGATTTGTCGAAACGGAATATGACTGGTTTGTGCAATGACCTTCGCCAAACTGGTCTTACCGGTTCCCGGCGGACCGAATAAAATGATAGAACTTAAACGATCGGCTTCAATCATACGGCGCAGCATTTTCCCTTTTGCCAGGATATGCTCTTGCCCTATATACTGCTCTAATTTTTGCGGAGCCATACGATAGGCTAATGGTTCATTGTTTTTCATATTTCATTTCTTTCTAAAAAGGCAGGTTCAGACCTGCCTTTTTTATATTTTTTGATTGTATATTCCTGCAAACTAATGTTAGTTCAGAGCAAAGTGTTTCCTTCAACCTAAGCTGCTTAATCTAATGCAGGGTACAAAGGATATTGATCGCATATCGCTTTAACACGCTTTTTGATTTCAGTTTCCTGCGCCGCAAAATCATGAATCGCCAAATAAATTAATTCGGCAATTTCATACATATCCGCTTCTTTCAATCCTCTTGTCGTAACAGCCGGGGTACCTACCCGCAAACCACTGGTAATGGTCGGTTTTTCCGTATCAAAAGGAATACCGTTTTTATTGGCTGTGATATTCACTTGATCAAGGCGTTTTTCTAACTCTTTACCGGTAATGCCCGTGCCTCTTAAATCTAAGAGAATTAAATGATTATCCGTACCGCCGGAAACCATCTTCAGCTGATGTTTTCTAAAACCGTCTTCTAAGGCCTTGGCGTTTTTAATAATTTGAGCGGAATATTCTTTAAATTCAGGCGATAATACTTCGCCCAAAGCGATCGCTTTGGCAGCGATCACATGCATTAAAGGGCCGCCTTGTGTGCCCGGGAAAACTGCAGAATTAATCTTTTTGGCGTATTCGGCTTTGCACATAATCATGCCGCCACGCGGTCCGCGTAAAGTTTTATGTGTGGTTGTCGTTACAAAATCCGCGTAAGGAATCGGGCTCATATGTTCCCCAGTCGCTACCAAGCCTGCGATATGGGCCATATCGACAAATAAATAAGCATTGACCGCATCGGCGATCTCTCTGAATTTTGCAAAATCTATTTTTCGCGGATAGGCGCTGGCTCCCGCCACGATGATTTTGGGCTGCACTTCTTTTGCTCTTGCTAAAACCTGATCATAATCGATCATACAAGTTTCCGGATCCACCTGATAACCATGTGCTTCAAAATATTTACCGGAAATATTAATCTTCATACCATGTGTCAGATGACCACCATGGCTTAAATCCATACCTAAAATTTTATCACCGGGATTTAGCACAGCAAAATAAACGGCTGTATTGGCCTGAGCTCCAGAATGGGGTTGTACATTCACATGCTCCGCACCAAAAATCTTTTTCGCTCTTTCAATCGCTATGTTCTCCGCAATATCAACAAATTCGCAGCCACCATAATAACGTCTGCCCGGATAACCTTCAGCATATTTATTAGTCAGCACTGAGCCCTGTGCTTCCAGTACCGCATCGCTGACAAAATTTTCAGATGCAATTAACTCAATATGATCCTTTTGGCGATGTAATTCCTGATGAATTGCAGCATATACCTCCGGATCTTTCTTCTCAATAATAGAATAGGACATGTATTTACCTCCAAATTAAGTTGTTTAATAATAAAAATTATAAAACGATTGTTTCAATTCCGGCTAAGCCTTGTTGAACTAATTCCTCGATATGCAAATCTTGTTCCGCCCTTAGACAGTCCTGCAAACTCGGATTGATCTTCGGATGTTTTGCCACAAAAATCGTACAGCAGTCTTCATAAGGTAAAATCGAAGTTTCATAAGTACCGATTTGTCTTGCAATGGTGATCGTAGCATTTTTATCAATGCCGATTAAGGGTCGGAAAACCGGGCGCGTCGTGACGGCATTTGTGCACATCAGCGCTTCTACCGTCTGGCTGGCAACCTGTCCCAGACTTTCTCCCGTGATCAGACAATTGATTTTATGTTGAGCCGCCAGACGATCCGCAATGCGCATCATCATACGGCGCATGATCACAGTCAGCATCTCAGGCTGCACCTGATCATTTAATGTCAATTGAATATCAGTAAAATCTACAATATGCAAAGCAAATTTGCCGGAAAAATCACTGATCCGCTTTGCTAAATCAATGACTTTCTGTTTGGCCTGATCGCTGGTATAAGGGAAAGTATGAAAATAGATTCCTTCCAGCTGTAAACCTCTTGAGGCCATTTGAAAACCAGCCACGGGACTGTCGATACCACCTGAAAGCAAAAGCATACCTTTACCGCTTGTGCCGACAGGCAAACCTTTAAACGCTTCTTGTATTTCATGATAAAGAAAAATATCTTCTCTGATTTCCACATAAATGATCAATTCAGGTTGATGTACATCCACTTTAGCCTGTTCCGGATATTGATCCAAAATCAAACCGCCTAATTCACTGCTCACTTCATAGGATCGCAGCGGAAATTTTTTATCGACACGTTTTGTTTCAAATTTAAAGGTGTGTTTTTTCCCATCTGCAAATAATTTTGCTGCATAGTCTTTCACTTGCTCGAACAAAAGATCCCGATCATTGGCAAAACGTCTGACCGGACTGGCTGAAACATAGCCGAATACATCTTTAATTCTCAATAAAACTTCTTCAGTTGGAAAAGGCTGCTCAGCTTCTTTTTTGTTTTCAATATAAACTCTGGTCTGATCCTGATAAATTTTGAGATCATTTAAACCGCGCAAGCGATAACGCATATTCTGCATTAAGCGATTGATAAACTTATTGCGATTTAAACCTTTTAGGGCAATTTCGCCTAAACGTACTAAAACTAATTCTTGATATTCCACTGTTCTTGACTCATTTTCTTTCATTTGATCATGCATAGTTTAACGATTATCGTGCATACTTAGCAAGTGCCTGTTTGACTTTCTGGACAAAATAATCGATTTCGGCTTTGCTGACCGTTTCGTCTAAGCTAATTCGCAAAATATGTTGATCCATATGATTCGGTAATTTTAAACTTTTCAAAACCGGATTTTGTTCTGATTTTTTGCTGGAACAAGCGGAACCAATCGAAACGGAAATCTGTTCATAGTCCAAAATATTCAGTAAAGTTTCCGCTCGCAGAGTAGGAAAGCAGATCGGTACAATATGCGGTACAGAATGTTCAAAACCGAGAACTTGATGGACAATATTTTGTTCTTTCAGACCATTTAAGAGATAGCTTTTCAACACGGCAACTTTCGCGTTGTTCTCCTTTAATGCTTGGTTCACTTTTTCAATAGCAAAAGCTGCTGTCGCCACAAGTGCCGGATTTTCCGTACCGGAACGCAAAGCGTTCTGTTGACCACCGCCATGGACCAAAGGCTCAATACGCATATCTTTTGCCTTATATAAAAGTCCGATACCTTTGGGCACACCAATTTTATGTAAAGAAAAAGAGGCTAATTGTATACCCCATTGCTTTAAATTGATCGGTAACTTACCCAAGCTTTGTACGGCATCAACATGAATTGGCATTTTCGGCTGTAATTGATTTTTTAATGTGACAATTTTTTCGATCGGGTTGACCGTTCCCAAAACATTATTAACATGAATCACACTAAACAGATCATAGCTGTTTTTCTCTAAAAGATCTGCCAAAGAATTTAAGTCAACTTCCCCTTGTTCATTTAAAGGACAAAGATCGACCTGATAATCCAGCACATGCTGCATGAATTTACAAGTTTCAACGGTCGCGGCATGTTCGCCGGCTGTGATCAATATTCTTTTATGCTTCGGATTCGGAGCAAAAAGCGTACCCTTAATCGCCGTATTAATTGATTCGGTAGCACCTGATGTCACAATTATTTCATCTTCCCGGCAACCCAAAACTTCGGCAATTTTCCGCAAAGACTCACGAATAGAAGCGGCCGCCGCAATTCCTGATGAATATCTGGCAGCCGGATTATAATTATTATGTTTTAATTGTTCTATATAGAAGTCAAGAACTTCCGGTTTAATTAATTTAGTCGCTGTATGATCAAAATAATTCAAATCTGTTCTCACCTTTATGATTTAAAAGCATGCTGAAAAAAGAGCCACTGTTTCCGGCATGCATTTCTCTTTCATTGCTCTAATTTAATTCCAACTGAACCAAATCCGGCCTCAAGGCTACTTTCAAAACTTCGCAGACATGACCGCTTCTGGCAAATAAAGGTCCCTCAATCGCTAAAATAAAGGTTCGTTTTGGTATATTTAACGCCTTTGATTCTTTATTCTTAGCAGGTCTGGCTAAAATATTCAAACTGCCTTTCTGAGGCAGCATGGCATATTTATTGGATTTAATATCCACCATTCTTTTGCCTGCCGCAATGCTCTGCCCTAATTCCGGGAACATCTGCACTGGAATATAGGATGAACAAATACCTAGGATCTCTCTGTCAAGCAATAAAGGCCATTCAGCGAGCCAGTAGCCGGGATGCGGTTTATCCGCAGGAAACTTAAACAGACGATCCAATTCAGGATCCGGCTCCATAAGCTTAATCGGTTTTAAACCGACTCCTTCATATGTATCAAAATTTAGAAAAGAAAAAGTCAAGGCATTAAAATGCTCGATCACCAAACGCTCCGGTTCCGAAGCAACAAAAGTTCCCTTACCTTTTTCAATCACCAGAATACCATCTGCGACCAAATCAGAAATGGCTTGGCGTACAGTCGGTCTGCTCAGATCATGCTCTTTGCATAAATCAAGTTCTGAAGGAATGCGATCGCCCGGCTTAAAGATGCCGTCTTGAATGTCTTCAACCAATAATTCTCTTAACTGAGCATATAAAGGAATACTGCTATGTTTAT
>CAYFQU010000018.1:0-25691 GCA_964345335.1 uncultured Mageeibacillus sp. | reverse complement strand
GATATGACTGTTGCTTTTAGTTCTAATACTATGGGAAATGGTTCAGAAGAATTAAATTCAGGTCTATATACATTCCAAAATAGTATTGATCAGCTTTACCATCAAGGTACGAACAAACTTGCTCAGGCAAGTACTGAATTGGATCAGGGAGTCAGAGAATTAACTGAAAAGATGCCTGTACTAACCGATGCAAGTTCTGAATTAAATAAAGCGAATACAGAGCTTGCAGATGGTATCAAGCGTTATATGGACGAAGGTATCCATAAGTTGTATGAAAAATCAAATGAGCAATTCGATAAGATTGACAAGCTGATTCAAATAAAAGATGAGTTAATCAGCTGGAATCAAAACTGTCAAAAGAGCTTCACGGATTATGACGGAACAGTTGAAACCAGAACGAAATACATTGTTAAAATAAACTAATGAAAGGCCTGTTGGAAAATTTAAAAAGGTTGATGAACAGATCACTTAGAACTATTGAAGATTAAATATGTGCAGGGAACACAAATTCTCTGCACTTGAATAAAACGAAACAATGATTATGATTTTATAGAAAAGGACACTTGACCGAGGGTGAAATGCCTTCTCGACTCAAGTGTCTTTTTATTTGTTTTATAGAATATCAGCAAAACTGATACTGTGATCAGTTCAATTTTCTTCCTGCGGATACCAATAGGCTTGATGTGGCTTTGGTTCAACCCCATAAATTTTAAATAAATCCGATACAGTCACAAAACGATAACCTTGTTTATATAAAATAGGTAAAGCCTCTTCGATTGCTTCAATTGTCTGCGGAATTGTATGATGGCAAAGTACGATTGAGCCGGGACTTGTATTTAAAATATTTTCTAAAATAAAATCCTTATCCTGTTTTTCCCAATCTCTGGAAGATTGACTCCAGGTTACAAGCGGATAAGGCAAAACATCTAATGTCAATTGTTTGTATTCTCCGAAGGGTGGGCGGATAATAGCAGGTTTTACACCGGTTTTTTCTTGAATTAAATCGTTCAAATTTTCTACTTCGGCTAAAGTTTGCTCCTCATCCAGATCTCTGAAATTGAAATGATAATAGGTATGGTTTGCAATTTCAGATCCCTGTTCTACAATTTTTTTCAACGACTGATCATATTGCTCAACTCTATAACCGTTTACAAAAAATGTTGTATATCCGTTGTATTGCGTAAATAAATCCAGAATTTTTTCATCTGCTCCTTCTATGGGGCCGTCATCAAAGGTGAGAGCGATATACTTATAGTCGTCAATTGTTCTGAGGTCAATTGTTTTCTGTTCCGAGTCATTTTGTGCTTCGGGCTGAGCTGCTATATCTTCGACTACCTTAGTTTGTGTTTCAGTATGATTGGATTCGACTGATTTATTTTCGGTTATTTTCCCTTGATTTGTTGAAACAACTTCGTTGTCCTGTGCCTTAACACTATTTTTTTCAGTGTTAAGGTTGCCATCATCTGCCTTATTTTTCGTTTGGCATGCACACAAGCCTAACACTAAGACAACAATGAGAGAAAATAATAATAATTTATTTTTATTCATATGACCTTGTTCCGCCAATCTTTTTCATTATCATATATCTTTTTCTGAATACCGGATCACCTAAAAAGGACTGCTATAAGAGTGATTGCTAATAAGCGACATACCGTAAATATTGAATAATTCGGAAACAGTTACAAAACGATAACCCTGTTCATAGAGGGCAGGAATAGCCTTTTCAAGAGCATCAGCGGTTGTAGAATATAGAGAATGCATCAGAATAATGGAGCCGCTCTCTGCAGACATAATATATTCTGCAATGGAGTCGGGATCTTGGGACTGCCAATCCAAAGTGTCGACATTCCAAAGAATAGCCGGAAGATCGATTTGATTGAGCAAATCCGTATTTAAGGCACCATAAGGCGGGCGATATAGAAAAACTTCATAGCCGCAGGCATCTCTGATGGCTTGATTTGTTGCATTTAACTCTTCATAAACTTGATCAATGTTTAAGGTCGTAAAGTCGGCATGAGAATAACTATGATTGCCGATTTCCGAACCTTGATGAACGATCCTTTGCAATAATTCAGGATAATTGGAAACACGACTGCCTAACATGAAGAATGTTGCATGTCCGTCATATTGATCCAGTAAGTCTAAAATCCTTTGGTTTACCGGCTCATAGGGGCCGTCATCAAAGGTTAAGGCAATATATTTATAATCGAGTTCCGGCTGCTCCTCTGTATTTTCAGATACATCTGTCGGCGTTTCGATAGGCACTTCTGTGATTTGCTCAACAGACTCTTTTTCCGTTTGGGAAGCTGTTGCTTCTGTAACTTGGCGAAGATCCTTCGTGCTGATATGATCTTCGATTTTTTGCTTGTTTGCAGAAGCCATTTTACTGTCATTTGTTTGGGATAAAACTGATTCTTCCTGAAAAGCAGCGTCCCTGTTTTTATCTGGAAACGGCATCAAAAAATTTAGATAAACATAAATTAAAATAGAACCCAAAACTAAAATACAGGTGAAAATAATCATTAAATTTAAATTTTCTTTTTTCATTCTATAACCTTTTATAATTTTTCAACAAATAGTATTACTTTTCTATTTTTACATGAATGACCGGTTATTAAAAATCAATTTAATAAATTTAATCAATATTTAATACAAATAATACAAAACTAATCTAACATGTCATATGTGACAGAAATACGGTGATCTTTTTGATTCTCTCAAGAAGTTTTCAAATAGGTTATAATATTTATAAAAGACAAGTACTGAGATTAGAAGAAGGAAAAAATATGACAAATTTAGTCGGAGTTCTACGCCAAAACGGCAAAAACGGCGTTGTTGAGCTGGATAGGCATGATGAAAACATAGGCAATCGCATTCATATTCCAAGGAATTTTCTGAATGGAGCTCCTTTTGATATGAAAGTGGTAGTGGAAGCAAAAGGGGTTAATGCGAACGGAGATCCCTATGGAGCAGTCACTGAAGTCCTGGGTGAGCCGGATAATGCCGATGTCGCTATTCTATCTATTGTTAAATATTATAATTTACCATTACAATTTCCGGCCGAAGTGATGGAAGAAGTCGAGCAATTTCCAATCTCTATGACAGAGGAAGAAATTGCAGAAGCGATTGAGAATGGTCGCATTGATTTAAGAAAAATGCAGACGATTACGATTGATGGTGAAGATGCCAAAGATTTGGATGATGCGATTGATCTTGAAAAATTACCAAATGGTCATTTTAAGCTTTTTGTGCATATTGCTGATGTTACGCATTATATAAAAGAAAACAGTGCTTTGGATACGGAGGCTTATAAACGAGGCAACAGTGTATATTTGGTTGACCGTGTTATCCCGATGTATCCACATCAACTGTCCAATGGACTATGCAGTTTAAATCCGAATCAAGATCGATTTGCCTTGACTGCAGAAATGGAACTTGACGAGCGGGGAACAACGGTTTCCGGAAAGCTATATCCATCGATCATCCAGAGTAAGGTCAGATCTTCTTATCGTGAAGTACAATCTATATTGGACGGTGCTGAAGCGGATAGCGATCGGCCTGATTGGTTCAAAGAAAAAGTATTTTTGCTGCAGGAATTGACTGATATTTTAATGAAAGCACGACAACAAAGAGGTGCTTTGGAATTTGAATTCCCGGAAACAAAAGTCACATTGGATTCTGAAGGACATCCGATTGATATTTTCCCAGAGCCGGATTTATATGCCAACCATATTATTGAATCATTTATGATTGCGGCAAATGAATTTACAGCTACTCTGGCTCAACAGCATCATATTCCGATCATTTATCGTGTCCACGAATTACCTGATACGGAGAAGCTTTTGGCTTTTAAAAACCTGGCGAAACGTTTTAACATCAAAGTGAAGATCAGTGCGACACCGCAACCGATTGAGTTGGCGGATGCCCTAGCACAAATGAAAGGCAAAGAATTCGGGCAAACGCTCTCTTCCATGTTATTGCGTTCTTTGGCAAAGGCGAGATACACAGAAAAAAATTTAGGCCATTTTGGTTTGGCTTCTAAAATTTATTGCCATTTTACATCTCCGATTCGCCGTTATTCTGATACGATTACACATCGCAATCTCAAAAAATGGCTGTTGGATCATGAGCAATTCTCCAAAAAAGATTTTCAGCATTTACATACAATAGGAGATTATATTTCGGAAACGGAAAGAACTGCAATTGAGGCGGAAAGGGATACAGTGGATCAAAAAGCTGCTGAATACTACGCTGATAAAATTGGTGAAATTTACCATGGCGTTATTTCCGGATTCTCGCCGTCGAGCATGTTTGTGCAATTGGAAAACAGTGTGGAGGGTGCCGTTTTTTTCAGGACTTTGGATGGCTTTTATGAATATGATCCGGAGCAATTGATTGCAAAAAATAAGAGAACCGGGACAATTTTGGCTTTAGGACAAGCCGTTACCGTGCAAATTGCTTCTGTGGATACAAATAGACGTTTTATTGATTTTTCTTTAATTCGGCATGATACGGCAAGAGCTGCTGCGCCGAAAAAGAAACATCCTAAAAGCTCTAAGAGAAAGAATAAAAGATATCAACTGGAAGATGAGTTCCCTAAAAAACGATATGGGAAAAACAGAAAATCAGTTACAAGTAAGAAGAATAGAAAGAAAGCAAAACATAAAAAATCTAAAAAGGGCAAAAGGAGAAAATAATTGCCGAATTTATATATACATGCATTAGGTTGCAAAACAAATCATTATGAGAATCAGGCCTTGGCTCAACAGTTGAACAAAGAGGGTTTTCGACTGGTTGAAACAATTGAAGAAGCAGATGTCGGGATTTTAAATACTTGTACGGTTACTGCGGAAGCGGGCAGGAAATCCAGACAATTTTTAAGGCGCATGAAAACAAGAAATCCAAATATTCTGGTCGTTGCGATGGGTTGTTATGCACAATTGGAAGATCTTTCCGATGTCAGTGATTTGGCTATTGGTACCGCCGATCGCAATGCTGTACTCCAACTTATTACGAAGCATTTAAATAGGTCAGACTCTGAGGAGTCTAGGGATTTTGAGATTGAGTTGGAACATGATTTACTTCCCTTAGGCAAGGCCAGTACTGAAACGGAATATGAAGAGCTGGGAATTGTCGGACAGCAAATTGATACCAGAGCACAAATAAAGATTCAAGATGGCTGTAACTCTTTTTGTACTTATTGTGCCATTCCTTTGGCGAGGGGAAGAATACGCAGCCGTTTAAGGGAAAATATTATCAAGGAAGCTGAATTGCTTGCTGAAAACGGGCATAAAGAAGTTGTCTTAACGGGTATACATATATGCTCATTTGAGAAAGAATACGGCAGGAATAGTGATGCTTTGGCGGAATTATGCGTTGAATTAAATCAAATTTCGGGACTTAACAGAATTCGTTTAGGATCCTTGGAACCGTTATCTATTACTGAATCTTTTCTCGAAATATTGAAGAAGGCAGATAAGGTCTGTCCACATTTTCATCTGTCCTTACAATCCGGATCGGATACGGTTTTACAAAGAATGCATCGGCAGTATACAGCTCGGGAATATGTAGCACGGGTGGAAATGTTGCGCAGTATATATGAGAATCCAGCGATTACAACGGATGTGATGGTTGGCTTTCCAGAGGAAACGGAACAGGAATTCAGAGAAAGTTTAGAATTCGTGAAACATATTCAATTCAGCCGTATTCATGTCTTCCCTTATTCCGTTCGCCCCGGTACAAAAGCAGCTTCCATGCGGCAAGTAGAAAGCCGGATCGTCAAGCGCAGAGTAGCGCAAATGCTAGATTTAGGAGAAGAACTTGCTGCTGCATATGCCCGAACCTGTGTCGGGATGAAAGATAGTTTCATTGTGGAAGAGTCTATCGGGAAAATTGCTTCAGGTTATACGTCGCGCTATGTGAAAGTATTGACGGAAACGGAACATGCCGAACCAGGAGAAGAAATTGAAGTCTTTATTAAAGATTCAGAGAAGGATAACTTAATTGGCATAGAGTATGGTAAAATATAGGAAAAGAATTAAGGAGAGGGAATGAGATGACAAATCAAGAAACTGCAAGATTCTTAATGAGCACTGATCGTAAAGCAGAAGCTAATAAGATTATGACCTTGGTCATGGCGGCTCTCAAGGAAAAAGGCTACAATCCTAAAAATCAATTAGTCGGTTATTTTATTTCCGGTGATCCTACCTATATTACGAATCATCAAAATGCCAGAGCGATCATCAATAAAATGGAAAGAGATGAATTACTGGAAGTCATTATTTCCGATTATTTAGATCGTTTGTAATTTATGAAACGTTATTTAGGCATAGATTACGGTACAGTAAGGGTCGGGCTTGCCTTAAGCGATCCGCTCGGTATCATAGCGACAGGTTATAAAACTTTATCTCATAAAGGTAAGAACCTGGAGCAGATGGCACTTGAGATAAAGGATATTGTTACGGAACAAAATATTACCGATCTTGTTCTGGGGCTTCCGAAACGTACAGATGGACAAATCGGAGAAAAAGAAATAACGGTGAGAGAGTTTTCAGACATACTGCAAAACCTGACCGGTCTGCCTGTGCGATTTGTTGATGAGCGTTATACTACTGTACTTGCTCATCAATACATGAATACAACAGGTGTGAAGAAACATAAAAAAAGAGATATTGTAGATCAGGTTGCGGCTGAAATCCTTTTACAAGATTTTCTGAATCGACAGCAAAAATAAGCAAAGATCAGAGGTCGCATTTTACAATATTTTCATCAAATATGTTAAAAATAGAGAGTCTTTTTTAGGAGGAATTTATGTTGGATAATAGAATTTTGCGTCATCCCGAACATGATGAGCATTGCGGTTGCGGTCATAACCATAATTGTGGTGATGACCATGGATGCGGTAATCACGGTGGATGTTCTCATGATCATGATGAGTTATTGGAGGAAGATCCAATCATCCAAATTGTTGATGAAGAAACCGGAGAAACCTATGATTTTTTCATCGGGGATGAGTTTGAGCACGACGGACAGCTATATTATGCTTTGGTGCCTGTTGCAGAAGATGAAGATGAAGAATTGGTTTATGTGATCGGTAGAGTGGTTGAAGAAGATGGTGACGCATTTATCGAAACATTATCTGATGAAGAAAATGAAGAGATTTATGAGGCCTATGATAAGATTCTTGAAGAATATTTTGAAAACGAAGACTTTGACGATGAAGAATTAGAAGATTAGATTGCTCAATGAATCGACAGAATAAGAATTATAAACCACAACAATTAGAAGGAGTTAAAACTCCCGGTTATCGAAAACAAGAGCGGAGGTTGTCTGCGGCTCAGAAGCCTCCGATTTCGCGTACCGCAAATAGTTCCGAACCTATACCTCGAAAATCAATTAAAAGAACAAATAAGATAGCAGATGACGAAGTTTTAGGAGTTATTCGTGATCAGAGGAACGGTTATACTTATTATGTTTCCGTGATCGATAATTTTCAGTATAACGGTGTAAATTATGTCGTTATGTATAATTATAAAGGTGAGGATTATGACAAAATTGTTCCTGAGATTTTGATTATGAGATCATACCGGGATCATGATAAACAATATTTCACTTCGATTCATGATAGAAAAGAAATGGATATTGTTTTTGATGTGTTTTATGATCGTTTTCAACAGTCAATATAAGGAGGATGAATGAAGTTTGCTGAACTTCAGCCGTTAACAATTGAATTAGCTGAACAATATATACATTATTTTAATTTAAGTAATACTCGTATCGCCGACGCATGTCCCAATAGCCGTTTCGCTTGGAACTGTGGCTACCATTATCGATATATCATAATTGAAGATTGTCTTTGTCTAATATCTGATGGTGGTATTTTTACAAAACCGCATTTTTCTTTACCTTTGGGCGAACTGAGTAAAGAAAAGATGAATCAAATCTTATTACAGATTTCTCAGATTTTTGCAGCTGAGAATTGGCAATTACTCGGAATGTTTATCGATGGAAATGCTCAGGAATATTTTGAAGATTTGAATGACTTTACCGTTTCCTGGGAGATGAGTGAAGATTTTTCCGATTATGTTTATGAAACTAAAAAACTGATGAAGCTCAAAGGTAAGGATTATCGGGCAAAACGCAATCATGTCAATAAATTTATCAGGGAATATCCTGATTTTACCTATCAAACATTAACCAAAGCAGATCGCAAAAAAGCGGTTGAATTAGTTCAAACCTGGTGTGCGGACAAAGACGTGGATTGTCAAGATCCGTTGCAGAGCGATTGTACGCCGATTGATCGTCTCTTTTCGTATTGGGATGTTTTGGATATCCATGGTGGAGCTATTTATTATAATAACGATCTCATCGCATTTTCCATGGGTTCTTTGATCAGAGAAGGTATGGAGGCGGTGATTCATTTTGAAAAAGCAGACCCCAATTATGAAGGTTTATATGCTTTGATCAATCAGCTGACGGTATTGTCGGAATTTGAAAATTCAAAAATCGTCAACAGAGAAGAAGATATGGGTGATCCGGGGCTTCGCACTGCCAAAGAATCCTATATGCCCTGCGAAAAAATTCACAAATACAGAGCTGTTTTAAACAAAAAATAATCAACGATCAATTAGGGGATAATTGGAGCATTTTTTATGACAGAATTCGAGCAAAAAGAAAAATTTGAGCCTGAACAAAAGCAGCAAAATTCGGAGGATGTTACATATGGCTACCAACATCGCTATTTCAGTGGACAGGGAAATCCATATGTGCAATCAAACCTTGATTTCCAAAATCAACAAAGCTTATGGGAAGAGAATAGAGGCTTCTCGCCTTATTCGGATTCTGTTCAGCAGCCTGTGAATCCATATGTACAGACTGCTCAAAATAATAAATTTTACAGTCCTCTGCGGCAGCGTAGTAATTTTTGGCGCGTCTGGCCGATTTCTTTAGCTTTTATGATGCTGCATGTTTTTGTGCTCAATCTGGCCGCGCTTTTACTTTCTTTTGTGTTTATGTTCCGTTTAAATTTTTCCTTGGAAAATCCGGATGCTTGGTATGAAGTATTGCTGAATAGCAAAATGCAGAATTATGCTTCTATTCTGATGGCTCTGATTTGCGTTCCGATATATCTCGCTTACCTGAAATATCGTAATAAAAGATATCAAAATAGTTTTGTTCGAAATTCATTGCAGCCGAAATCTTTCTTTAGTATGAGTTTAGGTGCTTTCGGAACCTTGGGTCTGGTTACTTTAGCAATGCTTTTATTGGAATATTTAGGAAACTTCATGCCCGTTATTTCTCGATTTTTTCAAGACTATGAAGAATTGATCGACTTGGTCGTATCAAATGATGAATCAATTGTTTTACAGATTATCGGAACGGTCATTTTAGTACCGATTGCCGAAGAACTGTTATTCCGAGGAATTGTTTTAGGTGAATTGAATTTGCGTTATTCTCCTAAAACAGTAGTGATTTTACAAGCTTTATTATTCGGATTATTCCATATGAATCCGATACAGAGTTTCTATACATTTATTCCGGGTTTATTTTTGGGAATAGCTTATTATAAAACACAGAACATCATTGTACCGATCATCGGTCATATGATCTTTAATTTATTCGGCGGAGTTCTGAACGTTTTTGCTTCTGCTGAAATCCTGAATATATTAAACTATGCACAGATCATGATTGGTATTTTTACACTTTTGATCATAATTCGATTTTTTGTTCCTAAATATACCTTTAGTAAAGCGATACATTTGAATAAAACTGAAAAAAATGTGGCATCGAAGTAGAAGATTTAAAAAAAGAGGTTTGATTGTCGGAGGAATTTGTCTCTTATTGATGCTCATTCCACTCCTTTTGCTCTATCAATATACAAAAAAAGAAGTCGGATCAAGCAGTCTGGCTGACTTTACCGTTCATGAAGCCGCATCAAGCCAAAATATACATGGCTTAGGTATGAATGTACTGGACTTAAAAAATGGAAATATTGTTTTGAACAATTCATTTGAGCCTTTAACCTATCGTCAGAATCTGATTATTGACGACGGTGATGAACGGATGATTAAGGTGGCGATGCCGGATGATGATCAAATTAATATTTTTCCAGATCATTTCTTTATCAATGCGAAGGTCAATGTTTTATCCAATGATGAAAACGGCGAACGCTATCTTAAGAAAACAGGTGTCGTCGAATCGTATACCAAAGATCAAATCGATCATTTTTATCCGTTTTCTCTGCCGAATAATTTGCCGAAGAATATTTTATGGACTGATCTTGCAGAAAATAAAAATCATATTTTATTTACAGGATCGGACGGTTATCTATTATCCCTTAAATCGTTCACTGATGTTCATCTTTTTCAAACTACAAGCAAAGCAGATATTGTCGGCGCGACAGAGTTTGAGCAGGACTTTTTGATTTTAGATAAAAAAGGTAATGTATACAGACTGAATGAAAAAAAGGAATTAACCTTTTGGTTTAATGCGAATGCTTTGGAGCTAAATAAATCTTATGCCTTTGATAATCTCGATCAAATAGCGGAAGCTGAGAAAAATCCGCTTTCCTGGACAGATTGTATCGCCAGACAGAATAATGATGGCGAATGGTCTTTTATGGCAGTTGGAGAAAAGGGGCATTACCTATATGCTTCAGATCATTCTATTATGCATAAAAAATTAAAAGATGATTTTACAATCAATGCGATTACAGCTAATGAAGACGGGTATTATTTAGTCGGCGATCATTCCTTGGGATTTTATACAATAAACGGTGAAAATTTTCGCTATTTAGATATTGCCATTGATACGAATTGGCAAGATATTGTTGCCAGGCATAATCAGCTCTTGCTTGTCGGGAAACATGCCAGGGTTCTATATAGTGATGATGGTTTTAACTTTCAAGATGTATATGATGATAGCATCAGGGACTTATCAATTGCATATTCACAGCAATTTCTATCAGATGATTCAAGTATTATTTTAAGCCCTGATTTTATGAAAGCGGCTATTTTGAGCAGTGATCAATTTGTGTTAATAGATATTCACGGCAATCTGTATATTACTGATGATCAAGGCAGCAAATGGCAATCTGATCAAGAGATGCAATTTACACAAAAGGAAAACACTCATTTGAATTGCCAATTCCTGCAACGTGTAGCAACAGGACAAATCGTCGCTGCAGATAGACAGGGCAATTTTTCCTATGCGATGATGGGCTTGCAAATTCAACTGGATAGTCAGCCGGAAAATATTCGTTATCAGCGAGGAGATATTATAGAGCTGGAACAAATCAGTACGATGCCCTTAAAAGCGAATCTTTCCATAGAAAATGATCTTGCAGGGGAATGGTATGTAACGGATATTGAGGCAGCAGAAATACAACTGGAAGAACATGCGCCTGATGGTGGATTGACAGCTTTGCAAATTGATTTGGATACAGCGAAGCCTGCTGAACAGCTGACTGGTTTATATCAACATAAATTGCTGCCTTATAAAGGGAGAGAGGGTATTTATACCTTGCAGCAGATGATTAATCCGCAATCATACCCTGTGATCAATGAGAATACATTTTTCCAATATGAATTTTGGGCGAAATCATCTGAAAATGCGACAGTTGAGGTCAGTCTACAGAACTTAAATGTTGACATTGAACCTTCTCATAAAGAACTTGACTCCGAATGGCAAAAATATCGCGGTGTATTAATTTTGCCGAAAAATTCATTGGCTGCGGATAAAGACGCGGCATTGACTTTTTCATTTTCAGGCAAAGGGGAAGTCTATTTGGATCAAATATGGTTCGGTACCGTTGAGGATCGAGAAACAGATTTAGCACAGGAATTGCAGAATCAGCCGCAAGGCTCTGTTCTGCGCATGAATTATTTGCCTGTTGCGATGTCCGGATATGCTCCGGACAGTTGGATGAACAGTTCTGAAACGGTATCAGTCCTACAATATCATCTTAAAACAATCGAAAACAAAACACAGTTTAATTTGGCTAATAGTTTAAAACTGGCAAAAGACTTAAAGATGAATCCTTGGATTATGATTGACAGTCAAACAACGGATTTAGAATTGCGTCATCTGATTCAGTACATGTTTGGCTTGGAAAATACGACCTATGGAAATCTGCGTCTGGAACAAAGCGGAATAGGACGCTCCGGAGATTTATTTGAACAAATATATATTGAGATCTGTGATACGGATCATTTGATGATTGGTGATACACAAAAAAGAGCATATGTCGATTGGGTTATCAAAACGATCGCTGATACACCGGAATATCAGCAGATCAAAAACAATTTAATTTTTGTCGATGGTATGCAATATAAAGAAAATCGCATGCTTTCAACAGCAGATTATCATGCTTCCGATCTTACAATTTCTCAATGTTTTAAAAATAAAGCAGATTTAGACGAATTTAATGATTCCATTTATGAATTGATCCCACGAGATATCGAGAGAACATTTGATGCTCGGGCAGAATTAATTCGTTCTATAAAAATTAATTCAGGAGATATTCGTTTAGCCGATTTAATGGCAACTTCCTTAAATATGCTAGGTGAAGAACAAAAATTAGCTTTGCTTGATGTAGATTTATCCACATCGAATATTAACTATCAATTTTATGAATCTTTCGGCAGATTAGGAACTTTATTAAGAGGTCTCAACGCTTATTCCGTAGAATCGAAGATCGAACAGGATAAAGTTGTTGCCTATGCTTTTGGTAAAGGTGATAAACGAGTAGTTGTACTTATAAATTTAGCTGACGAAGTGACAAGCTGTCAGGTTTCTAATTTGACTTTGGAAAATTATCAACAAATGATGTATGATGCGTCCGGTACTCTCATCGAAGAGGCGATGATTAAAAGAGATAATAAAGTGTTTTCCCTTTTGCCGGGCGGCGTTTTGATTCTGAATGGAGTAGAAAATGGTCAATGACTTTAATCAATTATATTATCGTGATGCATATCAGCAAGAATTTACTGCAGAAGTATTGGATGTTTTAGAAAAAAAAGGCAAACAATGGCTATGCTTAACTCAAACCTGTTTTTATCCGCTGGGCGGCGGACAACCGGGAGATCAAGGTGTTTTAATTTATTCTGATCATCAGCAAAAAGAAGAAATGGTTCAAGTTTTGGATACTTGTTGGATTGATCAGCAAATCTGGCATGAGGTGGATCAGCTTATACCGGTTCAGACAAAAATTAAAGGCAAGATTAACTTTGCCAGACGCTATGATTTCATGCAGCAGCATAGCGGAGAACATATTATTTCCGGAATTGTCAATCAAAAATACGGTTATCATAATGTCGGTTTTCATATCAATGAAGAGGAAACAACATTTGATTTTGACGGCAAATTGACTCTTGACGAAATTGAACAATTGGAAATAGAAGCAAATCAAGCGATACAAAAAAATATACCGATTGAAATTAAATATCTAACTCATGAAGAACAAAAAAATATCAATTATCGCAGCAAGCTGGATTTGAAAGAGGATGTACGTTTAATTGTCATTGAAGGCTATGATCAATGTGCTTGTGCGGGAACACATCTTAAATCTACTTGTGAAATCGGTCTGATTAAAATTATTAAAAAAGAGAATTATAAACAGGGTGTCAGATTAACTGTACTCTGCGGGAATCGTGCTTTGAAATATTTTCAAAAACTGAATTGCATAACGAATACTTTTACAGAGCGGTTATCTGCAAATACTGATGAATTGATCAATGCTTTTGATAAACAGATAGCGGAAATCCAGAATTTGAAAAGCATCATCAATGAAAAAAATAAAGAGTGGATTGATTTATTTTTAAAAAGTGTGGAACCGACTGACAGCCATATTATTTTAGAAAATAAACATTTTGATAAAACAGACTGGAAATTTATTTGTCGCAGTATTATTAAAAAGAATAACGGTATCGCCTCCATTCTAACTCAAACAGCAAACAACAAATATATTTTATATATGTATTCAGAAGAAATCGATCTGAGGCAATATGCAGATATCATCAGACAAAATTTGAACTTCAAGGGCGGCGGAAATGCCGGTGTCTTACAAGGTCCGGTTGAAGGTGATATTGAAAAGATCAAAGAAAAATTGAGCGAATTGCGATAAAAAAGATTTATTTTAAACTTCATTTTGTTCAAAATTGACAATAAACATAATGCTTTTTTGATCAAATCGTGAAAAATAATTTGAATGAGATTTTTTAAATTGACACCATATCATAGCTTAACTATACTCTAATCAAGCTTCAGGGAATTCGAAAGGAAACCTTGATTAAGATTCATCACCAGTTGGATCGGTTGGCAGTAACTTGAAAACTCAGAATTTTATTTTTGTTATCACTCGAGGCATAAAGGAGTTCTTAATAGAGAAATTTGATTAGCAGTCTGATAAGTGTAAAGAAACTTATTGGCTGATTTGTTTACTGGAATTGATTCATTACAGATTCTAAATCTATTATCCTAAAGACAAAAAGTCGTGAATGAAAAGAAATACAAGACCTTAGTGAAACGAAACGGCATCTAGAATTAATAAGAACGGTGGTCAGGTATAAATAAAATAGAAGAGGTTCATTGCTGCAAGTTAAATAATTGAATAGAGATGGGTTCAATAACGAACTGGATTTTAAGAATCGGTGGTTCTATTGGTAAAAGTAAAAGCTTAGCCTTACAAGTTCAATGTTTAATAAAAAAATTCCGTTAATGATGATATTAGTCAAAAGGGAAAACAAGAGGTTCGCTGAAGCTTTTTCATTGTCTTTTATAATTCCACAATATCTCTCAGATTTCTGAATTGCTCCTTATAATCCATGCCATAGCCGATGACTCTGGTATAGTCAATTTCAAAACCCTGATACTTTAAGGGCAGATCCATCATCATCTGATCCGGGTTGACCAGTAAGGAAGCTAAGTTTAGACTGGCCGGCTGAAAACTTTCCAGATGCTCCAACATATAATGCGTTGTTAGACCGGAGCGGACAATTTCCTCTAAAACAAGTACATGACGATCTTTAATGGCAATGTCAACATCTTTAACAATATTAATTGAGGAGCTGGAAGATTTGATCTTGCTAATTGATATGAAATCAAATTGTAATTCCAAATCGATTTCGCGCGTCAAATCAGCCAAAAAATAAGTCGATCCTTTCAGCATCGCAATGATGACCAAAGGTGAATCTATTTTTGCATAATCAGCCGTAATTTCTCTGCCTAATTCGGTGATTCTATTTCTGATTTTTTCTTCTGATATGATCACGGCATGTTCATTTTCTCTCATGATAATAACTCCTCTTAATCTTCAAAACGCTGTATTAAAGATAAAAAAACGCTCTTATAGATTATTTTCACATTGACTCCAGGATATAATTCTTTCAGCCTTTTTAACTTTTTCTTTTTTGCACTGACATAGCGCTGATTCATTGTCGTCAATTCAAGATAGACATTGAATTTTGGTAAATAGAAATCGGGGCTGAAAGCCATTGTCACATTATTTTGTTCATCCCACTCGATCGGGAAAAACTTTGGCTCATATTTCCATTCTATATGATACAAATCCAATAAATGAGCAAATTCTTCCTCTGACTCATTTTTGAATACCGGTAAATCAGACAGCTGCAAATGCACATGTTTAGATTTTTCTTTTTGCAAAAATGATTGTTCGGCTTGATGATTTTGCAGGAAAAATATAATTTGCTTGACACAATTATCAAATGACATTAAAGAGCTGTTTAAAATCATATGATAATGTTGAAAATCTTCATCTATTTCCTGGAATAGAGTTAAAGAGAATTTGCGATATTGCTTATCAATACGATTACGAATATCACCGGCTGAAAGACTTTGTATATCTTCAGAACGGATAAAGCGCTGCAAAAACATCAATTCCTGTAAAGCGACATTATTTTCTTCGGTGAGCACGGCATTCGATGCAATAGCTTTATTATAAAGATTCTTCTTCTGAGCAAGTCTTTCTTCTCGGGTATTTCTGTCGGCTACGATACGAATATGTATAGCATCCGGACAATCTGCTAAAAAATGTTGACCTGCAATGCCCAGCAAAATTCCATGATTAACTTTAGCCCATTCCCCGATGGAACCTTCTAAATAGGATTTGAAATTTATTTGCCGATCATCTTTCATCGGTTCAAAAAAGTATTTTATGCTTGTACTTAAAGCTTGTTTTTCCTGTGGGGTAACAATAGGATTCAAAAAAATCGCAATCATTTTATCGAAATCAATGATTGGATAACCGGTCTTTTGAGAAATACGCTCAGCGATTTCATCGCCTAAACTACCGGCCTCTCTGGCTATGGTGATAATCGACACGAAAACCTCTTTCAGAAATGAACAGAAATACATATATAGTATACCATCTCTGTTCGGAGTATTGTACTATGCAAACTATTTTTTAAAATTGTTTGGGCTGTGATGATCTATTGCTTTTTTCATCCTGTTTAAGATTTTGCTTCTTTCTGAGCCCTTAGCGATTTTATTTCTGATACTCTATCATTATTTTGACGATTTATCTTTCCAAGAAATTTCTTTGATTTTTCGCGCATAGTACTTCAGATCATCTTTAAAACCTGAAATGATATTTTTCCCTTTAAATTTTACAGGAAAAAACTGCATGCGATTTTTGGCATAAGCTTTGATCAACATGGCGATCTCCTGCTCATGTACTTTACGATTATAATGCATCATATAATCTTCTGTTCCCGGTGCCGCATAATAAAAACGATACCAAGCATTATAAGCATCATCCAGACCAAAAAGATGTCCGAATTCATGGGCGCTTACGGACTTAAAATTAGCTAAATTCTGACTTTTTTGAATGACTGCAAAACCCGGAAAATTTCTTGACCAGTTGAGCCCTAATGTGACAATACGGCCATAGCGAACAAAGCCCCAAAAACGACGCCATAATCCGCTTGCAACATGAGAGGGAATAATTTTTGACTTTCCTAAGAAAATAGGTACAGGGCGGATTTCCTTTTGTAGTAAACGGATAACATATAGAATTCGAGGTGAATAGACACCTGACAGGGGATCGGTTATAACTTCAACCGTGAATGGCATTAAATCCTTATGTGCTGAAGAAATTTTAGCATCCGGTTGATATTTCTCTAAAAAAGCACTGCAAGATTTTTGTAATGCATCTGTCATGGCATATTCGCCAGACCACTTTTCAGTCACGGCATGCTCAATAAGATCTTTATAACATAATTCATTTAATCGATTGGTATAAGCAGCTTGATTAAAACAAACCTGAATGCATAGCTTAAAGCCTTTGAAATGATCATAAGATAAATGTATGGGTTTGGTTCTCATTGTGCATGATCAATAGGATTGGTCGGATCAGCCTGTGTTTTCTGATCAAATAAAGCTTTCAGACGCTGTAAATAAATTGTTCTGGAAATCCGTTTATACCAGGGCAGTAAAGAGATATCCTGCGGATAAAAAATATGACTGTGATTCATATCTAAAAAAACGGGATATAAATTTCCGGTTCCCCTGGAGCAAATATAATTGACAATACCTGTCCCTGCGGATAGAATTTCTTCTTCATTTTCCATATCTGAAATTAAAATTAAATCATTTTGGCTGACCGGTTTCAAAGATTCGTATTGATGAATAAAAGCAGCAATTTCCGATAAGATATTATCAACAATTAAAATATTCAGCAGAGGACGATATAATAAAAAAGTACGATGGGTTTTACGCTTGAATGTAAAAGTGAAAAATATCGTTTTCTTTTCGTATAAGATGCCCAGAGAATGGTTGGCTACTTTTTCATAACCGTTTTGCTGCAACCATTTTTCCAAATCCTGTACAATGGTACTCGGCAAGGTTGATTGAGTTTTTAAATGATATTTCCTTTGCTCTTTCAGCCGCTTTAAACTCTGTGGATCAGTCGGATCATAGGCACGCAAAACATTTGATGCCTGAATCGTTTTTAGAGTACTGATGACTAAAATGATATAAAAGCAAAGACAGAAGAAAAAAAGAATCCTGACCCATAGAGAAGGTATAATAGCGTACAGGGCAGACATATTTTTATAGACCCATGAAATGGCATAACCGATTAAGATCAAAACGATTAATTGATTAAATATTTTTCTGAATTTCCAATAATATTCTTTCATCAGTTTACCTCAATAGCGGTATTGTAACATGGAATAAACAAATGATAAATTAAAGAGAAAGAATATTCAAATGAAGCACTTGATAGATTTCATAAAAACGAAGATTTAGCTTGCATATTTTATTTTGAAACAGTTCATGATGATCCCTGTCTGAAAAATTCAAGCAGGGCCGATTGATTATGCGGAGAAAAATTATTTACCAAGCAATGTATCATTGCTGATTTCAAAAAATTCTGAAATCTTGAGCAATGCCTTTAAACTGGGCAGCCTTTCACCTGTTTCATACAAAGAGATCAACGAGCGTGAAATACCCAATTCATCAGCCAATTGCTTTTGTGTTAAATTTCTGTTTTTCCTTAATTTTCTCAAATTATGTTGAAAATCATTCATAAAAATATCCTTATAATTATCGTTGATAATAGTTTGATTAAGTTTTTGATTAAGCTAATGTAGCTAACAGGCACCGTAACTGATTGTAACATATTTTTGATTTAATCAATATGCTATGACTTGTTCGTCTTATAGATAATTGAGAATAAATATGTTACAATAAGTAGCAAAGATTGAGAAAAGGATATTTGTATGAGAGAGTGGCTGAGACAGAAACGCATACAATTAAGCTATACGCAGGAGCAAATAGCTGATCTTTTAAATATTTCACGTGCCTATTATACTCAAATAGAACTCGGTAATAGAACACCTTCGCCCAAAGTAGCACAAAAATTGGCAAAAATTTTGGAGATCGAATGGACCGACTTTTTTGAAAATATAGACTGATCTTCATAGCTTTATAGCTTTCTTTTTGAATTTTAAAGCTTATTTCACAATTGTTCATCAATTCAACACAAATCAATAATTGACAGATTTATAATAGACTTATAAGTTAAAGATAGTCAAAGTCAAAGGAGGAGGAAATGGCAAACTTAAGCGATACAATTGAATACATTTTAAATAAAATGCTTGACGATAATGCCGGTACGATTGAATTTACCAGAAATGACATCGCTGAAGAATTAAATTGTGTTCCTTCGCAAATCACCTATGTTTTACGCACAAGATTTACCAATGAGTTAGGCTATATCAAAGAAAGTAAAAGGGGCGGCGGAGGTTCGATCAGAATCAGCAGAATCAAATTTGATTCTCCGGAAGAACATTTGGCTTTCCACATTCAGCAATTACCTAAACGTATCGGTCAACAAGATGCTTATTTGATCTTAGAGAGTCTGAACAGCCAAAATACGATGTCAGATGATCAAATGGACTTGATCAAGGCGGCTATTTCGCATCAGGCATTGCAAGCGGTTCCGGCGGAATTGATCGATGAGGTCAGAGCCGGCATTTTGGCAAATATGTTATTGCGTTTATATCGGATGAATTAGAAAGAGGCATGAAAATGTTATGTGAAAAATGTCATAAAAATGAAGCGAATATTTCGGTTAGCACAATGGTTAACGGAGTGACAAGAAATTACCATCTTTGTTCGGCCTGTGCGGAAAAACAGAATCTTTTCCAGAATGCTTTTGAAGATGATTTGTTTAATAATTTTTTAGGGAAAACGATTTTCTCATTTCCTTTTGATGCGACAAATAATTTTTTTAATCAGAATAGTCAGGAGCAGATAAAATGTTCTTTTTGCGGACAAAGCTTAAATGACTTCAAGCAGACGGGATTATTTGGTTGTCCGCATTGTTATCAGGAATTTAGAACTTTAATTGAGCCGATTTTAGATGAAATACACGGCAGCCATATTTACCTGGAAAAGGATATGCCTGCGAAAAACTCGGATCAGACAGATATAGATGACATACAGGTAAAAACAAACAAAGCTGAAGCAGATTTTGAAAAAGATCATCCTGCAGAAGAGCAAAAAAGCGCTCAGAAAATTGCTTATGAAACCATGTTGGAAAAAATGAAAGATCAATTAAAGCAATATGTCAGCAAAGAAGAGTATGAGAAAGCTGCTGAGCAAAGAGATCGGATCAGAGAATTTACTTTTGAAAAATATCTGGAACAGCAGGAAAAAAAGGAAGGAGAGCAATAGGATGCATTGGTATGAACAGCATGGACCAAATCAGGATATTGTGATCAGCACCAGAGTGCGTTTAGCCAGGAATATGACTGATTTTCCTTTTCCACATTTGTTAAATGAAAAACAAAAAGATGAAGTGATTACAAAAATAGTTGAGGCTGTTAAGACAATTGATCCTGTATCTTTCCATACTTTACGCCTTGAAGAATTACCGAATATTGGAAAGATGACTTTGACGGAAAGGCATTTAATTAATCCTCAGGCACTGAAAAACAATCAGGATATTGCCATTATGGTGAATCAGGATGAAAATTTGAGTTTGGTGATTTTAGATGAAGATCATATACGAATTCAAGCGATACAGGCCGGTTTACAAACGGAAAAAGCTTTTAAAGAAGCTAATCGGTTGGCGGTTGCCTTACAAAGCGTATTGAATATAGCCTTCGACCGGGAGTTTGGGTTTCTGACTTCCTGTCCGACAAATGTAGGGACCGGCTTGCGTATCTCGACTATCTTGCATGTACCCGGTTTGACCAGGCTGGGTCAGATCAAATCGTTGGTTGACTCGCTCAGGCGTTCAGGATATACGGTGCGCGGTTATTATGGAGAAGGCAGCGAAGAGCAGGGTCAAATGATTCAGGTTTCAAATCAGGTAACGTTAGGTCAAACCGATCAGCTGTTATTAAAAAAATTTGAAAAGTTGATGAGTTTATTGATAGAGCAGGAAAGATTTGCCAGAAAAACTTGGTATGAAAGAGAAAAATTACCGCTTGAAAATACAATATACAGATCGAAAGCGATTTTAGAGAACGCGATATTGATTGATCATCAAGAAGCGTTTAAAAGATTAAGTGATTTACGTTTGGGAAAGGCCCTGGGATTTTCCGATATGCCGGACTATCCTGAACTGCTGAGTTTAAGTTATTTAATCGGAACGGGTTCAATACAACATTTATCCGGAGGAGTCCTGAACAGCATGCAAAGAGATGAGCGGAGAGCAAAATTAATTGCCGAAACATTAACGAAAGAAAATAGAAAGACAAAATAAGGAGGAAATCATATGATGATTAGATTATCGGAGAGATCCGGCAAAGTCTTGGCTGCGGCTGATGCCATTGCTAAAGCGTATGATACAGAATATATAGGAACGGAACATGTCCTTGTAGGCATTTTGCAAGAAGGCGGCGAGGCTGCGAAAATTTTAAACAGATATAATTTAACAACAGAAGCAATGATCGAAATTTTAAATAAGTTCAATGGTCAAGAAGCTGAACAGAAAAAAACAAATCAGACATTTGATGCTGATCAGATTTATCAGTTAATGACACCCAGAACAAAACAAATTTTGAATATTTCGGCAAGAGAAGCGAATGTCAGAAATTCGAATACGATTGAGCCGGAACATCTTTTGATGGGAATTTTAAGAGAGGGCGACAGTGTTGCAATCAGAATTTTAAGAAGTCTGAATATCAGTGTACAAAGAGTTTATGCAGAATTAGTAAAAGCGACAAGTTCAGGGATGAGCAATAATTACGGCTTTTTTCAACAAGGTGGAAACAGTCAAGGGGCTTCAGCTTCAAATGATCATGCTGATACGGGCACGCCGACTTTGGATCAATTCGGTATTGATCTGACGAAGAGTGCTGCCGAAAATCAATTTGATCCGATCATCGGAAGAGCGGAAGAAATCAATCGTACGATGCAGATTCTTTGCCGCAGAACAAAAAACAATCCGGTTTTGATCGGTGAGCCCGGGGTCGGAAAAACGGCTATTGCCGAAGGTTTAGCACAAAAAATTGTGAAGAATGATGTGCCCGATCTATTGCAGACTAAACGTTTATTCTCTTTGGATTTATCAGGCATGATCGCCGGTGCAAAATATCGCGGCGAATTTGAAGAGCGCTTAAAAAACGGTATTGATGAAGCTGTAAAGGCCGGCAATGTGATTTTATTTATTGATGAATTGCATACCATTATAGGAGCCGGCGCTTCAGAAGGTGCGATGGACGCTTCGAATATTTTAAAACCCATGTTAGCCCGCGGCGATTTACAAGTGATCGGCGCCACTACGATTGATGAATACAGAAAGAATATTGAAAAAGATGCGGCTTTAGCAAGAAGGTTTCAACCGGTAAAAGTAGAAGAGCCGAGTGAAGAAGAGTCTATACAAATTCTCAATGGTTTACGGGAAAAATATGAAGAGCATCATCATGTCAAGATTACAGATGAAGCGATTGAAGAAGCTGTCAATTTATCCAGCCGTTATATCACAGATCGTTTCCTGCCTGACAAAGCGATAGATTTGATTGATGAAGCTGCTTCCAAAGCAAGAATGAATTCATCATCTTCCAATTCAGAATTGCATGCTAAGCAGGCTGAATTGGATCAAATTATGCAGGATAAAGACGCGGCAGTGGAAAAGGAAGAATTTGAAAAAGCTGCCGATTTATTAAAAAAGGAAAATGAGAAAAAAGAAGAATTAGAAGCTTTAAAAGAAAAGAAAAGTGAGAATGATGAACATCAAGCGAGTATCGGTGTAAATGAGATCGCTGAAATTGTTGCCAGCTGGACCGGTGTTCCTGTGATGAAATTGACTGAAGATGAACAGGAGAAGATGCGCACCTTGGAAGATGAATTACATAAAAGGGTCATCGGACAGGATGCGGCAGTTGCCTCGGTAGCAAAAGCGATACGCAGAGGCAGACTCGGTTTGAAAGATCCCAATCGTCCGACCGGATCATTCTTATTCCTTGGTACGACAGGTGTCGGTAAAACTGAATTAGCCAAAGCTTTGGCTGAAACGATGTTTGGTGATCAAAACGCGATGGTCAGAATCGATATGTCTGAATATATGGAAAAATTTGATGTTTCCAAACTTATCGGATCACCTCCGGGATATGTCGGTTATGAAGAAGGCGGACAATTGACGGAGCAAGTCAGACGCCGTCCATATTCCGTCATCCTGTTTGATGAAATCGAAAAAGCTCATCCTGATGTATTTAATGTACTTCTACAGGTACTGGAAGACGGTCGTTTAACGGACGGACAAGGCAGAACGGTTGATTTCAAAAATACGATTATTATTATGACTTCCAATATAGGTGCCAGATTATTGACATCCTCCGCTGGTCATAAAATCGGTTTCGCCGCTCAGGACGCGGATTATGATAAAGATGAATTTGATCAGAACATGTACGGCGGAAGAAGTTATGAAGAAGCGAAAAAAATGATTTTTGAAGAAACGAAAAAGGCTTTTTCACCGGAATTTATCAATCGTATTGATGAGATGATTTTCTTTGAAATGTTATCGAAAAAATCAATCTTGAAAATTGTTGATATCATGTTGGGACAATTGGAAAAAAGGATTGCAGACATTGGTATTAAAACAGAGGTAACAGATGCAGCCAAGGAATGGCTTGCCCATCACGGCTATGAACCGCAATATGGTGCCAGACCTTTGCGCAGGCTGATTCAATCATCGATTGAAGATGCTTTCTCGGAGGCTATGTTAAATGATGTCGTCAAAGAGGGAGATATCGCCGTGGTTGATGTTGTTGATGATAAAATTGCGATCAAAAAGAAAGAAAATTAAAGCTTAAAAGGACATCTGTAAAATATATAAAAACGCAATAAAAGCAAAACGACCCGAGTTGATCTCGGGTCGTTTTAAATTGAAAATCAAATAAAATTATGCTAAAATTTGTGCAATCGTTCAATATGGAGGAGGTTGCCTTGAATAATAATTTTGTGAAGCAAATTGAAGAAGCAGAAGATGAGGCGGCTGCAATCGTCGAAGCAGCGAAAACGAAAGCGAAAAGCATGGTTGAGCAAAATACTCGTGAACTTGATGAGAAGCTTGAGGAAGCCCGCAGATCTTTAGATCTTCGTTTGCGTGAGGAAAAATTGGAAGCAGAGCAAGAAGCTGAAAAAAATCTGAAAAAAAGTATTCAAGATCAACAGATTCCTGCCATTTCAGATGAGCAAAAAGCAGAAGCAGCAGATAAAGTTTTTGAAAGGATCGTGACTCTCCTTGGCAATTCTTAAAATGGACAAAATTAAAATATTGGGCTTGCTTAAGGATAAGGCCGATATTTTAGCAATGCTGCAAAACGACGGCGTTGTAGAGCTGATTGAAAATGAACAGCTCTTTTTAGAAGATGACGAAAACACTGATTCTGCGATGAGAGATGAAGTTGAAAAAACAGCTTCTTCCGCAGTTCAAGAGATTGAAACCACAGAAGAAAGAAATCAACTCGAACAAAAAATTCAAACAGCACAAAATAACCGCATGAGGCTTGAAAGTACAATTCAATATTTGGAAGAGCATTATCCGGAAGTACTTGTTGATAAAAAAGACTTAAAACTGAGTGTTGATGAATTTTTAAATGTCAGTCAACATGAGGCTGATATTCTTAAAACATTAGATCGTATTCAGCTGATTCAGGAAGAATTACAAAATTATGCAGCCGATAAAGTCATGCTCGACAAGGAGCAGTTTTTATTAAAAGATTGGCTTGAAATTGATTTGAATTTGGCTGATAATTCTACGGAAAAGACCAGATATTTTTTAGGTTCTATTGCAGCGGATCAGTTGCCTGAATTCGAAAAAAACTTACAGGAAACAGATTTTCCGATTGTTTCTCTGCCTTTGAAAGAACAGGAAAACAGATCCTTGTTAGCAGTGATCACATTGGAGAAAAAAGAGCTGGAAGCGGATCATCTTTTAAAACAAAGTCCGTTCCGCCTTTTACCAATTTCCAAAGCGGGAACTCCCAGACAGATTTATACCCAAAATAAAAAAACGCTCAATGAGATTAAGCGAAACAGTGAAGAAGCAGAAGCAGATTTAAAGGCACTTGCCAAAGAAAAACTGCAATACTATGTTTTATCGGATTATTATACAAATATGATCGAGCAATATATTGTTTCCGGTTATACTGAAAATACTGCTTCCACATTTTGGATAGAAGGTTATGTACACAGCGACTTAGCTGAACTGATTAAAAATAAAATTGAAGAGAATTTTGTGGCCTCGGCAGAAATTGAAATTTTAGCCGAAGATGACGAATATCCAATTCTCTTAAAAAATCGTCCTTTCGCCCGGGCATTTCAATCTGTTTTGGAAATGTTCGGGGCTCCGAATAATCGAGAAATCGATCCGACCCCGGGCTTAGCACCGTTTTATTTCATTTTCTTCGGGATGATGCTTTCGGATGTCGGATATGGAGTTATTTTAACTGCCGTCTGTGCTTTTTTATTATTTAAGAAAAAAGTCGATCTGAAAACAGAATCCGGGAATTTGGTTAGAATGCTGTTTTTATGCGGCATGTCTTCAACCGTATGGGGTTTTATTTTTGGTGGATTCTTCGGAGATTTATTAACGGTTATGAGCGATGGGCAGGTCAATTTCCCGTCACTTTGGTTTGATCCGATGGATGATCCCCAGCGCCTGATGATTTGGAGCATGATTTTCGGAGTGATTCACTTATTTGGTGGTCTAGCAATGA
>CAYFQU010000017.1:21225-25892 GCA_964345335.1 uncultured Mageeibacillus sp. | reverse complement strand
TGGCACTCTAACCAACTGAGCTAATTCCACCAAATTCGTCTAAACTTGAGGAGTGGCCTTTCCAAAGGCACAAAAAGGATTATATTTATTATTCCGTTGTTTGTCAAGCCTTATTTACGAAACTGAAAATAATACTAAGAATAATATTAAATTTAAGTTATTTATTAAACTAAAGATGACATTTAAGAAATCATTAGATAAAAAATATAATGAAAAATACAGCTAATACTACTATAAAAAATACGTTCTGCCGATTAAACTCAGGAGAATATAAAGTAACTCCGACTGCTTAAAAGCAATTGTAAAAATACCGGAGACAGCGCTGGAACTATCTCCGGTATTGAATCCGATCTTTCAGAATCACTTGATCCGGTACGGACTTTGTATTTGGCAGATATTTTTAATACATTTTATCTTCGATATTCATATAAGTTAATTCTGCATAGCTGTCATCTTCTATTGCTTTATGTCTTGCTTTTACATCTTTCAGGAATTCCTTATGGGTGATGATATAGGTCTTATCATCTTCCATAGCGGCAAATAATCTTTCTCCGACGCCGTCCAGCGGAAGTCCTGTGACGATAAATTGTTTAAATCTCTCTTGAGAACCTTTGTATATTTCTGTTTCATAGTGAGCAGGATCATTTGCCTGCGCAAATCTTTCCGGTCTATAGTGATTGGAATTATATAGATTGGTTTGAATGAAGCCCGGACAGAAAATGGCTAGTTTTATATAATCAAGTCCGGCTTTTTTCAGTTGATCTTTGACACATTCAGAAACTGCGATCATACCGTTTTTCGATACAGAATAGGATGGGTTAATTCCAACTCCCGGCTGCAGACCGGCGACGGATGCTGTTGAGATGATATTCGCTTTTGTCTTTTGCTTAATCATAATCGGCAGAACTTCTTTATAATAATAAGTCTGACCCAAGAAATTAACTCCCAAAACCCAATCCCAGTCATTTTGATTGGTATGAACGATATCACCGGTAGTAGCAACTCCCGCATTATTAAACAGAACATCTATTCGGCCGTATTCTTGCATGGTTGTTTCTACACTCTTCTTCACTTCTTCATATAAAGAAACATCGGTTGGAATCGCTTTTACTTCCGTACCGCTCTCCTTGAGCTCAGCAGTCAGTTTGTTTAGAGCTTCTTCATCAATATCAACTAAAGCAAGCTTCATGCCCCTTTTAGCTGCTTCTCTGGTAAAAGCCTGACCAAATCCATGTGCTGCTCCCGTTATGAGAGCAACCTTCCCTTCATAATTTTCGCTGACTTTCATATCATCTTTGATATCGAAGTCCTTTTCAATGTTTCTATGACGCATTTCTATTTCTTTTAAGTGCTTCGTATGAGTTTGAACATACATTTGTTCATCTTCAATGGCCTTAAACAGCCTAAAGCCAACTTTATCTATCGGCATACCTGTTTGCAGAGATGCGCTTGCGAATTTCATCAGCATTTTATACAAATCCGATTGATAGAACGGATGACCGAAGATATAAGCTCTAATAAAAATTAAAATTAGAACTACGCTTTAGTTTAAAGGTATTTTATTTATACTAATTTGTTAATATGCATATAATTTACTTAAATAATAATTATTATTTATATTAAATATATAAATTTTTTGAAGATTCCGATCTTTTCTTATTTTCCCCTTGATGGATAATATCTCTCTCACTCAACATAAAAAAGAACCGCTAAGAATGATTCTTTGCGATCCTTATCTGTTTATATTTTTCTGAAATACTGATATTTAATCAATAATAAAGCTTATCGCGGCTGGTATAAACGTTTTGTTCTGACTACCGGTTCGGATGTATAATTCATTTTTAATTTACGAACTGTATTGCGGTCAACCTGATCTAAAATCATCGTTGAATGACATTCGCAATGAGCTAATTCTTTCAATTGCTTCATCGCTTCACTGGCCAAGGGATTGGTTAACGCAGAAATGGATAAAGCAATCAAAACTTCTTCTAAATGCAAGCGCGGAGAACTATGTCCCAAGGTATCAATTTTTAAGGTTGAAATCGGTTCAATGATATTGCCTGAAATTAAAGGAATATGATCATCGATTTTCGCTAAATATTTTAAAGCGTTAAGCAATGCTGCAGCCGGCGCACCCAATAATTGAGTTCTTCTGCCCGTAATAATCGTTTGATCGTCCAATTCGATTGCAAAAGCTATTTCTGAGGATTGTTTGCTTTTCTCTTTGGCTGCAATGGCAACTTTTCTGGAATCGGCATCAACCGCAGCCAAACCCATCAATGTTTCGGCTTTTTCAATCATCGCCTTGCTGGCGCGTCCTAATTTTTGTTCGCATAAAACATTGTAATAACGGCGTACAATTTCTTCTTTGGCCGCTTCACAGGCCGCCTCATCGTCAATGATACAATCACCTGCCATATTCACTCCCATATCTGTCGGTGAATAATAAGGACATGAACCAGATATTTTATTAAAAATAGCTCTTAAAATCGGGAAAGCTTCTACATCACGGTTATAATTAATCGCAATGACACCATATTTTTCCAGATGGAACGGATCGATCATATTGACATCATTTAAATCCAAAGTAGCCGCTTCATAGGCTAAATTGACCGGATGCTGCAAAGCTAAATTATGAATGGGAAACGTTTCAAATTTTGCATATCCGGCAGAAACGCCGCGTTTATTCTCCTGATACATTTGAGATAAACAGGTTGCCATCTTCCCGCTGGCAGGTCCCGGAGCGGTGACAACTACAATTTCTTTACTTGTTTCGATATATTCATTTTTGCCGAAACCTTCTTCGCTGACAATTTTTTCAACCTGATGCGGATAGCCCTCAATCGGGTGATGCAAATAAACATTCACATTTAATTTTTCAATCGCTTTTTTAAACTTCAAGGCGCTGGATTGATTTTCAAAAAAAGTAATGACCACACTGCTGACATAAAGCTCCACACTTCTGAAAGCATCTATCAAACGCAATACTTCCATATCATAGCCGATCTCATAATCACTGCGCTGCCTATTATCTTCAATATCATAAGCTGAAATGCAGATGACAATTTCCACTTTATCTTTGACTTGTAAAAGCATTTTTAATTTGCTGTCAGGTAAAAATCCGGGCAGCACTCTCGAGGCATGTTCGTCATCAAATAATTTTCCGCCAAATTCCAAATATAATTTTCCGGAAAATTTATCGGCTCTTTTCAAAATATTTTGTGATTGAATTTTCATGTATAGATCATTGTCAAATGCAATCTTTTTCATATATTACACACTGAACATTAATAAATGTTTATCCCTTTCCAATTTTTGAACAAATAAAGTGTTCATCAACATAAGAATAATGTTTCAAATCTTTTTAAGGTATAAAATAAAAGACACATTATTATAGCAATCCAAGCATTTTCTAACAAGGGAAAGAGAATAATACATAGTAAACAGGAGCATCTTTCCGATCCAATTAACGATTGGTACGATGGATAAATTCCAAATCCAGCAAAGCACTTTTTAATTCTACACCGCCGCCGAAACCGGTTAAAGTGCGATCTTTACCGATCACTCGATGACAGGGAATCAGCAAACCTAAAGGATTTTTGCCGCAAGCCGAACCGACTGCTCGGGCTAAACCGCGCGCTTTATGTTGATCTCCGGTCAATTTCAGAGCAACGTCCTCATAAGAGAGCATGGATCCATAAGGAATCTCTTTGATGATTTGCCAAACCTGTTTTTGAAAATCTGTACCATACGGTAAATCATACGGTAAATAAAAGCTATAAGATTCGCCGTTGAAATAAGCTGTAAATTGTTGAATGATATCAATTTCCAATTTTGCATCAATCGGCTCGATCAGAGAATGTATTTTAATCAATTCTCTCTCTGTTTCCATAAATCCCTGATCATTTAAAAAGCAGCCACGCAATAACGCCTTGCGCAAACTATCATCTTCTATCTTTTTATTCTTTTGTATAAAAAGTACATTCACAATCTTATGCTTGAAAACTTTGACGGCAATAAAATGCCCTTTGAAACGGAAAATAATGAAATTCTCCGGATTAAAATCAGCCGCCGCAAATTGACGCGTTTCCAGTTTATTGGGATATACGGAATTTCCGAGAAAAATCGCCGGTTCATTGCCCGGAATCACCTTCTGTGTTTTATCGGGTATACGCAAAATCAATTGCTCAAAATCTTTTTCCAGCTGATAGAATGCGGCACCGATTTCCAAGAGAACTTTCTGTATATCTTTTTCTTCTTCTAAATTATAGGGATTTAACTGCAATAAATTGCCGACTAATGTCTTTTTATCAAGAAAAACCGCTTCTATAAAGAGCAGTGCAATGCTTTCCTGTTCTTTTTCCACAATATATACTTCGGCATGAAAATGATTTCGATAGGATCGGATCAAATTTAAAAGTTGTGTTTTGTTTTTGAAAGATTCTGAAGGCAGACCTGCTTCCCATATAGTATTAAGATATTTTTGTCTCCAAGGGATAACTGTCAGCATAGATGATCTACCTCCTTCATATATATTAAAATTTTTCTGTTTTTTGATAATGCCGATAACGGTATTGAATATTATTTTTTTCATCAAATTGCAATTCAGATTGCCAAATCATTTGCCATTCCGGTTTTTGATCTAAATTTGGAAAATAGCTGTCTGC